>NZ_JBFUJB010000059.1:0-1092 GCF_056401575.1 Rhodococcus sp. P4_E4 | reverse complement strand
GACAAACCTGCGTCGCAATAACGAGTGGCGAGTGTGCGGACGTCCCCGGCAACCATGACTCCGTCGCCAGGGCCGACGCCGGGTCCACCTGGCTGGGTGCCCTCGAGGGCTCCGTTTGCGGCTTGAGCGATGAACATAGGGATGGTGGGTATCGGCGCGTTGCCCATGTTGATTTTGTTGGCGACGTCGACGTACTCGGGCACCGAGTTGGGGTTCGCATACTCTGGTTTGGCAAGGTCCTGCCAGGTCACCCCCGGGTACTGCAGGATGACGTTCCCGATCGAGGCATCCTCGATGCGAGGTAGGAGTTCGCGTCCGCGATCGCCGAGATACGGATCGAAATCTATGTCGTAGGCACGGGCAAGTCCGACRACTGCCATCCCGACAACGCCTGCCCAGCCGATGCTTCCGTTTGCGTACCGGAGGTTGTTCGCCGGGTTGACCAACAGTCCACCCTGGGCGGCGCCGATCAGGTCCTCGTTGATGTCCGGGGCGTAGTCCGGAGCGAGGATGGACGCCCAGYTGGTGGCGATTGCTCCGCCCGAGTATCCCATCAGGCCGATCTCGGCTGAGTCGGCAATACCTGTCTCGGGAGTGYTACGGGCGGCGCGAAGAGAGTCGAGAGTCATCATTCCGTATTCGGGTCCCGCCGCGAAGTCTGCRTTCGGCCCTTCGGTGTCGGGAATGACGACGGTGTARCCCAGTGCCAGTAGGGGACCGAACATGRCAGCTTCGCCGGAAGCGAGAGTCCCGCCGAAGGCGACGTTCCGTCCGCTGGCGGTCAGGCTGCCGATCGRGGTGTCCCCCGCRACAGCTCGTGACGGACCGTCTTCCGGGTTCAGCGAATCGTAGGCCGACTGGAACGAGACAACTTTGTCCGGCTGGGCATTGGGTGGTCGAAGAATCGAYGTGACATTCGCAGACGGCCGGCCGAGAGCGTCGGTCGACCGGTACAACACCTGCACGGCTTGCAACGGGGTCGGAATGTTGACGACGTGATAGGGCAAGGTCCTCGTTTTGAGAACGGCCCCAGGCTGATACGACGACAGCGGTGCCGAACCGTCGTACTGATAGAAGGAATCCGCCGACGGT
>NZ_JBFUJB010000058.1:0-1170 GCF_056401575.1 Rhodococcus sp. P4_E4 | reverse complement strand
TGACCTGGCGAGGGAACATTCGGGGTAGAAATTCCTGGTGTCAGGTTCGGCCCTGGATCACCGATCTCCCCCGGCGTGGATGGTTCCCACTGGCCGCGGTCGGGATCGCCGGGCGAAGYGGGTTGCGAGGGTTCCGGAATCGTGGGATCCGGGCGTGCAGGTTCATTCACGGAAGGGATCGTGGGGTGGTCATGTTCGGCAGGTGGAACTGTGCCGTCGATGACGGGTATGCCGCGCGGTGGCAGTGTGCCCGGCCGGGGAATGTTTTGAGCAGGGGTCGATGGTGAAGTAACCGGGGGCCGGGTGGGTGTTGTCCGGTTCGAGACGATCAGGTCTTCRGCCCGGACTGCGCCAGCAATCAGACGCCCCCCACGCAATGGTGGGAGAACGAAGCTCATGATCTCGTCGGTGTAGGGCTGATCGTAAGCGACACCGGGGTCCAGATGCTGCGCGTCGCCTATCCGAACTGGTTCGCCGGTGCTCCAGTCGTACAGGGACAGTTCCGAGTTGGAATGGTCGAAAACCTGGTAGGGGCGTCCCTGCTCGTCGTAGGTGACCTGCAGGTCGTGTACTTCTCCCTGCGCGTCGGTGTACGTCCAGCTCCACACGTTCGGCACCTTCGAGGGTGTGCCGGACCAGTTGGTTCCGTTTTCGTCCGTGAAGGAGGTGTCAGTGACGACAGGTTCGGTGGTGTAGTCCTGCCTGCCGATGTTCGAAGTGATCGGCTCCTGGGTTTGATCGGCGAGTATTGCGTCGCCGACGGGGTTTCCGGTTCCTGTTTCGGTGATCGGTGGTTCGGAGACCTCGGAGTTAGGGTCACCGGACATGAGCTGGCCGAGGTCTGAATCCGCTGGGTCCGCGGGTTCTGTGGTGTAGTCGTGCCCGCCGATGTTCGAAGTGATCGGCTCCTGGGTTTGATCGGCGAGTATCGCGTCGCCGACAGGGTTTCCGGTTCCTGTGTCGGTGATCGGTGGTTCGGAGACCTCGTGGTTGGGGTCACCGACCATGAGCTGGCCGAGGTCTGAATCTGCCGGCTCCGGGGGGTTGGCGGCGAGGACGTTTTGTGCGTCCCTGCGTGCTTGTTCGCCCTCCGGGGTCATCGGGCCGATGAAGTTCGCCTGCGCTTCGAGCGCAGCACGTTCTTCCGGTGTCAGCTCCGGGTCGGCGAGG
>NZ_JBFUJB010000057.1:0-1521 GCF_056401575.1 Rhodococcus sp. P4_E4 | reverse complement strand
ACCATACAAGGTCGGATTGCCCACTGGAAGGGCTATCAGCGCGATTTTGTGCCCCTAACAAGAGGGCATTGGCGGCGCGTGCGTTTGTGTGGGCTGTTTGGTTCATGTTAGATGCAGGGGACGTGGACTGTCAGGTCCCCCGGAGAGGATTCCGTGCTCATTTCCACAGCACCTTCCGTTACTCATACGGCCCTCTTGGGGCTGGGCGTTTACCGGCCCCGACGGAGTGTCCCCAATTCCGAAATCGTCGATCGTATCGACTCTTCCGACGAATGGATCCGCACCCGGTCGGGAATTGCAGCGCGCGGGTGGGCGGAACCGGACGAAACCATCGTGGCGATGAGCGTCAGCGCCGCTCGCAGCGCACTCGCCGCGGCCGGAATCGCCGCCGAACAGATCGATGCAGTCGTACTCGCGACATCGTCGCAAATGGTGCTCGGCCCCTCCGCGGGCGCGGTCGTGGCGACGGAACTCGGATTGCACGACACCGCAGCGTTCGACGTCTCAGCTGGGTGCGCGGGCTTTTGCTACGCGCTCGGCAACGCCGCAGCCCTCGTCCGCGCGGGTCAGGCACGCCATGTTCTGGTGATCGGCGTGGAACGGCTTTCCGATCTGCTCGATCCGACCGACCGTACCTGTGCGTTCATTTTCGCGGACGGGGCTGGAGCAGTCGTGGTCGGTCCGTCCGAGTCCGAAGGTATCGGTCCGGTCGCATGGGGTTCGGATGGAAGCCAGACGTCTGCAATCAAGCAGGACAAGGACTTCACCCAGTAYTTCGCCGAGGTCGCTGCGGCCGAGCAATCCGGCGAACGCAGTGAACGACCGTACATCCGAATGAACGGCCAGGCTGTATTTCGCTGGGCAATAACCTTTTTGGAGAAGGCCTGCCGCGACGCACTGGACAAAGCTGGAATCACGGCCCACGACCTCGACGCGTTCGTTCCACACCAAGCCAACAGTCGCATCACCGACGCGCTCGTACGAACGCTGGGACTGCCCGACACCGTCGCAGTTGCCCGCGACATCACCGAAAGCGGAAATACCAGCGCAGCATCGATTCCGATGGCCATGGAACAACTTCTCCGTTCCGGCGAGGCCCGACACGGAGACACGGCGCTGCTGCTCGGATTCGGTGCCGGCCTGGCTTATGCAGGACAAGTTGTCCATCTCCCACCTCTGGCATAACCCAACCGATTCGAATGATTCGGTTCAATGACCGATCGAGATGCGCTCCAGGGGCTGGCGAARTGTGCCCCGTTCGTGGGCTTCGAGGGCGATCCGAGATAGTTTGCAGTGGAACGGTATTCGTCTTGCATGGTCAGCCAGAAGCCGAAACTCGCTCCGGAAGCTATGGTGTGGGCTCGCGGTTGGTAACGGTTCCAATCGCCCGTCATCCGAATCTAAGGGACTGTTTTAGGGTGGAGATGCCGGGTGGAACAAAGAGCCCGGCGCAATAAGTGGGTCTCCGCGATGTGTGCTCAACACGGGGACGTCTCACCTCATGGAGTCCCTGACCGGCAT
>NZ_JBFUJB010000056.1:0-1614 GCF_056401575.1 Rhodococcus sp. P4_E4 | reverse complement strand
AATCAACCTGCGCGCCAACCGATTCGCCCGAACCGACAACTCACCATAAGACAACGACTCGCCACCGAACCGCACCGCGGTCCGATCACCAAACCGCGCAGCAGCATCATCGAACCACGCCGACAACGTCGAATCCACACCACGATCGACACCCGTGTCGCTCCATGACAGAACGCGATCCAACTCACCGGCGGTCAGAACATCCACGTCGCCAACGGCAGCAGTCGGATTCGCGACAACGCCACGGAGGACGGACACGAAGCGATCAGCGAACTCGGCCGCTGTCGACGCGTCGAACAGATCCGTCGCGTAGGTCAGAGTGCCGGACATACCGGCGTCAGCGGCGTCTTCAAGAGTGAATTGCAGATCGAACTTGGCCAGTGCTGCGTCGAATTCCACAGCAGCGGCGGTGAGTCCGGGCAGTTCGAGAGCACTCTGGCCAAGGTTCTGGAAGGTCAATGCCACCTGGAACAGCGGGTGGTGTGCCTGCGAACGCACCGGATCGAGCGCTTCGACGATCCGCTCGAACGGAACGTCAGCGTGGGCAAACGCCTGCAGATCCACTTCACGCGCAGAAGCCAACAGATCCGTGAACGACATCGACGGATCAACCTCGGTGCGCAGCACCAAAGTGTTGACGAACATGCCGATCAGATCGTCGAGCTGCGCTTCACCGCGACCGGCGACAGGAGCGCCGATTGCGATGTCGGTTGTCGCGGACAACCGTGCCAGCAGCACGGCCAGCGCAGAGTGGACGACCATGAACGGCGTTGCGCCCGCCGCCTGACCTGTTGCTTCCACATCGGCCCACAGTTGCGGGTCGATGGTGAAGGTGTGGTTCGCTCCTTGTCCCGTTGCGATCTCGGGGCGGGTGCGATCACTGGGAAGGTCCAGCTGCTCGGGCAGGTCGGCCAGGGCATCGGACCAGTAGTTGATCTGCTGCGCGATGATTGACTGCGGATCGTCCTCGAACCCGAGAACCTCACGCTGCCACAGTGCGTAGTCGGCATACTGCACCGGCAACGGCGTCCACACCGGGGCTTGACCCTGTGAGCGGGCGAAGTACGCGGTCATCACGTCCCGGGTCAACGGGCTCATCGAGAAGCCGTCGGTCGAGATGTGATGCACCACGAACGACAACACGAAGTCATCATCGGCGACCTGGAACAGCTTGGCGCGCAACGGAACCTCGACGGTGACATCGAAGCCCTGGGCGAAGAACGAATACAGCTCCGCCTGGATTCGGTCGTCGGTGACGCGTTCTGCACCGAGATCGATCGAGACATCTCCAGCCGAGAGGATCTTCTGGTAGCCGATTCCGTCGACCTCGGGGTAGACCGTGCGCAGAACCTCGTGGCGACCGATAACATCGTGAACTGCCGAATTCAGGGCGGCCAGATCGAGCGCACCCGTGAGCCGAACGGCAACAGGGACATTGTTGACAGCCGATGCCGTGTCGAATCGATTGAGGAACCACATGCGCTGCTGCGCAAACGACAACGGCACCTGCGCCGGACGCACCTGCGCAGTCAACGCCGCACGCGAACCACCACCAACATGAGAACCGAGTCGGGCAGCAAGCCCTTCAACGGTCGACGCCTCGAACAACTCCCG
>NZ_JBFUJB010000055.1:0-1765 GCF_056401575.1 Rhodococcus sp. P4_E4 | reverse complement strand
GGAATCGAACCCGCGATCTCCTGCGTGACAGGCAGGCATGTTAACCGCTACACCACGGGACCATTTGGTTGCGGGGGCAGGATTTGAACCTGCGACCTTTGGGTTATGAGCCCAACGAGCTACCGTGCTGCTCCACCCCGCGATAATATTATTGTTATAAACACTATGACTCAACGCTTCTAGTAAGTTTGACATCTTCGTTTGGCGATTTGCGCCACCCTCACGATTTCTTTAGAGCGAGTATATGTATGTTTATATGTTTRATGATCTTACACCACACACTTAGTAAAAATGGAGGAGGTAGAGGGATTCGAACCCCCGCGGGATTTGACTCCCCTGTCGGTTTTCAAGACCGATCCCTTCAGCCGGACTTGGGTATACCTCCGCAGTATATAAGTGGTGGACCTTGCAGGACTCGAACCTGCGACCGGACGGTTATGAGCCGTCTGCTCTAACCAACTGAGCTAAAGGTCCTAAAAAATGGCGGCAGAGGGGATCGAACCCCCGACCTCACGGGTATGAACCGTACGCTCTAGCCAGCTGAGCTACGCCGCCAGGATCTTTATAAAATGTTGGTGGAGCCTAGCGGGATCGAACCGCTGACCTCCTGCGTGCAAGGCAGGCGCTCTCCCAGCTGAGCTAAGGCCCCGTAAAAGGGATAAAATAAACTGGTCGGGAAGACAGGATTCGAACCTGCGACCCCTTGGTCCCAAACCAAGTGCTCTACCAAGCTGAGCTACTTCCCGAGTCAAAAATTATGGCGCGCCCGAGAGGACTCGAACCTCTAACCGCTTGATTCGTAGTCAAGTACTCTATCCAATTGAGCTACGGGCGCTAAATATTATGTTTTATGAAAGATGGTGCCGAGGACCGGAATCGAACCGGTACGGTAGTCACCTACCGCAGGATTTTAAGTCCTGTGCGTCTGCCAGTTCCGCCACCCCGGCATTYAAGAAGATATGGAGCGGAAGACGAGGTTCGAACTCGCGACCCCCACCTTGGCAAGGTGGTGTTCTACCACTGAACTACTTCCGCTCGTATAAWATTGTRAAAATGGTGCGGGTGAAGGGAGTCGAACCCCCACGCCTTGCGGCGCTAGATCCTAAGTCTAGTGCGTCTGCCAGTTCCGCCACACCCGCAACTTARTATRAAAATGGTGAGCCATGTAGGATTCGAACCTACGACCCTCTGATTAAAAGTCAGATGCTCTACCAACTGAGCTAATGGCTCTAACAATGGTGCCGGCGAAAGGAGTCGAACCCTCGACCTACTGATTACAAGTCAGTTGCTCTACCAACTGAGCTACACCGGCACGGTGTTAAAAAKAAAAATGGTGGAGGATGACGGGCTCGAACCGCCGACCCTCTGCTTGTAAGGCAGATGCTCTCCCAGCTGAGCTAATCCTCCGRAATAAATCGCCYAGCGAYGWCCTACTCTCACAGGGGGAAACCCCCAACTACCATCGGCGCTAAAGAGCTTAACTTCCGTGTTCGGTATGGGAACGGGTGTGACCTCTTYGCCATYATCACYRGACTGGGTATTYWTTTTTTAAGACAAGATTTATTATAWCAAGTCTSAYGAGAWTTACAAGYGTTTTTTAAAATAAAAAACTATTCTTGTTCACTCAAAACTGGATAAACGGGTCATTGAAAACCATTCAAATTCATTTTGGTTAAGTCCTCGATCGATTAGTATTCGTCAGCTGCACACGTCACCGCGCTTCCACCTCGAACCTATCTACCTCATCGTCTTTGAGGGATCTTAC
>NZ_JBFUJB010000054.1:0-2454 GCF_056401575.1 Rhodococcus sp. P4_E4 | reverse complement strand
TTCGCTGGTACCGTCGATGTCATGACTCTGCTGAAAGGCGCGTGAGCGCCGACCTCGGGCGCAGGTTCCTGCGCCCTCGATATGTCTTCTTCGCCGCTGCTCACCTGTGGGTGGTTGACGAGCGTCAACCCGTTGCGGCACTGATTGATCCGCACACAGAATCGTTGGCGGGGTTGGTGGCGTGGACTGATCTTCCTCCCGCACCACCGGGCTCCGGCCCAGTACAGATCGCGGCGGACGAGTCCGGGGTGTGGATACAGAATCACCGCGACGGCCCTTTGGTTCACATCGGYAYCGACGGCATCGACCGTTCGGAATACGCCGAAGGGCGCCATCTGATCGGCGCGGGACGCTCCGGCGCCTGGTGCATGACGACTACACGCAGGAACAACGACATCGCACCCTCGCCGGATATTCCGCCACGGACGCTGCGGCGGAAGCCGGCGCTGCTGGTGAGCAAGCTGGGTGGCGGGATGCGTCATGTCGAAGTGGATGCCGCGTCGATCKTGTCRGYCGARYTCGACGAATSSTCGCTCTATCTCGGTGTCGAACACGATTCGTGGGAACGGGTGCCGCGCGTGGACGGCRCSGGAGGAAAGCGGGCAGGGTTCGAGTTGCGTTACAGCTCATCGATATTGCAGATACCTCTGCATGATCTGGCCCCGCTGCGCATCGACCGCGACACCTACCTGTGCGCGGAAGATCGGCAGGTTGGGTACACCAGCGAGTATGCGGATGTGTCGTACAACGAAAACCATCGCCGTAAGCGCGCGTTCGATGGCAACGTGCGCTGGTACTGGGGCAAAGACCCCATTACGCGTGGCGCCACAACCGTGCGGGCCTACCGTGGTGAGGCTTCGTCGCCGGTGTCGACCTTGATGCTGCCTGGGATGGATGTCGCACACGGGGTAGCAGGGGCCGGGAGGCTGTGGTTGGTCGCGAGGACCGCTACCCGTCCTGCCGTCGGCCGGTCGGTACTTTCCACCGGGGTCGATGGCGGGATCCATTCGCTGATCACCGGCGGCATCGACATCACCGATCGGTGCTGGCCTGTCGGGCCCGAGCCACTCGACCACCACAGCTACGTCAAGTATTGCCTGCGCGGTCTCGACCGAATGCGGTTTTCGGACAAAGTCGATCAGGTGAGCGCCACGTACGTCGGACAGTGGCCGAGCGGCCGGATCCATGTTCGATTCCGGCATCGTGACTACCCGGGACTGGTGTTGACAGCTCGTCTCAATCTCTACGACGAGCAAGGCAACCGACTCGACAATCTCCTGTCCTACGCCTCGGCAGAGCTGGGGGAACAAGCCGACACCCGCGCCTACCCGCCGGTCTCCGAAGCCATCGCGGGAGTCCTGCATGTCTGAGCTGAGCAGCGGAGGCGATCGAGCCGGAAAGCTCACCGAAATGACCGGTGGGAGACGCGTTGACCTGGGACGAAGACGCCCGACACCCGAATATGTAGTGGAGGCAGTGATGACCGAATGGGTCCAGATGTTGGTGACCATGGCCGATGGCCCGCGGCAACCGGTCCACGGGGTCGTGGTCCCGTACCGCAATTCCGACGAACCGTTTCACTACTACTACGGCAGCTACGGTGAAGAACCTGTGTTTCTTCCCGTCCGTCTCCCTGGCGTGCATCTGTATCGATGGGGACGCCGGTCGAGGATCGAGTCACTCGACGGGCAGGTGATGTTCGTCAGCGACGGCACCACCGCTTGGGACTTCACCGCCGACCCAGACCATCCGCGCTGCACCGAACTCCGTCAGGTGCACTCGCCCGGCGCGGGCCGACACCTCTCGATCACCCCGCGCGTTGAGCATTGGGTCGGCAACGATCATTCACGCCCGACAGGGCCGGTGACAGACGTCGAGTTCCTCGGCCGTCGATGCTGGTCGGTGGATCTCGCCCCACGTGAGAGCCGGAATCTGCCGAAGCCGTCGCTGCGGCTTGTCGTCGACGCCGAAACCGGTGCAGTTCTTGCCCAACACTCCGGCAATGGTGTCGACGGCGCCGCATACACCGACCTCCTCGTGGGGGAGTGCCTCGAACTCCCCCTGTTCACCTGGGACGGTCCGGTCATCACCGACGCCGAATCCAGGACCCTCGCCGGCCGCGGCGGACCGCCAACTACACCGCGGCAGGAATCGATACGCTGGTTCCGCGAKGAGATCACCGCCGAACCCATCGGGGTGCCCCTGCTGACGGACCTGACTCCACGCKTCGTTCACTCGATCGAACCCGAATCCGGCGCATTCGCAGCGCAACTCGGTGATAATGCGGGATGGATCACCCGGCGGCCACGATCGAACCAGCCGTGGAGAACCAAGACTTACGGATATCAGATCGGCTGGTCTACAGAAGATTTCGACTGGGCCTGTCAGATTCACCGCGGAACACTCGACGCTGCCGGGATCGAGTCCCTACAGCAGCAACTACACCCCGGACAG
>NZ_JBFUJB010000053.1:0-2500 GCF_056401575.1 Rhodococcus sp. P4_E4 | reverse complement strand
GTTCTCGGGGTTGTTGGATCGGGTTCGTGAGGGTGATCTGGGTGCGTTTGCGCATGCGGATGTGCCGTTCGAGCGGTTGGTGGAGGTGCTTAATCCGGCGCGGTCGCAGGCTCGTAATCCGTTGTTCCAGGTGATGCTGTCGTTCCAGAACATGGAGCAGTCGGTGCTTCGACTTGGCGATCTGACGGTTGGGGGAATCGATACCGGCGCGGTGGCGGCGAAGTTCGATCTGCAGTTGACCATGGTCGAGCAGTTCGACGAGTCCGGTGCCCCGGCCGGGATGGCGGCGACGTTCACGTACGCGACGGATCTGTTCGACGAGTCGACGGTGGCCTCGATGGCAACCCGATTCGAACGCATCCTGCGCACAGTTCTCGACGATTCATCGGCGCTGGTGGGAGAAGTCGATCTTCTTGATGGTGTTGAACGAATTGAGATCTACAACAGATCGCGCGCCAATCGTCGGGAACTGCCCGCGACGCGATTGGTGGATGTCGTCGGTACGGCTCAGCGCGCGATGGATGTTGCGCTGATTTACGGTGACGAAAGCTTGACCTATGGCGAATTCGATTCGCGCGTCAATCGATTGGCCCGACATCTGATTTCGCAAGGTGTTGGACCTGAGGTTCTGGTCGGCGTGCTCATGGAGCGGTCTATATCTTGGGTGATCGCAGCCCATGCGGTGATTCGTGCAGGTGGCGGATATGTACCCCTGGACCCATCGCATCCGACTGAACGCGTCTCTTATGTTTTGCGAACGGCGGCGCCGGCCGTTGTCTTGTACTCGCGTGACTTTACGGTTGATGGTCGACTCGACGCGAAGTTGCCGACTTCCTGGGTTGATGTTGACAGTCTTGACCTGCATACGTATTCGACTGATCCGATCACCGATTCAGAGCGACTGTCTGCTCTTCGGGGAGGTCACCCTGCGTACGTGATTTTCACTTCCGGTTCTACCGGGACGCCGAAAGGCGTCCTGGTATCGCATATCGCCGTAGTAAACCAGATGCTTTGGCGCCAGGATCGATACAATTTGGACCCGTCGGACGTGGTGCTGGTCAAGACTCCGTCCACATTTGACGTTTCACTTTGGGAGTTGTTCTGGCCGTGCCAAGTAGGCGCGCGCATGGTGATCGCCGAACCGGATGGCCATCGTGACCCTCAGTACATAGCGAAGTTGATCCGGGAGCATGCGGTCACGGTCGCGCACTTCGTGCCTGCAATGATGGCCCTATTCATTTCAGCCGAATGTGCCAGCAATATTCCTTCCTTGAGGCTGGTGTTTTCCGGTGGCGAGGCCTTGAAAGTTGGCACTGCCGCGGAAGTTTTCGGAGTGATGCCATCAGCATGCTTGGAGAATTTGTACGGTCCTGCCGAGGCTGCAATTGATGTGACCTTCCATGCAGTCACATCGGACGAGACCGTGTCGATCCCGATTGGTTCTGCTGTGTGGAATACAGGGCTGTTAGTCCTGGATTCCAGGCTGCACCCGGTTTCAAGGGGTGTTGTCGGCGAGCTTTATCTATCGGGCATTCAGTTGGCGCGCGGGTATATCGGGCGGGCCGCAATGTCGTCGGATCGGTTTGTTGCGAACCCGTTTGCCGATGGCAGTGGGGGCGGTCGGATGTATCGCACGGGCGATTTGGTGCGGTGGGATGCGTCGGGGGAGTTGGAGTACATCGGTCGTAGCGATTTCCAGGTGAAGTTGCGTGGTCAGCGGATCGAGTTGGGGGAGATCGAGTCGGCTTTGGTGGCTGATGCATCGGTATCCGCATCTGCAGTGACTGTTGTTTCGGCCAAGTCGGGTGACAGCTTGGTTGGGTATGTGGTGCCGGCGTCGGGTGCGGTGGTTGATGTTGTGGCGCTTACGGATTCGCTGCGTGCGGTGTTGCCGTCGTACATGGTTCCGTCGTTGATCATGGTGTTGGATGCGTTGCCGCTGAATGCGTCGGGGAAGTTGGATCGGAAGTTGTTGCCGGAGCCGGTGTTCGAGGTTGCGGTGTTCCGGGCTCCGGTGACGGCGGTGGAGGAGATCGTCGCGTCGGTGTTCGGGGATGTTCTCGGGGTCGAGCGTGTCGGGTTGGATGACGATTTCTTTGCTTTGGGTGGTAATTCTTTGATTGCTACTCGGGTGGCGGCGCGGTTGGGGCAGGCGTTGGATGCGCAGGTTCCGGTGCGGGTGTTGTTCGAGGCGTCGTCGGTGGAGTTGTTGGCTGCTCGGGTGGAGTCGGAGGTYGGTTCGGGTGCGCGGGCGGCGTTGACTGCTCGGGTGCGTCCGGAGCGGGTGCCGTTGTCGTTGGCGCAGCAGCGGATGTGGTTCTTGAACCGATTCGACCCAGGATCCAATGTTGACAATATTCCGGTGGCGATTCGGTTGTCGGGGTTGTTGGATGTGGCGGCTCTGCAGGCTGCTGTGTCGGATGTTGTTGCGCGGCATGAGATTTTGCGGACGGTGTATCCGGAGGTCGACGGTGTCGGCTTCCAGGAGGTGTTGTCTGCG
>NZ_JBFUJB010000052.1:2500-5366 GCF_056401575.1 Rhodococcus sp. P4_E4 | reverse complement strand
GTATCTGTGTGTTGTTTCAGATACCGCACAGTGGACGCGTAGCTTCTTTGTGGTAAGTCCTCGGCCTATTAGTACCAGTCACCTGCATGCATTACTGCACTTCCAGTTCTGGCCTATCAACCCGGTGGTCTGCCGGGGGCCTTACCCCCTCGAGGGGGTGAGAAACCTCATCTTGGAACAGGCTTCCCGCTTAGATGCTTTCAGCGGTTATCCCTTCCGAACGTAGCTAACCAGCGGTGCTCCTGGCGGAACAACTGGCACACCAGAGGTTCGTCCGTCCCGGTCCTCTCGTACTAGGGACAGCCTTCCTCAAGTTTCTAACGCGCGCGGCGGATAGAGACCGAACTGTCTCACGACGTTCTAAACCCAGCTCGCGTGCCGCTTTAATGGGCGAACAGCCCAACCCTTGGGACCTACTCCAGCCCCAGGATGCGACGAGCCGACATCGAGGTGCCAAACCATCCCGTCGATATGGACTCTTGGGGAAGATCAGCCTGTTATCCCCGGGGTACCTTTTATCCGTTGAGCGACACCGCTTCCACTTGCCGGTGCCGGATCACTAGTCCCGACTTTCGTCCCTGCTCGACCTGTCAGTCTCACAGTCAAGCTCCCTTGTGCACTTGCACTCGACACCTGATTGCCAACCAGGCTGAGGGAACCTTTGGGCGCCTCCGTTACATTTTGGGAGGCAACCGCCCCAGTTAAACTACCCACCAGGCACTGTCCCTGAACCAGATCATGGTCCGAGGTTAGAGGTCCAATTCGATCAGAGTGGTATTTCAACAACGACTCCACGATAACTGGCGTCACCGTTTCACAGTCTCCCACCTATCCTACACAAACCGAACCGAACACCAATACCAAGCTGTAGTGAAGGTCCCGGGGTCTTTTCGTCCTGCCGCGCGTAACGAGCATCTTTACTCGTAATGCAATTTCGCCGAGTCTACGGTTGAGACAGCTGAGAAGTCGTTACGCCATTCGTGCAGGTCGGAACTTACCCGACAAGGAATTTCGCTACCTTAGGATGGTTATAGTTACCACCGCCGTTTACTGGGGCTTAAATTCTCAGCTTCGCTCCCGAAGGAACTAACCGGTCCTCTTAACCTTCCAGCACCGGGCAGGCGTCAGTCCGTATACATCGTCTTACGACTTCGCACGGACCTGTGTTTTTAGTAAACAGTCGCTTCTCACTGGTCTCTGCGGCCCCACCCAGCTCAGACAGTAAATGTCGTCACCAGACAGGGCCCCCCTTCTCCCGAAGTTACGGGGGCATTTTGCCGAGTTCCTTAACCATAGTTATCTCGATCGCCTTAGTATTCTCTACCTGACCACCTGTGTCGGTTTGGGGTACGGGCCGTGTGAAAGCTCGCTAGAGGCTTTTCTCGGCAGCATAGGATCACTGAATTCGCCTCAATCGGCTACGCATCACGTCTCAGGCTATGTGTGACCCGGATTTGCCTAGGTCACGCCCTACACGCTTACACCAGTATTACCACTGACTGGCTCAGCTACCTTCCTGCGTCACCCCATCGCTTGGCTACTACCAGATCAGGTCCCATGCATCCACCAACTCGAGACCCGAAGGTCTTCTCGTGGCTTCAGGATGGTTAGTATCACTGATTCACCATGGGCGCGTTCACACGGGTACGGGAATATCAACCCGTTGTCCATCGGCTACGCCTGTCGGCCTCGTCTTAGGTCCCGACTCACCCTGGGCGGATTAACCTGGCCCAGGAACCCTTGGTCATTCGGCGGACGAGTTTCTCACTCGTCTTTCGCTACTCATGCCTGCATTCTCACTCGTGTGGCCTCCACGGCTAGGTCACCCTGCCGCTTCCATGGCCACACGACGCTCCCCTACCCATCCACACACCTGCCAGAAAATCCTTGGATCAACTGGGGGCTATTGCGTGAATGCCGCAGCTTCGGTGGTGTACTTGAGCCCCGCTACATTGTCGGCGCAGGATCACTTGACCAGTGAGCTATTACGCACTCTTTCAAGGGTGGCTGCTTCTAAGCCAACCTCCTGGTTGTCTTCGCGACCCCACATCCTTTTCCACTTAGTACACGCTTAGGGACCTTAGCTGGCGATCTGGGCTGTTTCCCTCTCGACTACGAACCTTATCGCCCGCAGTCTCACTGCCGCGCTCTCACTCACCGGCATTCGGAGTTTGGCTGATTTCGGTAAGCTTGTGGGCCCCCTAGACCATCCAGTAGCTCTACCTCCGGTGAGAAACACGCGACGCTGCACCTAAATGCATTTCGGGGAGAACCAGCTATCACGGAGTTTGATTGGCCTTTCACCCCTACCCACAACTCATCCCCTCAGTTTTCAACCTAAGTGGGTTCGGTCCTCCACGACGTCTTACCGTCGCTTCAACCTGGCCATGGGTAGATCACTCCGCTTCGGGTCTAGAGCATGCCACTACGATCGCCCTATTCGGACTCGCTTTCGCTACGGCTACCCCACACGGGTTAACCTCGCGACATGCCACTAACTCGCAGGCTCATTCTTCAAAAGGCACGCCATCACCCCCAACAGTAAACTGTTCGAAGGCTCTGACGGATTGTAAGCGCACGGTTTCAGGTACTATTTCACTCCCCTCCCGGGGTACTTTTCACCTTTCCCTCACGGTACTAGTCCGCTATCGGTCACCAGGGAGTATTCAGGCTTATCGGGTGGTCCCGACAGATTCACACCAGATTTCACGGGCCCGGTGCTACTTGGGTTTCCATTACAACAGTCACAAAGTTTTCGTGTACGGGATTCTCACCCTCTACGACAGGCCGTTCCAGACCACTTCCACTAACCCTGTGATTTCTTACTGTTGGCCTGCTCGGCAGAACAGACAAAATGAACCCCACA
>NZ_JBFUJB010000051.1:0-3937 GCF_056401575.1 Rhodococcus sp. P4_E4 | reverse complement strand
GCCTTCACCACCGCAGGCTCCGGTTGCCGGACATCCTCCGCCCTCTCGATCTCGTGGCCGAGGATGGATTCTTGCCGTTGCATCCCTTACCGCCGTCGCGGCCCTCGCCGCAGGCGCCGYCACCGTTGTCACGATTCTCCGGTCGGGAGACACCGATGGACCGGTTGCAGGCCAGCTGGTCAACACTTACCCCACGCAGCCGACGCCAGGGTGGTCGTTGGACGTTGACGAGGTTCTGCCGGGCGGAAGATTTCTGTGGCCGGATTCGCTCGGTGCGAGCTATGGAACGGCGAGATTCATCGACGTGGGACAGACTCTGATCACTACGGTCGGTCCACAGCAGGGCCAGCAGTCCCAACTTGTAGCAGTCGACGCCGAGAGCGGATCCATTCGATGGCAAACGCCGGTCGCCGGCACGGTGTCGTGTGCGACCGCCGCGATCGATGCAGCCCTACCTTGTGTCGTCAGGAACCCTGGTGGAACAGCTCGAGTCGTTTCCTTCTCGCTCGACTCGGGGGCGATTCGTTCGAGTGTCGACACCGATACAGCCACCTTGGTCGAGGTTTCCGACGGAGCGGTCTTCACTGTCGGCGGTAGCCAGTCCGGGCTGGTGATTTCGCGCGGTACGCCTAACGATCTCGACGCGGCGTGGACAACGACACCTCCACCGGAAACCGACTGCGTCGGATCCGGCGATTCGCATTCGTTCGAGATCGTGGACGGCATCGTCTATTACTCGAGCATCGGATCTACGGCGCTCAACGCGGTCGATGGCGCACTGCTTTCGAATCCGAATCTGGGTGGCTACGAGGCACTTCCAGGACAAGGTTTTGCCGGCGTCCTCTGCGCGATGCCATTTCCGTCGGACGGATACTCCAGCATCGTGTCCGACCGTGACGGTGCCGAGAGATTTAGAGTTGACGAAGACGCACCGGCATCACCGTGGCTTGTCTCGGCATCGAACTCTCGTCCGTACATCGGCTCGCACGGTGCCTACGACATGAACGACGGCACCGAGTTGTGGTCGGTCATCGGCGGAGACCACTTCTCGCTACGCCGGATCGTCGGCGACATCGTGTTGGGCAACGACTCGGACACGCTCTCGGCCTACCGAATCGACACCGGGGAACAGTTGTGGTCGACCAAGATCGGTGACTACTTCTCTTACTCGGTCTCGGACGGTGAGCGAATTCTCGTCCATCCTAACGACGGCAGGGTACTAGCCGTTGAACTCGACGACGGCTCCATCAGCTGGTCACTCGATTCCCACACCAACCACTGGTCTTGGTCGAAGGCCCACGACGGACTCGCCTCGATCTCCAATGACGAATTCCTCTACTACCCACCGACCGGCGGACCGTCAGGGACACCGGGCAGGCTGCCCGCTGTCCCTGAATTCGACGGAGGCAACGAGTACGTCACGAAATGCGGACGGACACCGACCCTGACGCCGGTTGAATACCGCACGCAGGCAGAGGGTCTCGTCGTTCTAATGGAAATGAAAGCATCATGTCCCGGCGGAGACATCGTCTCCACCGACGCGCTTCGTGTGTCGATCACCGACACCGGCCAGAGCGTTGCATCGGCGGTGTTCGACTTCTCCGATGCGCCGATCTATCTTCCCCGAACCGATGGGACGAACACGACGAACTCGATCCAGCGCGAGTTCCTGTACGACCTCGGTAGCTTCTGGAGGCTGCCGAACACTCTCGGTGAGTCTTCGAGTCTGACCAATTCGAGAGCGTCAGGTGCTCAACTCGTCGAATGCGAGGACGAGGGGACGAGTGATACCAGCCTGACATCCGGGCCGGCATCGCGAAGTGACACCAATACGCCGATCCGACCCACACGTAGCGCGCAGCCGACAACGGGCGACGTCGAATCTGCGAGTCTTGACGCCCTCCGGGCTCAGGCCGACGCCGATCGCCCCTTTGTGATCGGTGACCTCGCGAACAGGTGGGTGGCTCAGATCTCCTCCAAGCGGGTCGGACTCGATGCGGCGGATATCAATGGCGCTCAGGTGCATTGGACTGCTGCCCAGATCCTGCGACAGCATCTCGAACTTCGTCTCATGTATCCGGAGGTGCGTCTGCTCTGGAGTGACGAATGGCGGACCTTCGATCTCCGGGGTTGGTGGATAACCGTCGCAGGCTTGACGTTTGCGGATGCGGATGCGGCAAACGGGTGGTGCGATTCGAAGCGGATTGCCAACGATCAATGCTTCGCCAAGATCGTCAGCAACGATCGCGATTCGTCGGGGACCACCAAATATCGGCGATAGTGCCTGAGCCGTTCGGCGCACTTCCCACATCTGAGGAGCTTGGCGAATGACCGAAGACAACTCGCGTCAACACAGCGAATCATCAATAGACGGTTTGCCCCAGCCACACGGCGTGTATCCACCGGCGCAGGGCTATTCACCGGCGCGATCTGCGTTCGAGGATATTCGGATCGGTGACTACACCCGCGACGGGACAGCCGCGGTACTACTGTTCGTGTCGTTCTTCTTGCCGTGGAGTGCGACCGTCGCAATAACCCGCGTCGGTTCGAGTGCTCTTGTGGTGCTTCTGGTTTTGCCGACGCTGCTGTCGCTGGTGTCCCTGTCTCTGCCGTACGTGGCGCGACTCGGAATGCTCGGGCCGAATTGGAATGTCGGGCAGATACGTGTGCTGCGTCTGGTGGCCAACGGACCCCTCATTGCCACTGTCGTGGGTCTTGTCGTCTACGACGTCATTCGTGGAATGTTCCGATTCAGTGAGAGCTCGAGTGTTTTCACCGGCAACGGGGTCGGCGCTGGAGCGTGGTTCGGGCTTGCCGGCGCCCTGCTCGCAGCTCAACCGCGAGCGGCCGAAATTCGCATCGACCCTCGAACCGCGCCGCGATGGTTGGCGTTGGTGAAGCCGCTTGTGTTTGTGGCTTGGGGGTCGTCAGTGGCCTCGGCGCTACTCGCGCTGATCTACATCCTGGTCTCCGCCAGTCGCTACCGATATTACGACGGGCCGCAGACATTCGAGAGCCTGATCGTTCTCTTCGTGTCGTCGGCCGTTCCGATCGTCGTGGTGGGTGTTGCGGCAGTCGGTCTCGCCAGACGGTTTGCGTCCTGGCGCCTCACCATCGCCGCGCTCGGCATCGCTCTCCTCGCAGCCGGATTACTCCACTCGATCAGCGAGGGCACAAGTGTCGAGCTGTTCCACACGGTCACGGCTAGTCCGTACTACGGCATCACGTTCTTGATTGCCGCAGCTGCAATTACATTCATTCCATTCGGTGTTGCATCCGTCGGCGACGGGACGCACCCCGGATACGTCTGGCTCGCAGCGGCACGAAACGGCATGCTGTTGATCGCGGTGTGGAGCTTCGGTGTTGGATTCTCTCAGATCGCAATGGCAGCAACGCAATTTGGCATCGTGCCGTGGGGAGATGCGTTGGTGCTCGCTGTTCTCGCGATACTCTTCGGGATTCTTGCCGTCGTCGGAGTCAGATCACTGTCGCTTCAGTATTCTTCGCTCGACCCTCGCCCGTCACGCGAGGTTGGTCTTGGAGTCTGTGTCGGCTTGCTCGTCCTGATGATCGTTCGTCTCGTGGTGCAGTCGGCCATGTATGGCGAAATATATTACAGTGCATGGATATTCGATCTCGCCATGGCGGTGCTGGTGGTTCTGGTTGCTCTCGCTCTCACAGTCTCACCGGCTGTTCGGAATTTGTATGCGGGGGTGCAACTGTTCGCGTCGGCCACCACGGTTACAGCTGCGGTACCGAATCTCGGACAGCCCGTTCAGCGTTCGAGTCGTGCTCTCGAGGCTGCGGATCCGCGGACTCCGGCGGCGGTGCTGTTCGAGATCGCATCGAGTTCGCCGGAGTTGCGGCCGGCGATCGCTGCGAATCCGTCGACGTACGACGATCTTGTGACGTGGCTCGAAGCGCTGGGTGATCCGGC
>NZ_JBFUJB010000050.1:0-5543 GCF_056401575.1 Rhodococcus sp. P4_E4 | reverse complement strand
CATGATGACGTAGTCGACTTGTTCGGGGGCGACTCCGGACTTGTCGAGGGCGCCTTTGATGGCGATGCCGCCGAGGTCGGACCCGGAGAGGTCTTTCAACGATCCGAGGAGTCGACCCATCGGGGTACGAGCTCCCGCAACAATCACAGAACTGGTCACGATTTCCTCCGGCTGCAAAAGAGACATAGTCGTCGGTTCCGTGCGGCCTAAGAGCCAAGTCACATCCCGACGTGTACTCCTCAAACGGTAGCGCTACCGTGAAAGGTATGACACAGACCTCCCCCAGTTCTGCACTCGCACCTTTGTCGTCCGACCTCGTCGTCGCGATCGATCACGTCGGAATCGCGGTGCCCGATCTCGACGCGGCAATCGCGTGGTACACGCAGCACCTGGGCATGGTGTCGACCCACGAGGAAATCAACGAATCGCAGGGCGTGCGCGAAGCCATGCTCTCCGTCGTCGGCTCCCCCGCCGGATCCACTGCCGTTCAGCTGCTCGCACCACTGGACGAGAACTCGACCATCGCCAAGTTCATCGACCGAAGCGGCCCCGGATTGCAGCAGCTCGCCTACCGGGTCACCGACATCGACGCCATCTCCGCCGAGCTTCGCGAGCGCGGCGTTCGGTTGCTGTACGACGCTCCCCGGCGCGGTACGGCCAACTCGCGCATCAACTTCATTCACCCGAAGGACGCCGGCGGCGTCCTGGTGGAACTGGTCGAACCCGACGCGAGCCACTAGCAGACCCGACTCCAGCTCGTATGCCAGGTAGATTGTCGCCATGGCATACGAGCAGGACCGCGGTTCGATCCAACTTCCGTTCCAGATCGCACGGAAGGGATACGACCGCGACGAGGTACGTAACTACTTCGAGCGATTCGACGCGGAGCTGCGAGTTACCGCGGCCGATCGTGATGCTGCCGCTGCGCAGGCCCGTGACCTTGCCAAGCAGCTCGACGATGCACGCGACGACATCGACGACCTCCGCAAGGACGTCGACCGCCTCTCGGTACCGCCCACCACTGCGGAGGGCATGAGCGATCGCATCAGCCGCATGCTGCGCCTTGCCTCCGACGAGGCTTCGGAGGTGCGCGCGAAGGCCGAGGCCGACGCAGCCGAGATGACCTCCATCGCCGAACAGGACGGCGCCCGACTGCGCGGACACTACGAGTCGCTGATCGCCGAACTCGAGGACCGTCGCAATGCGATGGAAACCATGCACGAGCAGACCATGGCGCAGGCCCGTACCGAAGCCGCCCGGATCGTCGAAGCCGCACAGGCCGAGCGGGATCGCCTGGCTGCCGAGTCCGAGGCCAAGCGCACTCAGATCCGCGAAGACTTCGACATCTCGATGTCCGAGCGTCGCGCCAAGGTCGTCGCCGCCGTCAACGACCTGGAGTCGTCGAGCAAGGCAGAGGCCGAGCGTCGACTCTCCGATGCGTCGCACGAGGCTCAGCGCAGGCTGCAGGCCGCCACCGATCAGTCCGAGCGCAAGATCGCTCACGCGAAGGAACTGACCGAAGAACTGCGTGTTCTCCGTGGTCGAATTCTGGCTCAGCTCTTGGGCATTCGGGGACAACTCGATTCGGTTCCGGCCATGCTCGCATCGGTCAACCGGGAGAGCGAACTCCTCGATGCACCGCCCGCTCCGGTCATCGTCGAAGCCGAGGAAGATCTCGAGATCGAAGACAAGAAGGCCGACTCCGATCCGGTCGACTCAGAACCGAGTATCGACGAAGACGATGTGCTCGAGGACTCGGACGAGACCAACACCGCCGAGATCGACACCCGCGCCGTCGAGCAGCGAGCCCAGTCCCGGAACTGATCGACGCTCAGGACCACCGTCTGGTCAGGCTGCGAGTTCCGCGGCCTGACCAGCATCCGGTGTGCCAGTGTCGACGTTCGTTCGCGCCGCCCGGTTCCGAAGGCCACGTCACCACATGGGCGACACCGGGCCTGATGTCGTGATCACAACCGGGGCAGCGATAGAACTTCGTCGCGTTGGAGCCGGGTATCGGCCTCACCATGTACATTTCACCGCCCGGCCCTGGCTCCTCCCGGACCAGCGCCCCGCCGAACAACACACCACTGGGTGACTGCGATTCCGCGCTCGAATCCCGAGCACGCCGAGTATCCGTTCGACGGGATTGCTTCGGCGAAGGTTTGCGGCGCGGCATGGTTCGAGTCTAAACAGCGTCAGAAAAGTCGGAACTCGGTGCTTTCGGTACCACGCAAGGCCTCGTAGTCCAAGACCAGGCAACGGATCCCACGGTCGTTGGCCAAAGTCTTTGCCTGCGGCTTGATCTGTTGCGCTGCAAAAACTCCCGTAACCGGCGCGAGCAGAGGATCGCGGTTGAGCAACTCCAGGTACCGCGTCAACTGCTCGACGCCGTCGATCTCGCCGCGGCGCTTGATCTCCACCGCCACCGATGCACCGTCCGCGTCACGGACCAGAAGGTCGACCGGCCCGATGGCCGTCATGTACTCGCGCCGCACCAACGTGTAGCCGGGGCCGAGTGTCTCGACATGCTCCGCCAGAAGTTCTTGAAGGTGTGCCTCGACACCGTCCTTGATCAATCCCGGATCGAGACCGAGTTCATACGACGAATCGTGCTCGACCTCTTCGAGAGTGATCCGAAGCTCCTCGCCCGCCTTGTTGGTGACGACCCACAAGATGTCGTCGCTGTCGCCGGTGGTCTCAACCAACCAGCACGGCGGACTCATCCAGTTCAGCGGCTTGTACGCCCGGTCATCGGCATGAATGCTGACCGAACCGTCGGCCTTCACCAACAGCAGTCGTCTTGCGGTAGGGAGGTGGGAGGTCAGGCGTCCCACATAATCGACACGGCAACGAGCAATAACTAGGCGCACCGGACCACCCTAAGCGATCATTACGACTACTCTCGACACACTATGCAGCGAAGCCGTGTCCCGAGTGCGCCCCTGGGGTCGTGGCTGCTCGGATCCACCGACGAAAGCCCCAGGCGCCGCCGAATCCGCGTCCAGGCACTACTCACCGCCCCTCTCCTGGTCACCAACCTGATCGGAGCGGTGCTGGCGATCGTGCTCGTCGGATTCGTGGTTCCCGGACCCGAGATCATCCACCCCGAATTCGCGTGGATCAACTTTATTGCCGTACCCGTCTTCATCGGGTGTGTCTTTCTCATCGGACTTCTGTGGGGCACCAAACGCCTCATGAGGGATCTCCGGTGGGCCACCGAGGATCATCGGCCAACCGAGCAGAATCAACGCGCGGCGTTGCGCGGGCCGTGGCGGCTGACCCGAGTGCAAGCCGTCCTGTGGACGGCCGCGCTCATCACCTTCACGACCATGTACGGAATCGTCGACCCCGACACCATTCCGAAAGTTCTGTTCACTGTGGCTTTCAGCGGTATCACCACCTGTGCTTTCTGCTACCTGCTCAGCGAGTTCGCACTCCGCCCGATTGCTGCGCGTGCACTCGAATCCGGAGCGCCCCGCAAGGCTGCCGTTCTCGGACTGACCGGCCGGACGATCCTCGTCTGGCTGCTCGGAAGCGGGGTCCCCGTCACCGGCTTGATGCTCGTAGCGGTCTTCAGCTTCATCCGACCTGCTTCGTGGCAAGCCCTCGCGACCGCGATCCTCGTCATCGGCGGGATCACTCTGTGCGTCGGACTCGGGCTGACGTACATCAACATCCGATCAGCCGCGGCCCCCATTCGGTCCGTACGCCGAGGCATGGAGCAAGTCACCCGTGGCGACCTCACCGCGTCCGTCGTCGTGTACGACGGGACCGAACTGGGACTGCTGCAGACCGGCTTCAATCGCATGGCCGAGGGCCTGCGCGAGCGCGAGAGGATTCGCGACCTCTTCGGGCGCCACGTCGGACACGAGGTTGCCGCAAACGCGGTTCGCCGAAACCCGGAACTCGGCGGTGAAGAACGCGACGTTGCCGTTCTCTTCGTCGACGTCATCGGCTCGACCACGATCGCGGCAACCAACTCCCCTACCGCGGTGGTCGCTCTACTCAACCGATTCTTCGACGTCATCGTCGACGAGGTAGATGCACACGGCGGATTCGTCAACAAGTTCGAAGGCGACGCGGCGCTGGCAATTTTCGGAGCGCCGACGACACTCGACGATCACGCCGGCAGTGCACTCGCCGCCGCCCGCAAGATTCAGCAGCGCCTGCGTGCCGAAGTTCCGGAAGTGAGCGCGGGTATCGGCGTCGCTGCGGGAATTGCTGTTGCCGGAAACGTCGGTGCGCGAGAAAGATTCGAGTACACCGTCATCGGTGATCCCGTCAACGAAGCAGCGCGACTGTCCGAGGTCGCCAAGACGGTTCCGGGTAACCTCGCCGCATCCGGACGGGCTGTGGCCGCCGCTGACAGCGCCGAAGCCGCACAGTGGTCGATCACCGAGAACATCACCCTTCGTGGCCGCCTCGAACAGACCGAGCTCGCGATTCCCTGCGACGCCTTGGAGTCCGAGTCCACCCCGGCAGACTCTGTGCCCGTTCAGCCCTGATCTCACCGCCCACCTTGAGCGAACGGCACGTTCGGTCGATCCAATGCGATGAACGCCACGTTCGCTCGATGACTTTCCCGCTTCTCGACGGTCTATATCGAAACAGCGGAAATCCGACGATGCCGGGGAGATGGGTACGACTATGAAACTGACGACATTTACCATCGTCACTCTCGACGGGGTGATGCAAGGCCTCGGTGGGCCGGACGAAGATCGACGCGGCGGATTCGAACGTGGCGGATGGTCCGCGCCACTGGTGGACACAGAAGCCATGTCTTACCTTGTCCAGGTCTACCAGCGCGCCGACGCCTTCCTGTTCGGTCGGCGGACTTACGAAATCTTCGCCGGCTATTGGGGCGCGTTCGAGAATCCAGAGGTCAACCCGATCGCAAGCGCCTTGAATACGCGGCCCAAGTATCTTGCCTCGACAACGGTCACCGATCCGCAATGGAAGAACACCACGGCCCTTACAGATGACACCGCCGCAGCGATCGGCGAACTGAAAGCCAGACCCGGCGGCGAGCTTCAGGTGCACGGCAGTGGCGAATTGTGCCGCTGGCTTCTCGCGAACGATCTCGTCGACGAGATGATCCTGCTGATCGTTCCGGTGGTCGTAGGCCAGGGCACGCGACTGTTTCCCGACACCGGACCGGATATCGCACTCGAACTGGCCGAATCGCGAGCCACACCAAAGGGCGTGACGATCCAGCGGTATCTGCCCACTGGTCGGCCGAAGTATGCAACTGCCACCGCCGACGGCATCGACTGATCAGGGCAAAGCGCCCGTCGTCCTCAGTCGTGCGTCCGCCCCTAATGGTGTGAACGGTACGTTCGGTCGATCTGAGGCGACGAAAGTACCGTTCGCTCGGAGAGTGCGGGGTGGGTTTGGGGGGTGTTTTGGGTACGAGAAAGCCCCCCAACCATCACTGGTTGGGGGGCTTCTCAAGTTGTGTTCGGCGGTGTCCTACTCTCCCACACCCTGTCGAGTGCAGTACCATCGGCGCTGAAGGGCTTAGCTTCCGGGTTCGGAATGGGACC
>NZ_JBFUJB010000049.1:0-5778 GCF_056401575.1 Rhodococcus sp. P4_E4 | reverse complement strand
ATCAATCAGTGCCGCAACGGGTTGACGCTCGTCAACCACCCACAGGTGAGCAGCGGCGAAGAAGACATATCGAGGGCGCAGGAACCTGCGCCCGAGGTCGGCGCTCACGCGCCTTTCAGCAGAGTCATGACATCGACGGTACCAGCGAAGCTCGTCTACCGCGAAGACCGCCGACTGGTTCGATTTCAGGGCTGCCGATTGCATCGCGGGCAAGTGTGGCTCCGGTGTTCGCCCGGCCAGCGGAGCTAGTACTCGCAGTGCATCGGCGTTGTTGCTGCTCACACCGATGCCTCGCTCACCGTTATTGCGGTCAGTTGCAGTGGGGACCAGTCGCTTACGTCGCGAAGGAGCTGGCGGTCGTGGGTGGAGAGAACGACCGCTGCGCGGGTTGCGGCCAGAGCGTCTGTGAGTTCGTCTACGAGGGCGACCGAAAGGTGGTTGGTCGGCTCGTCGAGGAGCAGTACGTGCGGTTTGGTCGCAAGTACCATCGCCAGGTCGAGACGACGTTGCTGCCCCATCGACAGTTCACCGATCCGCTTGCTCGATTCACGCACGAAGAAGACCGAGGTGCGAGAGCCCGATTGCGTCCGACGAATCGAGGAGACCCGCCGTGACAAGCGCATCGAGGTGTGCGGAGAAAGCCTCACCGGCCCGCCGATGCAAAGGAAGATCGGTCTCCTGGCGCAAATATCCGAGACGGATGCCCGGTGGCCTCCGAACGAAGCCTGTACTGGGGTGCAGCTCGCTGGCGAGCACGCTCAGTAGCGTCGATTTCCCCGCCCCGTTGGGGCCGGTCACGACGAGCCGGTCGCCGCGAGAGAGGGCAAACGACACCTCACACGTCACGCGTTCCTTAGCGGTGATCTGATCTGCGCTCAACAACACGGAACCGGTATTCGGCAGGAGTTCAGGAAATCTGAACTGTTGCGGTGGTTCCGGCATCGTCACCGCGTGCGCTTCGAGCTGCTCCTGGCGGCGATGAACGCTCTGTACGAGCCCGCCTGCTCGGGTCGCGCGTCCGTGCTTGTTCGTACCCTTCTCCGGTCGCCCCCCGGACTGCAGGCGATTCTGGGCCGCGCTGAGACTGTCTTTCAGTCGGGCATGCTCGTCCTGTTGACGGTCGTACTCTTGTTCCCAGAGTGCGCCTTCGGCGAGTCGACCCTCGCGATATCCGGTATAACCGTTGCCGTACAGGCGGATCCGGTCATCGGGTGAGGGGTCGAGGTCCACGATGGTCTCCGCGATATCGGAGAGCAGTGCGCGGTCGTGGGTGACGACAACGACGCCTCCTTGGCGCTCCTCTGAAGAACCCGATCCCCACCCTGATGGCGATCGCTATCGAACCCTTCACGAACCCCAGGTCGCCCCTCCCGATATCCCCGGCAAGTCCGTCAATCTGCGGCCATGCGATGGGAGTCGTTCCGGCAGGGCAGCTCCCGCTTCAGCGCTACGAAGATCTATAGCACCAGTCGTGAGCCTTTCGGTAGCCTGATCTCCCGTCGTTCGGTGGGCAGGCTTGCCGCGGCACGGATGCTGCGGATGTCATCGGCAGTCAACGGCGCGGACAGATCGCGCTGGATGACCACGGTGCCGCCCCGATACGGAAATGCCTCCACGGTGGGCGGGAGCTGGGTTTCGTCGACGGGGAACTCTTGACCCAAATAGGTGCAGCTGCCGATCGTCGCACCGCCGGGCACGTAACTCTGAACCCGCGACTCAGCTCGCCGGTAGAGGACCGCTGTGGGGGCATCCCAGATATCAGTCAGCCCTTGAACGAGGTTCAATGCCAGTGTGATCCGAGATTCGTCGGCGAAAGTGCAGATGAAACTTCCCGTCCCTGAAGTGCCCCCGAAACCGGCCACCACGTGAATATCGCCGGCATTCGAGTACAGGCTTAGGTGTTGTGGGAGCGAGAGTGGATACATCCCACCGGTGGCGTGGCGTGATCGCCGCTTCTCGATCAATGTGGCTTCGATCGATTCTTCCGTCGGCGGCACCAGGATCTGCCGAACGTTCGAGGCGAGTATCTGCTCGACCGTCGCCTCGGGCGGGAGATCGTCGCCTACCGACTGATAGAGGTCGACACCGAAGACCGGGTCGATGTCGCGAAGTAACTGCAGCGAACGAACAACGAGAGCGGCGGTGACACTTTCGGATGCTGGCGGCCCCTCAGGCGAGATGGCTCTCAGGGTCAGTCCGTCCGTCATGGTTCGGCGCAGTGATGTCGACGGCATTTTCACTCCTTTCCGTCGCGGCTCAGGCGAATCGTTCGCTGATTTGCGGGTCGCATATTCGGTAGCCGAGTAGGCGCATTGCGTTTCACAATTCGATCACCAGTGCCTGCAGAGGTTTTCATCGCGCCCGCACGGTGGTAACCAGCTCGTCTCCCATTGCCGCCAGCACGACACTACGATCACCCAGATCGAACACTGCAGTGACAGGTTTGCCGTCACCCACAGTGTCGACGGTAAGCGCTTCGATCCTGTGCCCTACTATCGCCCGAAACTCAGAATCGTCCCCCGCATCGAACACCGTCCATTTTCCGTATTCAGCTACATACCCCGCATTCTCAGCGCCGAGTTCGCGATCGCCGCCGACACCCCCATCCTCGAACGGGTCGAGCCACGGACCTTCCCGGCACACCAATTCTTCTCCGTCAGGGCCCGCGTCGAACACGAAAGCCTCCCGACCAGCAACTGTCACCTCGACCGGACCGTTCCACGACTGGATCACATTTCCGAGAACGTAGTAGACGCGCCTGACCCCGGTGATCCGCTCACCGACAACACACCGCCGAATATGGGTGAGCGAAAGCTGTTCTGACACCCTAATTTCTCCCTCGAATCCAGCCGTCGAAGCGTGGGCGCGTCCAGTCGATCGTGGCGTGCCGGTGGGTATTTTCATCCGAGTGTTTCGGTGCTTCGGCGTTGCGCCTCGTACTTCGCGGCGTCGGCAGCGAAACGTTCAGCATCGGCACGAGAGAGGGCGGTGGTCTGCCCGCAATGTGCGCACGCCATGAAATCGTGTCCGTGCCCGAACGGGAAAATCGGGAGGAAGAACAGGGCGAACCACGTACGCCGGCGATGCAGCCGCTGCGCCGCAGTGACCCGGCACAGGTGACAGGTAAAGAACAGTGCCGCGATGAAGGTTGTTTTCGTGCGTGTTCCGAAGATCAGCATCCGATTTCTCCTCTGGTGAGCAGCGAACATGCTCCGCCCCAGTACTTTTCAAGACCACCTAGCAGTGGTTACTACGCGTGCGTATCCCCGGCGTCGGCGTCATCGGTGGTATCGACGACGTCGATGTCGAGGGCACCGTCGGGACGGCGGCGAATGAGATCGACGGCAACGGAGGCGACGGCGTAGTCCACCAGCGCCCCGTCCTCGGTGCGGCAATGCAGCGAGAAGTACACGATCCCGTCCACCACACGGTGTGTCTGGGCTTGGACGCGGAAATCGCCGCCCAACACCAGCCCAGCGCGATACAACGTCATCGGCCCGTCCGGAAGCCCCGGCAGGAGCGGGATTTCCTCGATACCGCCGTCTGGGAGCATCCCGTCGACGCCATAGACGATCGGATGCCCGTCCGATTCCTTCGACACCACTGCCAACGGCATCGACGCCACGTTGAACAAGATTCTGGGCGCACCACATAGAAGGGCATCGATGACAAGGGAATCACCTTCTGCGCCGAAGGAAACTCCAATGACACGAATCTCCTGCCCCGTGACCATCCGAGGCGCGTGAACTTCCAGGTCGAGGGCAGGCATACTCGGCCAGGGCTTGCTTTCGACCAGCATCAGTTCACTCCTAGGAAGCGTGCGCCTTTGTTCAACGCGTTCTGGTAGGCGTTGTCGCCCTGGATCTTCTTGATCAAAGACTGGGGTGCGCCTTCGAATTCTTGGGTGTTGAAGTTGTAGTAGTACTTCCCACCGCGATCATCCTGCAAGTGCATCTGTCCAGCCCGCACGCCTGGGGCAGGGTTTTCGATATCGATCCGATAGTACGGGCCGTTCGGTGGAATCTTGTCGGTCATGGTTCTGCTGCCGGGTAGTTGTGTTCCGCTCTGGCCTAGCATCTCCCCATTGGGTGCGGTTTGCGCGCTAGGACTCGGTTTCGGGGTACTGCCCGAATTACCGGAAGTCCCATTCCCGGAGCGGCGGGCCTCGAAGTTGGTTGCGATGTCGGGGGCGACCTCGGCCATCCCAGCACCCGCGAAGGCGGCGCCGCCTGCGATCGCCGCGGCACCAACAGCGTTGAGCGCCAACCCGGCCGGTAGTCCGATACCGGTCGCATCGAGCAAGACGCCCCCGCCCTCCACCGTGCCGCCCAGACCGGCCAGGATCATTCCACCGACAATCGATGCGGCGGCGGCCGGATTGTCGAGCATCGCCTGCGCGAAGGCCCCGGCAGCGTCGCCGGTGACATCGAGGGCTTCGTCGCCGAAATCCCAGACGTTGTCCCATACCCGCCGCGCCAGACCCGGTTCGTCCTCCTGTTCACTTGTCTCGCGTTCGACTTCGAGTATTTCGCGGTCGATGGCCGCCTGCTCGGCCGCTGCTGCGGCTTCCTGGTTCGCGTGCTCCTGCTCAGCGGCCATCGTGTCCAGAGCCTGCGTGGTGGGCACGTTCGTGACCTCCAACCCTGCATCGGCCGAATCACCAGGTTTGGTGTAGTTGTTGGTGGTGCCGTCACCTTGATCGACGGTCATCGGGGCATCCGGCTTGATCGTCTCCGGGTTCGGCACATACGCCGAGTGCCCGTCATCGGGGGTGCCCACCACCGCGATACCGCCCGACTGTCCCGTGATCGCTTCCTGCCCGTTCGACAGTTCGACCGCAGAGATCTGATGCCCGGTAGCCTCGTTGGTGCCGCCGTCTAGGCCGTCCGCGAAGATCGGATACAGCACATCCGGACCGGGCTCGATGTGCTGAACCAAGGTGGTTCCATCGTCGGCGACCTCGTACCATGTCGGCACCGGACGGCCCAGAGCGTCGTACGCCCACGGCGGAGCCTCGTGCGAGACCACGGCGCCGTTCACGTCGAGGATGTCAGCGGAGCCGTCTGCGTTGACACGCATATGACCACCCGGGGGAACCTTCTTCGGGAAGAAGTACTCACGAGGTGATTCCGGCCCGTTGAGAAGATCGAACGTCTGCTCCGCACCGCCAGGCCACACCACCGTCAATTCCTCGTACCCCGGACGGAAGATTCCACCCGATCCGAGACCGCTCATCGACGTCTGCGGTAGCGGAGTGACCTTCCCGCTCTCACGCGCACTGAACGGTCCGGGCCTCCCCCGTACTCCGATACCGGCGGCAGTGAAACCTGCGGCGCCGACCAACACAAGTTCGAGGTAGCGGTCGCGTCCGTTATCGTCGTCGAGCCCCGAGGTCGCCACCGTCGGAGTCGATTCCGGCTGTCCGGGAACAGCATTCGGTGACGCTGCAGGGAAGGGTCCGAGGCCGCGATCGGGGGTGGTTCCCTCACCCGGGATGGGGTTGAGCGTGGATGTGGGTGAGGGAACCTGCGGCGGCGACGCATCAGGGGGTGCGCCGGCACCGTTCTCCGAGGTCGGGGACTCGGAAGCAATAGGCGGAACCTCGATCGTAGGAACTGGGACGATGGGCGTGCCGTTGTAGGTGGGGAAGTTCGTCGGAGCATTCGCGCCGACGTTCGGGCCACCGCCTGGAGCCTGCGCGCCGGGGAGCCCGACCGTGGTCGTCGGCGCAGCTGTCGCCGTCGTGGACGGCGCACTCAGGCACGGGTTGATGATCTC
>NZ_JBFUJB010000048.1:0-7990 GCF_056401575.1 Rhodococcus sp. P4_E4 | reverse complement strand
GGCTGGTGCGGTGGTGGTGTTGCGGTCGGGTGTGGGTGGGGATTTTTTGGTGGGGTTTGTGGTGGGTGAGGTGGGTGTGGTGGTCGATGAGGTGGTGGTGTTGGAGGGGGTGCGGAGGTCTCTTGCGGGGTTCATGGTGCCGTCGGTGGTGGTGGTGTTGGGGGAGTTTCCGGTGACGGTGCATGGGAAGTTGGATCGTAAAGCCCTCCCGGACGTCAACTTCGAACCTCAATCGCTGCAGTATGTTGCGCCGCGAACGCCGGTCGAGGAGACGGTTGCCGCAATCTTCGATGATCTGTTGGGAACGTCGACGGTGGGCGTGTACGACGATTTCTTTGCCCTTGGTGGGAACTCTCTGAGTGCAGTCAGGTTGGTTGCGCGAGTGAATTCTGTTCTCGGCGAACGGATCGACATCCGCGACGTCTTCGATGCTTCTACCGTTGCAGCGCTGGCCGAGTTGGCGCAGTGTCGCGGAGGAGAGGGGGCCAAGCCGGCGTTGAGGCCGCGGGGTGCGACGACGGATATCCCACTTTCGCCGGCGCAGGAGCGAATGTGGTTTGCGAATCAGTTCGACCCCGAGTCCGCCGCCTACAACGTCGCGTGCGCGTTGAGGCTCGACGGCACAGTGAATCTGAGTGCACTTCACGCGGCATTTGTCGACGTCGTCGAGCGGCACGAGTCCTTGCGCACTGTTTTTCCTCTCACTGACGACGGCCCGCGTCAAGTGATCATGTCTACCTCACAGGTGGTATCGGATCTTGCACCGATACTTGTGCAGGGAGAGGAAGAGCTGCGCGAGCGTTGCCGGCAGATCGTTTCGGATGGTTTCGACGTCCTGCAGCAGGTCCCGATGCGCGCCACCTTGTTGCGGCGAGACGACCAGGTCCACTCGCATGTCCTGGTGATCGTGATTCACCACATCGCCGCCGACGGATTCTCCACGGTACCGCTGGCCCGAGATCTCATGAGCGCATACACCTCCCGTGTGAGCGGCGAGGCTCCTCGGTGGGCGCCGCTCGAGATCCAGTACGCCGACTATGCGTTGTGGCAACGTGGTTGGTTGGGTTCGGAATCCGACTCTCGGTCTTTGATCTCGAAACAGCTCGCCTATTGGGTCGAGAATCTTGCGGGTGCACCGGAAGTTCTCGACATTCCGACCGATCGTCCGCGCGGTGATGTGCGTTCGCTTCGACGCGGACGGATTCGGTTCGAGTTCAGCCCGGAGGTTCATGCCGGTGTGGTTGCCCTGTCGCGCAAACACAACGCCACCGTCTTCATGGTTGTGCACGCAGCCTTGGCAGTGCTGCTGGCGAGGCTCAGCGATGAGGAGGACGTAGCCGTCGGAACTCCGATCGCCGGGCGTGGGGAGCGCGAACTCGACGACCTGGTGGGCATGTTCGTCAACACGTTGGTCTTGCGCACTGCAGTGGACCGCGGCGCGACTTTCGGGGAGTTCCTCGACCAGGTCCGAAACGTAGATCTGAGCGCCTTCACTCATGCGGACGTGCCGTTCGAACGAGTCGTCGAGATAGTGAATCCTTCACGTTCGACGGCATACTCGCCCCTGTTTCAAGTCATGTTGGAGTTCCAAGACATCGAGCGACCGACACTGGAACTTCCCGACCTGCAGGTGACCGACGTGGGTGTCGAGATCGACACCATCACCTTCGATCTGCAGTTGACGGTGGCGCAGAACACTGGCACCGCCGGTGAATCGGATGGTATTCGTGCTGAATTCGGATATGCCGCAGATATTTTCGACGAGGAAACAGTGGGGAGCTTCGTCGACCGCCTGCAACGGATTCTCGAGTACGTCACCACGGATCCGCAATCGCGGATCGGAGATATCGATATCCTCGACGCCCGTGAGTCAGCCGAACTGGTACCCGTGCGAGGTGTGATCTCCACCGCTGTTCAGACCCTTCCCGATTTGCTCACGACAGCAACAGATATGGCGACCGCCCAGGATCTCGGCGCCGTCGCGCTGGTGTTCGAGGAACGTGAAGTGACCTATCTCGAACTAGACGCACAGTCGAATCGATTGGCCCGCATGCTGATCGAATCCGGAGTGGGTCCCGAATCGGTGGTGGCGATGTGTCTCCCACGCTCCGTCGAGTCCGTTCTGGCGGTGTGGTCCATTGCCAAGACAGGTGCGGCATTCCTTCCCGTGGACCCGGGACTTCCTGCTGCACGTATCGAGTACATGCTGGGCGACTCCGGTGCAGCGTGGGGGATAACGACCCGAGCTCACCACGCAGCATTGTCCGGCCTCGTGCCGTGGCTGGTCCTCGACGATGCCGGTTTCGAGGAACGGCTGTGGGCGTACTCGCCATCGAAAGTCACCGACGCGGATCGGAAGGCACGGATTCGAATCGACAATCCGGCCTATCTGATCTACACCTCGGGATCAACGGGAACACCCAAGGGGGTGACGGTCACACATCGCGGGTTGAGCAACTTTGCTCTCCAGGAGCGCGAGACATTCGCCGCCACGACCCGATCCAGAACTCTGCACTTCGCTTCGCCGAGTTTCGACGCTTTGGTTCTCGAACTCATGTTGGCCGTTGGTGCGGGATCCACGATGGTGATCGTGCCACCGACCGTCTACGGCGGGGCGGAACTGGCGGCGCTACTGGAGCGCGAGCGCGTCACCCATTGTTTTGTGACTCCGGCGGCTTTGGCATCCGTCGCCCCAGACGGACTCACCACTGTCGGTTGTGTCGTGACAGGTGGGGAGGCGTGCCCGCCGGAATTGGTGGCCCGCTGGGCGCCGGGCAGAAAGATGTTCAACGCCTACGGTCCTACCGAGACAACTGTGGTGTCGAGCATCAGTGCGGCGCTGGCTCCGAACGACCCGGTCACCATCGGCGCACCTACTCGCGGATTCAGCGAGGTAGTGCTGGACTCGCGTCTGAGAGCGGTGCCGGTAGGTGTCGCGGGAGAGTTGTATCTTGCCGGACCGGCTCTCGCTCGCGGCTATCACCGGCGATCCCCGTTGACCGCCACGCAGTTTGTCGCAGATCCCTTCGGTGCACCGGGAACGCGGATCTATCGCACGGGCGATCGCGTGCGGTGGACGCCCGACCGACAGCTGGAGTATCTCGGGCGCACCGATGCCCAAGTGAAGGTCCGTGGGTTCCGCATCGAACTCGGGGAAGTCGAGGTGGCACTGCAGACGCACCCGCGCGTGGCCCAGGCGGTGACGGGCGTCTGGAACGGCGACGGCAGGGATCGGTTGAACGGCAGGGATCGGTTGATCGGATACGTGGTTCCCGATCGCGGAGCGAGTGTCGATCCGCGAGACGTTCTCGCGCATGCAGGCAAGCGTCTGCCGTCGTACATGGTGCCTGCGGCGGTGGTGGTGCTCGACGCACTTCCGCTGACGGTTCACGGAAAACTGGACCGCGCAGCGCTACCGGCACCCGATTTCTCGTCCACGGCCACACCCGACCGGACACCGCGAACGGAAACCGAGAATCTTCTTGCCGCTCTGTTCGCGCAGGTTCTCGGCCTGGACACCGTAGGAGTGCACGATTCGTTCTTCGAGCTCGGTGGAGACAGCATCATGTCCATCCAATTGGTGGCCCGCGCTCGCGATGCTGGTGTGATCATCTCGCCTCGAGACGTATTCGACCACAAATCTGTTGCCGCGCTTGCCGAGTCGGCGCACGTGGAGCAGGACGGTCCTGATGTGCTCGCGGAGCTACCGGGGTCCGCTGTCGGAACTGTTCCACTGAGCCCGGTGGCGCAGTGGATGCTCGACCGTAGCAGTGGCGGGCTGCGTGGCGGTGAATTGAAACGGTTCTCCCAGGCGCTCTTGCTGACAGCTCCCGCTGATCTCACCCAGGACCTCCTTGTCCGTGGTGTCCAGGAGTTGCTGGACCGCCACGGAATGCTGCGAGCACGCTTGGACGAGAGCGACCGGGTCATGGAAGTCCTACCACCCGGCTCGATCTCGGCCGAAGGACTGATCCATCGAGTAGCTGTCGGTTCGGTGGACGACGAACGTTTCAGGGCCTTGGCGTCGGGAGAGCTCGAGGCCGCTGCCGACAGCTTGGATGCCGCCGCGGCCGACATGGTGCGCGTGATCTGGTTCGACCTGGTCGACAAACCCGACTTGTCGAACCAGCGGGGCCGACTACTTGTGGTGATTCATCACCTGGTTGTCGACGGCGTCTCGTGGCGCATTCTGGTCACCGACCTGGCGACGGTGACAGCACAACTCCGGGCCGGTGTCACGCCCGAACTGCCACAGATCGGAACGTCGTTCCGGCGGTGGGCGCACGGGCTTGTCGAGCACGTGGGCGATCGGAGCGTCGAACGGGACATGTGGAAAACGATCCTTGACGGCGATGACCCGCTGATCGGTTCGCGCCCACTCGATCCCACGATCGACGTCGACGGCACGGTCGACACCGTCACAGTGGACATCGCGCCTCCGGTGACCACGAACCTACTCACCACGGTTCCTGCGGCATTCCACGCCGGCGTGAACGACGGACTCCTCACTGCTGTTGCGTTGGCCTCGATCGAGTGGCGACGACGCCGCGGTATGGATACCGCTGCCGCCCTGATCACGCTCGAAGGACACGGCCGCGAGGAAGGAGCGGTTCCTGGCGCAGACCTCGCGCGCACCGTTGGTTGGTTCACCACGCTCTACCCGGTGCGCGTGGACCTCGGCGGACTCGACGTCGACGACGCACTGGCAGGTGGCGCCGACGCCGGACGAGCTCTCAAAGCCGTCAAGGAATACGTGCGTGCGATCCCCGATCATGGAATCGGATTCGGGATGTTGCGCTACCTGTCGGGCGAGAGCGAACCACTCGGCCGATTCCGTTCTCCTCAGATCAGTTTCAACTATCTGGGCCGGATCAGCTCCTCTGACGGAACACAGGACTGGCTGCCGGTGGAGGGCAATCGAAAGCTCGGCGGAACCCAGAATCGGTCCATGCCTGTGGCGTCCGTGATCGACATCAACGCGGCGGGTGAGGACCATGTCGACGGGCCCTGCCTGACAGCATCTTTCACCTTTCCCCGCGGAGTGCTCGACAGGTCTGACATCGCGGAGTTCGCGGAACTGTGGCGTCGTGCGCTCGACGGACTCACCGCGCACGCATCGCGACCTGATGCGGGCGGTCTGACGCCGTCGGACATTCCCCTGGTCTCGGTCGACCAACAACAGATCGAACGCTGGGAGAACGACTTCCCCGGATTGCACGATGTCTGGTCGGTGTCGCCCCTTCAGGCCGGGCTGATGTTCCATGCCTCACTGGCGGCCACGTCGACGGACGTCTACACAGCGCAGTTGTGCGTCGAGCTCGAAGGAGCGGTTGATTCCGAGCGTTTGCGCGGCGCTGCTGCCGGACTACTGGCAAACCACCCGAATCTGTGTGCAGCGTTCGTCTACGACGCACACGGCCTACCGGTGCAGTTGATTGTCGACGATGCAGTGATTCCCTGGACCGAGGTCGACCTGAGTGATTGCGGATCGGCAACCGAAGCAGAGCTGGAGCGCCGCCTCGACGAGGATCGCAGTGCACCCTTCGACCTCGCCTCGCCGCCACTGCTTCGGCTGACGTTGCTGCGAACCTCGCCGTCGAGGTGTGTGTTGGTGGTGACAAACCATCACATCGTTCTCGACGGTTGGTCGATGCCGTTGTTGGTGCGCGAACTGCTGATGAGATACGCGGACGACAGTCTCCCGGTCGAGAGCGTCCCGGCCGATCAGCCCCAGACTCCGTCGTACCGCACCTATCTGGAATGGTTGGCGCACCGCGACATCGAGACCTCGCTCGCGGTCTGGGAGGACGCCATGGAAGGCGTCGACGAGCCGACGTTGTTGGCGGCTTCGGCGCCGACCGCCGATCAGGTGGTACCCGAAGAGGTCACCGTCGATCTGCCGGATTCGGTGCTCGACGGACTCGGTGCGCTCGTCCAGCGGAGCGGGATCACGATGAACACGGTGATCCAAGCGGCGTGGGGTGTCCTGTTGTCTCGAATGCTTTCCCGTGAAGACGTAGTCTTCGGCGTCACAGTCTCGGGCCGCTCACCTGAATTGCCTGGTGTGGAAAACATGATGGGGCTGCTGATCAACACATTGCCTGTCCGGGTGCAACTGGATCCGGACGAGACGTGTGCACAGCTGTTCGCTCGACTACAAGGCGAGCAGACAGCTCTGCTCGATCATCACTATGTCGGACTCGGCGCGATTCAATCTGCCGTAGGGACAGGCAATTTGTTCGACACACTGTCGGTCTTCGAGTCGTATCCGATCGATACCTCGGGGATGGACGGGAACACCGACATAGCCGGTATGCGCGTCACCGCTGTGAATGCCCGCGACGCCACGCATTACCCGCTCACCGTGCTGTCGGTCGCGGAACCGACGCTGCAGGTGAGCCTGCGGTATCAGCCGGCGGCATTCGACCGCGCCGCGGTCGGCACCATTGCACAGCGAATGTCGCGAATTCTTGCCGCCTTCGCAGCGAACGCGGATACACCGGTCGGTGAGGTCGACGTGTTTGTCGCGGGTGAGCGTGGGTTGGTGGTGGGTGGTTGGGATGGTGTGGGGGTTGCGGTGGGGGGTTTGACGTTGGTGGATGTGTTGGATGGGCGGTTTGCTGGTGTGGGTGGTGGGGGGTTGGTGTGTGGTGGGGTGGTGTTGTCGTGGGGTGAGTTTGATGTTCGGGTGAATCGTTTTGCGCGGTTGTTGATTTCGTTGGGGGTGGGTCCGGAGTCGCGGGTGTGTGTGGTGTTGTCGCGGTCGGTGGAGTTGTTGGTGGCGGTGTTTGCGGTGGTGCGGGCTGGTGGGGTGTTTGTTCCGGTGGATGTGGGTGCGCCGGTGGAGCGGGTGGGGTTTGTGGTGGGGGTGGTGGATCCGGTGGTGGTGTTGTCGCGGGKTGGTGATGGTGGGTGTTTGCCGGTGGGGGTGGGGTTTGTTGATGTGGGTTGTGTTGATGTTTCGGGGTTTTCGGGTGATCCGGTGGGGGTGGGKGATCGGTTGGGGGTGTTGTTGCCTGAGCATGCGGTGTATGTGATGTTYACGTCGGGATCGACGGGTCGTCCGAAGGGKGTGGTGGTTTCGCATGCGGGGGTGGTGAATCGGTTGTTGTGGATGCAGGGGGAGTTTCCGTTGGGTGTGGGGGATGTGGTGTTGCAGAAGACGCCGGTGTCGTTCGATGTGTCGGTGTGGGAGTTGTTTTGGCCGTTGATGGTGGGTGCGCGGTTGGTGGTGGCGGATCCGGGTGGGCATCGTGATCCGGTGTATTTGGTGGGTGTGATCGAGCGGTGGGGGGTGTCGGTGGTGCATTTTGTGCCGTCGATGTTGGAGGTGTTCGTGGGGGAGCCTTCGGTGGTGGTGGGGTGTTCGAGTGTGCGTCGGGTGTTTGTGTCGGGTGAGGGGTTGTCGTCGGTGTTGGCGGGGCGGTTTGCGGGGGTGTGTGGTGCGGAGTTGGTGAATTTGTACGGGCCGACGGAGGCGTCGGTGGATGTGACGTTTCATGTGGTGGATGGTGTTGTGGGGGTGGGTGTTCCGATTGGTCGGCCGGTGTGGAATACGCGGGTGTTGGTGTTGGATTCGCGGTTGCGGCCGGTTCCGGTGGGTGTGGTGGGGGAGTTGTATGTGGGTGGGGTGCAGGTGGCTCGGGGGTATGAGGGTCGTGTGGATTTGACGGTGGGTCGGTTTGTGGCGGATCCGGTGTCGGGGGTGGTGGGTGCTCGGGTGTATCGGACGGGGGATGTGGTGCGGTGGGGGTGTGGTGGGGTGTTGGAGTTTGTGGGGCGCACGGATTTTCAGGTGAAGGTGCGGGGGCAGCGGGTGGAGTTGGGTGAGGTGGAGGCGGTGTTGGCTGCTCAGGTGGGGGTGGCTGGTGCGGTGGTGGTGTTGCGGTCGGGTGTGGGTGGGGATTTTTTGGTGGGGTTTGTGGTGGGTGAGGTGGGTGTGGTGGTCGATGAGGTGGTGGTGTTGGAGGGGGTGCGGAGGTCTCTTCCG
>NZ_JBFUJB010000047.1:0-8660 GCF_056401575.1 Rhodococcus sp. P4_E4 | reverse complement strand
CGAAGGTCCCTCGGACGTTGGTCCGATGCATCCGATCGAAATCGTCGAAGTTCAGTTCTGCGACGGTGGAGAGAATCATGATTCCGGCTGCATGGACGACGACGTCGATGCCCCCGAACTCCTCCTCGACCGTATCGAACAGGGCCGCGACTTCACCTTCGTCGGCGACGTCGGCATGCACCGCGATGGCCCGACCGCCCGCTGCGACGATGGTGTCAACTGTTTCCTGGGCGCGTTGAAGGTTTCCTGAATAGTGCACGGCGACAGCCATTCCGTCGGCGGCGAGCTTCTCGGCAGTCGCTCGCCCGATGCCGCCGGAAGCTCCGGTGACAATGGCGACCCGAGTGGTGTCGGTCATGATGTAACTCCTGAACTGTGGATGAGTGTATTGGAGAGTTGGTGGAGCCCTTCGCACATCAACGCACCCCGGTTCCAAGCAGAACTGGACTCCCCGAAGCACCTTCGGCCTGTGCACCCGCTCCCCCACTGGGCAGACCTTGAGGCGATCAAGAGAGGAGTCCACGGGCGACCTGCTCACAATCTCCCATGCGTTCCAAGTGTGAAGTTATGTCTCCGACGCCGACCAGCGCACGCAATTCTGTCGGATGTCGTCTAGTCGATAGTTGTTCGAATCCAATATCACTGGCCATTCACGTGGATTCCATAGCACATTTATGACCGAAGAAAGGGACCGCCTCGCAATCAGTGAAGGCCACCTCCGACTACAAGCGTCTCACCTGTTATCCACGATGATTCCTCCGACATGAGGAAACATGCGGCACCGGCAATATCGCTTGGATCACCTATTCGTCGCAACGGCGTGAGAGCCTCGATCTGTTGCTTGAACTCAGGCGAAGAGAACTCACTGCGTTGCATTCCCGGAGTTTCTGTCAGACCGGGGTTGACCGAGTTGACGCGTATTCCTCTCGGTCCCAACTCATTCGCAAGCGTCCGGGTGATTGCGTCGACCGCACCTTTGCTGGCATTGTAGACGACCGATCCTGCCGGGGTGAACGAAGATACACTTGAGCCGATATTGACGATACTTCCCCCCTCCAGAGGGAAAAGTCCGACTGCCTCTCTGATCGCAAAAGCCAAACCGAAGACATTTACCGAGAAGTGCCAGAGAAAGTCTGCCTCAGAGATATCTGCAAGGTCTCCAGTCCGGAACACCCCCGCCGAATTAACTAGACAATCGATAGAGGGCGAGTATTGACGAACCTCTTCGAAGAACTCGCGCACCCCCAACTCCGAAGAGAAGTCGCCGCGGAACGCGACAGCTTTTCGGCCCGTCTGCGAAATTTGCGCCACAGTGTCGTCCGCAGCCTCACGGTCGGAGCCGTAAGCCAGCACTATATCAGCACCACTTTCCGCGGCTCTGACGGCAATCGCCCGACCGATTCCCTTTGTTCCACCAGTCACAAGCACCGTTTTTGCAGTCAGCACGCCCACGAAATTCTCCGTACTTCACTCGGTTGTCGCCATACCGGCACATCATTGTGTACGATACGGCTAGTATACATCAGCGTTTGACTGCATGATCAGGCAATCACACCCGGCAAAGCCGTTCTGAGATGAGTAGGACGAACCCGAAACCCACCGCCAGCGGTCGTTCGGGACAAAGGAGGAGAAATGGGGCATCAGACCCCCGCCGAAGTAGAGGCCGGACTGCTCAGGCCGCCGAGTGGGGCACGCAGTGACGCAGCCCATGAGAAAGCGTTGCGATCGGCCGTCTGCCTTTTGAAAATCGGCGGAATGAAAGCTGCCACCATTGATGCAATCTCCGAACAATCTGGCGTCAGCAAGGTAACACTCTACCGCCACTGGCCATCCCGGCAAGCCATCGCCGCAGAAGCTTTCGGTGTGCTCATGGCGCGCCATTTGACATTTCCGGAGACCGACAGCGCGCAGGCCGACCTCAACGACTACCTCGACGACATCGGAAAATTCTACAGAGGGCCACTGGGATCGATCTTCGTCGAACTTGTCGGCGCGTGCGCCAACGATGCGACAACTGCGGCATATTTCCGCACATTCTTCCTCGATGAACGTCGCCGCGGCTTCGCCGACCTGATTCAGCGATGCGTGGAGTCCGAATACTTCCGCGATGATATCGACACAGAGCAGGCAATAGACCTGTTCTTCGGCCCACTTGTTTACCGCATGCTGGTCGGACATGCAAGTATCGACGATCGTGCCCTTCATTCAATAATCGACCACGCCATTCGAGGACTCCGCAAGCCTGTTTGAAAACTCATGCTCTGACGTTCCGTCTACTCATTTTCCGATGGCCTTAGAATTTGCCCTGCTGGCTAAAGGGAAACGGATCGATGCGCGCTCTCGCTGGTAAAATATTCGCGACAGATCCGGAATTTTCTCACTGACATGAGCGACTGACTTCTCGTTACACCCATCAGTGAAGCTACACCGCCGAGAATATAAGAATCCGACCAGATCATGCTCCCTCGTCGCCCGTCGGCAAACGTAAAATCTGTGGATTTGGCGTTCGCGCCGAACCCAAGCCGCTCAACAGGGTCACCAAGGCCAGGAATACCAGCGCGATCTCGCCGAGCAACCACGACCCAGTGAGGGTTTTCAGGGTACCCACTGACAGTGGGAAAAACCCTGCAATCACGTAACCGATCGTTTGGGCTCTGCCAGATAACATTGCCGCGGATTGCGAAGTATCGGCCTTCGCCGCAAACAATGTGAACCCGAGCGAAAACGCGCCCGTGACGCCGATCGCCAGTACGACGGCGCCACCGAGGGCAATGCTGCCATTCCCGAAAAGTATCACGAGCGCACCTGAGAGCTGGATACCCGCGAGAAGGAATACCGTCCTCGCAATCCCAAGGGTTCGAAGTGCGAGGGTCGGCGTGACGAAGCAGGTAACTATTCCCGCGAAGCTGAACATACCGACTCCAACGGTCGCCCCAGACAACGAGACAGATTTCTCCAGCAAGATAGGAAGAAGCCACGACGATGCGAGATAAAAGAAAGACGCCTGTGTTCCGAAAAAAACTCCGAGCATCACTACCAAGCGAGCATTTGACCCGCTATCAACCCTGAGATTCTGATCAGGGGCAACTTGATACCCTGTCGTCACCGCCAACGGGATCCACAAACACGCCGCGAAGATCGCCAGGAAGCCCATCGAAGCCAGGGCAAAGCGCCACCCCAGATCGAGGCTGTCGGAAATGGGGAGAGCGAGCACGACACCGATTCCACCTCCTGCAGACATCAACGCTGTGTACAGACCAGTGATGAATCCGATTCTCCCCGGATAGTAACGTCGCGCAGCAACCGGAAGAACCACATTCGCAACGCACAAACCCCCGGCCAGAACGGTGGTACCGACAAGAAGCGCAACAGGACCAGAAAAGCATCGGATTATGCTGCCCAGCAAAATGATAGACATTGCACCACACATTGAGAAGTCAGGCGACGCGCGCCGGGTCAATCTCGGTATCAGCATCGACAGTGTCGCAAAGACCCATAGCGGAGCCGAGGTGAGCAGACCCAGTGCAGACGACGAGAGTTCGTCACGATCGAGGATCCCTGGCGTGAGCGGTCCAACCACGGTCAAGGCCGGACGTAAAACCAGAGCTGTGAATATGATGGCTATTAGGGCCAGAAACAACCGACCTGACGATCTGGCGTCACCTGCGCCTTGGTCGGGAATATCGCTTTCATTGAGATTCATGAGATAAACCACGCAGACGAAGTAAGAGCCGAAGCACGTCGAGACACCGAGCGGCGGTGCCCGACGTGCTTCTCTGGGCTAGATCGTTGACACTCGGCGGCCAGGCCTGAACGCGGACGTATGCGCTACAGCACCAACGAGAAGAACGAGGACAATGAGAACCAGGACAAGCGGTGGAAGGGAATGCGGTCCGAAGTTTTCCAGGAGGACTCCGCCAGCTATTCCGGCGAAGAAGATGGCGAGGTTCCATCCTGTGACCAGGATTGCCTGCGCGACGTCACCATCCGCACCGGCCGCATCGGCATTTGCTGTCTGCAGCAAAGTGGGCGCCCCGCCGAAGGAGAGTCCCCACGCTACGATTGCAACGACGAGCGCGACTACTGAGCTAGAACCCAGCGTGAGGACCACGGATCCCACACCGAAGAGCGCCAAACTACCCAGGACCATAACCCTGAGGGCTCGATCGACGAACATACCGGTCAACCAAATCCCAACAATCGCGGACAGCCCGAAGATGAGCAAGACAACATCAGTACGTAAACCGGTACCTGTCGATTCCACAAAAGGTGCGATGTATGTGTATAGGAGATTGTGGGCTAACATCCACCCGACGGTGACCACGATGATTGGCATGACTCCACGGATCCCCAGCACGCGACGAACACTCGATTGCGAATCCGACTCAGCCCCAGCGACATTGGGAACCGACGCAACGATCCACCCCAGGAGCACCAACGTCAGTACTGACATTGCGCCGAAGGTCCAGCGCCAACCCACGATCGAACCCAAGAATGTCGCTACGGGCGTTCCGAATGATAGCGCCACGGGCGTTCCGATCAACGCGACTGCCAGGGCACGACCACTCAGAGCAGGAGGGACGATACCTCGGGCGTATCCGGCGAGCATTCCCCAGACAACGCCTGAGCAGATGCCCGCAAAGAAGCGGGCCACGAGGGCGCTTTCGTAATTCCATGCCAGCGCAGTGAACGTGTTCGCCGCCAGAAACACCGAAAGCGTGATTAGAAGCAAAGGCCGCCGCGCCACACGCCGTGTCCACATCATGGCGGGAATCGTGGCCAAAACCGGACCGATCGCATACATGGAGACCAGTTGACCGGCCGCACCCGAGGTGATGTTGAAATCCTGGGAAACCAACGGCAATAGGCCTGCGGGGAGAGTTTCGGTCATCATGACTACAAAGCCGGTCAGGGCCAATGCCAGCAGTGCTGACCAGGGTAAGTTCAGAGGGCCTCGTGTAACACTTTCCTCGGAGCTTTCTCTTTCGGAGACAACAAGTGATTCGTTACTCATAGATTTCAGCATTCTTTGTTGATTCTTCTACCTAGACCGGCTGCGCCAAGGCATATCGATTCGCGAAATGTCTGTTTTGCAACGAATTTCAGGCTGCCCACTTCCGCCGACAGCAACCCACCACAAGGGGGTGGCACCGCGGCAGCACCAATTGGGCTCGGAACAGTCCCTTACTCTTGCGGTGCAGTCGCGACTGACGCCGTTCACAACGAGCCCTGAAGTAGCCCTGACGTTGAGGGTCACGGTGCCGATGGCCCCAATGCGCCTTCCGGGTGAAGAAGTACGAAGTTTCGATGCGAACAATCACTCGCAAACCGACAAACTTAGTATACGATACGTTTCGTACAGTTTCAACTGCCGAATTGCATCCGTCTGAATCTGAACGGGAATTAGACCCTTCTCATTCAGGGCAACCACGCCTACTTCGTTGGGGCACATCCGATAGAGCGTGACAAGTGAGTCGGGTAGTCCGGATCTTCTGTCACTGCGAAGGGTGGACAGTGCACCTTCGCACTACCCGCTAACCCAACCCGACGACAACGAACTGTAGAGACCTGACGCAATAGAAGAAAGTCCCCAACGGTGAGGATGAGGACTTTCTTCCAATCAAAAATTCAGTCGGCTAAGCAGCCTATTCAACACCAAAGCCGTTTCGGTGCGGACGATCCGGTTACTCTTGGAAACGCTGGGTTAACCTATATAACAGCGACCCCCACCGTGCCTAACTGAGCATCTTCAGAACATTGAGGTACTCGCCGTTGACCTCGGCGTAGCGAAGAGGCTTGGCTGCCTCGACCACGATTTCCGTCGCTTCGCCATTCGCCTTCAACAACGCGATGGTCTCTGAGACGTAATCATCGAGCGGCAGAGCGGATTCCGAGTTCTCCTGACCCATCAGCGTGGTGCGAACTCCCGGCGGAATGAGCTCAATGCACTGAATCGAGGTATCAGCCAGCTGTACGCGCATGCTTTCGGTGAAGAGATGGACAGCCGCCTTCGTTGCATTGTACGTCGGCGTGATGGGCAGCGGGACAAAGCCCACTGCCGATGAGACCGTGACGATAGTGGCAGAGGGCTTCGCCAGGAGGTGGGGGATGAACTGGCCGGCGAGGCGAATGGTTCCGAGAAGGTTCGTGGTCACTGTGCGCTCGGCGATCTCGAGAAAGTCGGGGCTCTTCAGATCTTCGGGGTACATGATTCCCGACATCGTCACAAGGACATTCAGATCAGGAAAATCGTGCGTAAGGGATTCGTATGCCTCGCGAATGGAGTTCGAACTGTCCACGTCGATGACGACAGTACTGATTCCGGGATGGGTCTCCGCGATCTCCTGCAGCAACGCAGTTCGACGGCCTCCGACGATGACCTTGTTTCCCTCATTCTGCAGTGCGACTGCAAGTTCGAGGCCGATGCCGGACGTTCCGCCCGCGATGAAGATGGTGTTTCCTGAAATGTTCAACTTCTGATTCCTTGCTTTCGATGGGCTGTCATTCTCGCTGGCGCGGTTTGGTAGGAGTTGTTCCGCACCATGACGATTGGGCATTTGCACTGACCGTCGTTCACACACCTACGCCTTCACAGGTGTAGATGTAGCAACGGTGATCGATTTGAGTTGGGTGTAGTCGTTGAGTGTCTCCAAGCAGAACTCACGTCCGAGACCGCTTTCCTTGAACCCCCCGAATGGCACTCCACCCGAAAGATTGAAGTATTGGTTGATCCACACGCTGCCTGCCTCGAGGCGATCCGCAGTCTCTATCGCGTTCTTCAAGTTCGATGTGTAGATGCCCGCAGCAAGTCCGTATGGCGTGTCGTTGGCATCGGTGATGACGTTTTCGTAGACGCTCCACTTGATGACGCACAGAACGGGGCCGAAGATCTCTTCCTGCGCAATTCGCATGGAATTCTCTGCTTCGAGGATTGTCGGTTCGATGAAGTTTCCACTCGGGTAACCGGGTACAACTGCCCGTTTGCCGCCTGTGAGGAGGCGGGCCCCCTCGCCGACGCCCGCAGAGACCTTGGCGATCACGCGGTCTGCGTGCTCTTTGTGAATCATTCCGCTCAGATCTGTTTCCTCACTCAACGGCGGTCCCACTCGCAGGCTTTCAAAGCTTTCGACGAGCTTGCGGACAAACACGTCATAGATGTCTTCGTGAATGAACAGACGCGTCCCGGCCAAACAGGATTGGCCATTGCACATCAGAACACCGGATGTTGCGTCCGCAACCACTGCATCAACGTCGTCGATATCGGGGAACACTATGCTCGGACTCTTGCCACCGAGTTCGAGGGTGGTCGGAATAAGCCGTGAGGCTGCTGCATCAGCAACCAGTCGGCCGACTTCCGTACTCCCCGTGAAGGCCAGCTTGCTGACACCCGGGTGCGCGAGCAGTGCCGCGCCTGCTTCTTCGCCAATTCCCGGCACGATGTTGAGAACGCCTTTCGGGAAAACATCGGCAGCGATTCGTGCCAACTCCATTATCGACACACACGCGTTCTCGTCTGGTTTGAGGACAACCGTGTTTCCCGCTGCCAGGGCTGGCGCTATCTTGAAGGCTGCCATCACGATGGGATCGTTCCAGGGGATGATCTGACCGCACACCCCCAACGGAACTCGTTTCGCAACCAAATACCCAGATGCGAGTTCGCGACCGAATCCATTGTGGGCCAAAGATACTGATGCAAAGTAGCGAAGGTGCGACACCGCTGCGCGATAGTCCTCGCGCATCTCGCGGATGTGCCGGCCCGTGTCTCTGCTTTCGAGCTGCGCCAGATCCTCGGCATGTTCCTCGACGCGCGCGGCAAGTTCGAGAATGTACCCGGACCGCTGTTCGGCGGTCAGGGAGGCCCACGCAGGAAAAGCTTGTTCGGCAGCGTGGACAGCCAGGTCGATTTCGCCTTTTCCGCACCGGGAAATCCTGGCGAGCAGGTCGCCGGAAGCCGCGTCCAACGCATCGAAAGTTGATGCACCTATTGGGCGAAACACTCCCCCGATGAATGCGCCATACTCGCGAGTCTCGTGATTCTGCACGGGCACCTCCTTGTTCGGTTAACTACCCTCCACTGAACTGTACTGTACGTTTCGTATTGCTGGCAAGACCTCACGCCCGCCGGCGTTCGCAAAGGAAACTTCCCGCAAACCGACCGCGCACCCCATCTTTGACATCCCGGCCCGATTTGCGGAGAGAATGGAGACTGAATTGCATTTTCTTACAACATATTTAAGCTTTTTGGGATCGATCGGCGCCCCTCGTTACCCCGGGCCGACACGCACCAGTCAGATCCATCAATGCGGCAGCAACCTCGCTTATTACCGGACAGTAAGATAGCTTGTGGGTGCAGACACGCCGAGTTACCGATTTCGACGAGGCGTACCAATCCGGTGGTAAGTACAAACAAGGGGTTGAGCATGTCGCCAAAAATCGCCCTACGCTCGGCGGTGGCGCTGACAGCCATTGCACTCACAGGCATCACAGCACCTACTGTCGCCGCGCAACCGTCGGCGGATTCCTTCTATCAGTACGACGGTTCGGCACCGCTGTCGTCGTATCAGCCTGGGGCCGTTCTCAAAACGAGGACCTTGCCCTATCACGTCGTCAACATTCCGACCCCGTTGCAAGCCGTGCAGGTGTTGTACCGGTCGAGTCGA
>NZ_JBFUJB010000046.1:0-12810 GCF_056401575.1 Rhodococcus sp. P4_E4 | reverse complement strand
TGAAGACTCTAGATTTCGCAGGCAAGCCCACTAATCAGTCATAGACAAAAAGAGTCAAATCACTAGCAAAAAAACTCAACTAGCAAAAAATGTGTCGGAAACCATTCAGACGGAAGAATGAACAATCACCGACGAAAAATACTCACACCCCGAACATCAGAACCGAAACCCGAAGGCCCGGAACATCATCCGACATGCGAAGTACCAAAAAATATTTGGCACTGACATTCATCGACACACTGTTGAGTTCTCAAAGAACACGCACACACCATCACCACGACCCTATGGCCGCCGCTCCGGGGCAACTTTTCCAGCCTATCCCATCATGATCATCGGCGCAAACCGCTGAACATTCGGGGAAGAACTGGAGGTGAAGCACAACCATACATGATGGAAACTACTTCGAAATTTGGTCAGGCACTTCGTACAACCTCGTGTCACTCGCCGTGAAGGCGGGAGTCGGTGTCCGTGTCGCTCTGACTTGGAATAAGTTACGCGTCCGCCGAAGTCTTTGCCAAATCCACAGGTCAGAGACTCGGAGGTATCCATTTCCCCAGCAAGATTGCCCGTTTCAGTCGATTTTCACCAATTCGGACATCATGTGACGCCGGACACCGTGGCCGGATCGGCACGCAGCGGGAACTCACACCACTTGGACTCGGATACCTGCATCCTCGAACAACGCGACTTGCTTTGCGTCTACTGCAGCATCGGTAACCAGCACGGCCCCCGGCGGTATCGGAGCCCACGCATGGAAAGGACGTTCACCAAGCTTGGCGGAGTGGGCGAGGATGTAGACCTCGCCGGCACGTTCGATCATCATTTCCTTGAGCCGGGTCTGATCGAGCTCAGCTTCACAAATACCCAGGTCAGCGGTAACTGCATCGGCACCGAGGAATGCCTTGTCAAACGACACCCGCTGCAGCGACGCTTCCGCCAGTGGCCCGACGAATCCTTGACTGAGCTGCCTCAGCGTCCCGCCGAGACATTCGACTCGAACACCATCAGCGTCGGCTAACGCCTCGAGCGCCGTCAGCCCTGCAGCGATCACCGTCAAATTCGTCACGTGACGTAAGAACTCTCCCATTGCTCCGACGGTGGTACCTGCATCAAGGAGCACGGTTTCTCCGGGCCGGACCTGCTCAGCAGCCCATTCGGCGATGCCCCGTTTGGCGTCGAATCCCTCCATTGCGCGTTGACGCAAGGAGGATTCCGGATGAGGGTTGAGAGCAATCGCCCCGCCGTACGTTCGAGCAATTACTCCCTGGGCAGTCAACTGACTCAGGTCGCGACGGATCGTAGATGCAGTCACCCCGAATTGGGCAGACAGATCCTCGACACTGGCCAGACCGCTGGTGCGAGCGAGCCTCGCAATCTCCGATCGCCTCGCCTCCGACTCCCGGATGACCATCGCTCCCCCCTACAAACCCTGATGCTTACTTGGAAACGAATGTGCTGGTTGCCAATTCGGCCGCCTGCCGCAGCGCTTCGACCATACTACCGGCCTCGGCGATGCCCTTACCTGCAATATCGAAAGCGGTTCCGTGATCGACGGAGGTACGGATGACAGGTAACCCGACGGTGATGTTGACGCCGGCCTCGATCCCGAGAACCTTGACCGGGCCGTGCCCCTGATCGTGGTACATCGCAACGATCAAGTCGTAGTCCCCACGTCCAGCGAGGAAGAATGCCGTGTCCGCCGGCAGTGGGCCGTGGACGTCGATTCCTTCTGCCTTCAAGAGTTCAACGGCGGGAATGATCTTCTGCTCTTCCTCTCCGTACCCGAAAAGCCCGTTCTCCCCCGCATGCGGGTTGATCCCGCACACGCCGATTTTCGGAGATGGATTGCCCGTGCGCACCAAAGCTTCGTGACCTCGACGAATGGTCCTCTCGACCAGGCCGGGCTCGATCCTGGCAACTGCATCGAGCAGTCCGATGTGAGTGGTCACGTGAATCACCTTGAGCTTGGGGGTCGACAACATCATCGACACCTCCTCGGTACCGGTCAGGTGCGCAAGCAATTCCGTGTGTCCGGGATAGATGTGTCCTGCCGCATGCAGCGCTTCCTTGTTCAGCGGCGCCGTGCAGATCGACTGGACTTCACCGCGTACGGCGAGTTCGCTTGCGACGCGGATATATTGATAGGCCGCATCCCCCGCGACTGCCGACAGTTCACCCCAGGCGAGATCCTCGGGTAGCAAGTCCAGGTCGATGACGTTGATCCGTCCATCGATGAATTCAGCATCCTTGATCTCCTCGATCGCGACCACGTCGACGTCTATTCCGAGCACCTTCGCAGCCAATCGCAAACGCTTCGCGTCGCCGACAACAACAGGGCGGCAACGCTTTCTCGTTTCGGCGTCGAGGAGTGCGGGGACGATCACTTCCGGTCCGACGCCGGCGCCGTCGCCCATCGTGACAGCAATCAGCGGCAGTGGAGTGGATTCGATTGACATGGGATTAACCTCGTTGTCTGAAGGTGGACTGTCCGGAGCGTCGACCGGGATGGGGCGCGCGAGAAACTTCGTTATAGAGAAAAGACTGTGTGCATTCCCGAAACTGCCTGGCCGCGTGACGATGTACCGTCCGGTGTGGTCGACGGAAAGTACGGCGCCGTGTTCAATTTCGTAAATCGGTGACAAAGTGTCGATCCGCAGGCGGTCGAGAACGCTGCGCGCGGTTTCGCCACCGGTAAGAACCAAGTCGATCGGGTACTCGCCGTGGGAGAATCCTGCATCGACGGCAGCGATCAGATCGGCGAGAGCCGAAACGAGATGGACGGATTCTGCAGGCACGACAGGTCCACTTACCGAAACCACGACGTTTCCGCGATCCAGTGCGTTCAGAATCGGAAGCGGATCGACCGAATGCGCCAGGAGTTCAGCACTGTTCACTTCGATATGGTGCGCACCTGAATCCCGAAGCAATTCCACTTGGTCCCAGGCAGACGCATCCGCCGTTCCCACAACCACCAAAGTAGATCGAGAATCACGAAGAGATGGACGCACGACGGGTGACTGCACGGTTCGTCGTCGTGCTACTGCCGTCGCGAGCGCCGAGGTTCCTACCAATCGAGAACCCCGAACCTCCTGTGCTGCAGCCACAATCAGTTCCAGATCACTGTCGGTCTCGACGTCGCAGATCGCCACCGACCCGGCTTCTGAGATCGACGCAAGAACCTGACTCAACCGCCCGGAGCGAATGTCGTCCAGCGATACGCCAGAAGTAATTGCCGACGAGCCGAGCGCCTCCGCAATCGACCGAGGAGCCGGCTTCGACTCCGCGCGCCACAGGTCGGTGGCGTGCAACGCAACCCCATCGACCAACACCACCCCGCCTTGCACCGTGCGCCCTTGCCTGGGCAGTCCGGCGGCGACGATGACCGGGGATCCGTCGCGGGAGAGTTCTCCAACCTCCGCCGCTATGTTGCCCCTGAGCAGGGAATCGATCTTCTTGACGATCTCGGAGCCGTCAGACGATTGCAGAACTGATCTCACGTCACGAGAGGCTCTGGCGGGGTCGGATCGCCGTGAGTGCAGATCGAAAACCGTCACTCCTGATCCGTCGGGCGCACCTGGGCCGAGTCGAAGCGATATGCCCGAACTGCGGAGCAGAAATCCTGCGGCCGACTCCGCGGCTCCGGAAAGATCATCAGCGATGATTACCAGTGGTTTCATCGAATTCCTCGACCCCCTTTCGGTCTGAATCGAGTATGCACAGCATCGCAACCGATGCGCGAAGTACGCAATCGAAGTTACGGGACTTGCGCGAAGTGCGCAACAGTGCCATTGTGAGCTGAGTTACAAGCGAGAGCCCGACGCGATTGTTCACCAACAGTCCGCTCGGAGCGTCGCCCCCACGCTGCCCCGTCAGGATCGAAAGGTCACCGATGACCAATACTCGTTTGCGAACACCACAGCTCTCCCGGCGATCCTTTCTGCAGTTCACCGGGCTGATCGGTGGCGCAACGCTTCTGGGCACGACTGCCGCGTGCGCCGGCCCTACCGGGAAGCCGACCCAGGACACCCTGGTGCTCGGGCTCAACCGTTCGCTCGTCAGCCTCGACAACAAACTCAATCAATTCGACGCAGCAGTCACGGCTCAACGTGGCGTCAGACAAGGTCTCACCCGTATCGGCGACACCCTGACCCCACAACTGGTTCTTGCCGATCAGTTCGAGTCGACCGGCCCCACCGAGTGGACAGTTCGACTCCGCGAGGGAATCCGCTACTCCGACGGCACGCCCGTGGTCATCGACGACGTCACGACAGCCATGGAGATGTACCAGCAGGTCAGCGGATCGTTTGTTGCCCCGCAGTTCCCGGAGTGGCCCACCGTGGTGCCGATCGACGACCGCACGTTCATTCTCCGAACAAAATCCCCGGTGCCGGTGCTCGACTCACTCATGTCGAATATCTTGATCACGCCGGCGGCCGCCAACGAACCGAACGAACTGCAGAGCGGTGTCGGGTCTGGACCGTTCGTCGTCAGCGAATCGAACCGGGGCACCGGCGATTACACACTTGTCGCCAATGACAACTACTGGGGCCCGGCCCCTGGCGTTCGTCGTGTTCAGGTCCGCTTCATTCCCGAAGAGGCCGGCCGCGTCGTCGCACTTCGGAGCGGCGAGGTCGACGTCATCGACTCGATCAGTCCCGATTCCGCCGAACAACTCGCCGACCTGCCTGGTGTCCAGGTGGACACAGTGCCGAGCACACGCATCAACCAACTGTTCTTCAACTTCCGCAAGCCCGCCGATCACCCACTGTCCAATCCGCGTGTCCGAGAAGCTCTCACGTATGCCATCGACGGTGAGTCACTCGCTCGGGACGTGCTGATCGGATCCGCAGTCCCGGCCACCGGCCCCGCACCGTCGACCTTGGACGGAGCCGCGAAAACCGGTACTTACCAATATGATCCACGGAAAGCGCGGCAGATGCTCGAGGCCGAAGGCGCCGACGACCTCGAACTCACCTTCATCTGGGAAACCGGAGAGTTCACCAACGACGTCTCGGTGATGGAATCGGTACTCGAAATGATGAAGGCCGTGGGAGTACGCGTCAAACTCCAGCAGTTCGAACCGGGCGGTGACATCTCGTCCTGGCGCCAGGGCAAGACCGGCGACTGGGATGTGCTGGGCAACGGCTACGGCAACCAGACCGGACTTGCACTGACCACGTTGCAGGGGATGTACGCCGGCACAGCGGAGAAGGAAGCAACTCGCGACACCTATCACGGGTACGTCTTCCCCGAAATCACCGCGAAGATCCAAGCCGCATCCAGTGAACCAGACCCGACCAAGCGCGCCGCTCTACTCGACGCCGCACAACAAGACATCTGGAACACCTGGCCTTGCCTGTGGAGCTTCGTACCCAACGCACTCATTGCGAAACGCACTCGTGTACAAAATGTTTCACTGACCCCGATCAACTCCTACGACCTCGGCGCCGTCCGATTGGAGGCCTGAGGCGATGACTCTCACCGCTCCGAAACCGCAAACCGCTCTCGGTATCTCTCCGCGTCGGCGCACAAGGATCAACCCGACCGTCAAATACGTGCTCAAACGCTTGGCACAGAGCGCCTTGACGATCTTCCTCACGCTCACAACAGTGTTCGTCCTGATCCGAATGGCTCCCGGCGATCCTGCCTACGCCTTGGCCGGACCGCTGGCCAGCACGGAGGATCTAGCACAAATCCGTGCTGACATGGGCTTGGACAAGTCGGTGTTCTCTCAATACCTGATCTACCTGTGGGACCTGGTCCATCTGAATCTCGGCACGTCGTACTCGTTCCAGGCGCCGGCCATGGACGTTGTCCTCGGCCGTCTCCCGTACACCATCACCCTGGCCGTCAGCTCCATTCTGCTGACCGCCGTGCTCTCGATTCCGCTGGGCGTGTGGATGGCCCGTCACGCGGACACCCGACGCGAACTCGGTGCGAACGTCGTAGCCGTCGGCGGGCAGTCCATGCCGGAGTTCTGGAGCGGCCTGATGCTGGTGACGATCTTCGCGGTCTTGATCCCAGTACTCCCGGCAGCCGGTTTCACCACATGGCCGTCGTTGATCCTGCCTACCGTCACCATCGCCATCCTTCAGATCGCGTTGATCTCCCGGATGGTTCGACGCGAAATGGTCTCGGCCTTCGCTTCTCCGTACATCACGGTCGCACGTTCTCGCGGAGTATCCGAACGCGAACTCACCTGGCGATATGCGATGCGTAATTCTGCGATTCCGATCGTCACCGCGCTGGGCACCAGATTTGCCGGAATGCTGAACGGCGTCGTGGTGGTCGAAGTCGTGTTCGCCTGGCCTGGTGTCGGCTCGCTGGTGGTCCGCGCACTCGAGACTCGCGACTACCCGCTCATCCAGGCCACCGTGCTTGTCACTGCGGTTCTCGCAGTGCTCGTGCAACTGGCAGTGGACCTCCTCTACCCCCTCCTGGATCCACGCGTGCGACTCGGAAAGGGCGCCAACTGATGACTACCGTCTTGGAACCTCCAACAACTCCACGCGCCAGCGCGGTCACCGAGGCAGACTTCGCACGCGCCGGAGCCACTCGCCGTAAGCGAGACAGCCGAGTCAAGATCTGGGCCGGCTCGCTCTGCGCGCTCCTGGTGATTCTTCCTGTTGCATTGGCGGGACTACTCCCCCTCGCAGATCCGAACCAGACCAACCTGAGCAGTCGACGGCTACCGCCCCTCACCGACGGCCATCTGTTCGGCACCGATCAGCTGGGACGAGATCTCCTCTCACGGATCCTGCACGGCGGCCAGGTGTCTCTGACGATCGGTATTCTCGCCGTGATCGTCTCCGGGGTCATCGGCATAGTCGCCGGATCCGCCGCGGGGTACTTCGGTGGTTGGGTCGACACCGTCATCTCCCGCCTACTCGAAGCACAGCTTTCTCTGCCTCTGCTGATGATGCTGCTTCTCGTCGTTGCGCTGTTCGGTCCGTCCATTCCCGTCATCACGTTTGTCATCGCGATCGCGCAGTGGCCCGAAGTCGCACGGTTGACTCGCTCATTGGTACTCGTCGAACGCGAAAAGCCTTACGTAGCTGCAGCTCGAGTCCTCGGACTTACTCGCATGGCAATTCTGCTTCGTCACGTCATTCCGAACATCGTCAAGCAGGCCTCGCTCGTCGTCCTGCTGCTGCTCGCGCAGGCCGTACTGCTGGAAAGTTCGTTGAGTTACCTCGGCGCCGGACCGCAACGTCCGTTCGCAACGTGGGGACGAATCATCGCCGACGGCCAGGACTACATCACCACGTCATGGTGGATCGTCACGTTGACCGGTCTGATGATCGTGCTGCTGGTCGTCGGAGTGAACCTACTCGGCGATGGTCTGCGCGATCGTCCTGCAGGTTCGAAACGACTGGGCGCAAGCCTGTTCGGGCGTGGCAACGCCCAGAAAGCAAAGGCGTGAGACATGGGCAATCTACTACGGGTCGACGACCTCCAGATCGAACTTGTCACGGCGAATGGCGTCATCCGAGCCGTCGACGGGGTGTCCTTCTGCATCGACGCCGGTGAAACCGTCACCATCATCGGTGAATCCGGCTCCGGAAAGTCGACCACGGCCATGGGAATCCTCGGGCTGCTTCCGGACGATCTTGCCGTTCTTTCCGGGAAAGCCGTGTTCAAAGGCCAGGACATTCTCGGAAACACGAAGATCTTGAACGATATTCGTGGAAAACACATCGCCCTCATCCCCCAGGACCCGATGACGGCTCTGAGTCCCGTCCACACCATCGGCAGCCAACTTCGAGAAGCAGTGCGCCACAGCGGTGTGACCGCGAAGAAGCAACAAATCGAGCGGGCAGTGCAACTGCTCGAGCAGGTACGCATTCCGTATCCGGATAAGCAACTCGACAAGTACCCGCATCAACTGTCGGGTGGAATGCTGCAGCGCGTCCTCATCGCCGGAGCTCTTGCTGCCGGCCCCGAACTGATCGTGGCCGACGAACCCACCAGCGCATTGGACGTCACCGTTCAGGCCGGGATTCTGGATCTATTGCTCGAATTGCAGGAACGCACCGGGATCGGAATGCTGGTCATCACCCACGACCTCGGAGTCGCCCGACTCGTATCCGATCGCATCTACGTGATGAAGGACGGACGTTTTGCCGAGACCGGTAGCGCCGACGTTCTCGTCGACTCACCGCAAAGCGCCTACACACAAAAGCTTCTCGACGCCATACCGCACCTGGGGCCTTGGGATGGCGACCCCGCCCGTTCAACACAGATCGGAGCCTCGGCATGAACCCCCACGAAACGCCACTTCTCGCCGTCGAAGATCTCGTTGTCGAGTATCCGGTTCCCGACGGAGTTTTCCGAGCCGTGGATGCTGTGAGCTTCTCGGTGGAAAAGGGCAAGACCCTGGCCATCGTCGGCGAATCCGGATGTGGCAAGTCGACAATCGCTCGATCTATCGTCCGACTCCTCACACCGACCAGTGGACGCATTCTCGTCGACGGCAATGACATCGCGCAGATGTCGGAGAAGTCACTGCGCCCCTTCCGCTCTCGCGTTCAAATGGTGTTCCAAGATCCGTACGGATCGCTGGACCCCCATCTGACTGCCGAGGACATCATCGGAGAACCACTGCGCCTCAAAGGTGTTCGGAGCAAGTCTGAACGCGCCAAGGCAGCAGCAGAACTCGTCGATCGCGTTGGCCTGCCCAACTCGGCACTACACCGGCGTCCGGCAGAGTTCTCCGGTGGCCAACGTCAGCGCATCGGAATTGCCCGTGCACTTGCCAGCGGACCCGAGATCCTGGTCTGCGACGAAGCGACCAGCGCTCTCGACGTTTCGGTGCAAGCGCAGGTACTCGCGCTCCTACGTGAAATTCAGGCCGATACCGGTCTGACGTACGTTTTCATCTCACACAACTTGGGCGTCGTCCGAGAAATCAGCGAGACCGTAGTCGTGATGTCGAAAGGAGCCATCGTCGAATCCGGTTCCACAGACACAGTTCTCGCCAGTCCGTGCGAGCCGTACACCCGCGCACTACGAGGCGCTGCTCTCGATCCCACCACCATGGTCGGCATCAAACCACGCCACGTGGTGGCAGCCCTGTCCAAGAACTTGCTAGCCAAGCAGACCGAATCACGAGGAGTTGCCTGATGACCGCCCCACTCGAGCTTCCGAAACTGGTGCTCGGCACTATGACCTTCGGAGATACGGTCGACATATCGGGTGCGGGATCGATGCTCGACGCAGCACTAGGCGCCGGTATCTCACACATCGACACGGCGAACGGCTATGCGGGCGGCGAGTCCGAGCGCATGCTGGCAAAACTGCTCCACGGCCGACGCGATTCCGTCACTCTGGCCACCAAAGCAGGAATGCCACACCCCGATGCCGGTGACAACAGCCCACTCTCGGCAAAGGGACTCCGAGCAAGCATCGAAGGAAGTCTGCGCAGACTCGACACGGACTACGTCGACCTGTTCTATCTCCATCAGCCGGACCGAACCGTCACGCTGACCGAAACTCTTACCACCGTCGCGGAACTGGTTGCAGAGGGCAAGATCCGCACACTCGGCGTATCCAACTTTGCCGCGTGGCAAATTGGTGAAATCAACTACACCGCAGACACAGTCGGTGCTCCGCGACCGATCGTCGCACAACAGCTCTACAACTTGCTCGCGCGTCGCATCGAAGAAGAATACGCAGAATTCGCGGACGTGACCGGACTGACCACCATGGTCTACAACCCGCTCGGTGGGGGCCTGCTCACCGGGCGCCACACCTTCGAGGAAAACCCCGCCGACGGCCGATTCGGCGACTCCCGTCTTGCGTCGATGTACAAGGAGCGATACTGGAACACACAGATCTTCGACGCCATTGCACAACTGACGGCGATCGCGGAACAGTCGGGCATCTCCCTGACCGAGCTTGCGTTGCGCTGGCTGGTCAGCAAGCCCGTCGCCGGATCGCTGCTCCTCGGAGGATCCAAAGTTACGCACCTCGAATCCAATATCGCGGCCATCGGGCGAGGTCCACTCGACGCCTCGACCGTCGAAGAGTGTGACCTCGTCGGTGCCGCCCTACGAGGCCCCATGCCCAACTACAACCGCTGAAACACCCGACCTTCATCAGGAAGAGTTCTTCACTATGTCAGCACAGGAATTCGCCGCACGTATCCGAGGACGCGAACGCATTCTCGGATACTGGTCCGTCATCGACAGTCCGGTCTCGACCGAATGGATTGCGCACGTCGGCTGGGACTACATTGCCCTCGACATGCAGCACGGCCTGATCGGCTATTCGGGGATGGTCGCCGGGCTCACCGCCATCGACTCGTCACCGTCCACTGTCGGGATGGTGCGCGTCGAGGCAAACAATCCGACGCCCATCGGCCGTGCACTCGACGCGGGCGCTGTGGGCGTCATCGTTCCGCTGATCAACAACGCCGAAGAGGCAGCGGCCGCCGTGGCAGCCGCCAAGTATCCGCCTTTCGGCATCCGCTCCTACGGACCCATGCGGTCGCAACTCCGTATCGGCCCCGTTCCCGCCGACGCGAACCGCGACACCGTTGTATTTGCGATGATCGAGACCCCACAGGGTCTGGCGAACGTCGAAGAGATCTGCGCAGTGCCCGGTTTGGACGGCGTGTACGTCGGGCCGTCCGACCTACGAATCGCCGTCGGCGGTAAGCACTCCAACGATCCGGACGTCGCCGAGGAATTCGAAGCAGCGCTCACCCGGGTGCGCGAAGCTGCCGCCGTCAGCGGAGTCGCTGCGGGAATCCACACACCTTCCGGTCAGGTTGCGGCACAACGGCTCGGGGAGGGCTACACGTTCGCGACCGTGGCCTCGGACCTGACACATCTGGCGAACATCTCGGCTCAGCATTTGGATGCCGCCAAGTCCTGATCCGGGTACAAAATGGCGATGCTCCCGCACTTGGTACGGGAGCATCGCCATTCTCGAACAAACTATCGCTGAATTGCCTTGATCTCGAGGAACTCTTCGAGCCCGAACGTGCCGGCCTCGCGCCCGACGCCCGACTGCTTGTACCCACCGAACGGAGCATTCGTGTTGAAGGCGCCGCCGTTCACCTCGACTTGCCCGGCCCGCAGTTGCCGGGCGACGCGATCCGCGCGATCGGGGTCACCTGACCAAACGCCACCGGCCAGTCCGTACTCGGTGCCGTTGGCGATCCGCACTGCGTCGGCCTCGTCTTTGTAACCCATGATCGAGAGGACCGGTCCGAAGATCTCCTCGCGCGCAATGGTCATGTCTTCGGTCACGTTCGCGAACACCGTCGGACCGACGAAATATCCACTGGCCAGACCGGTTTCGCGACCGTCGACAACCGCGGTGGCACCTTCCGACACACCCTTCTCGATGTATCCGCGAACGCGTCCCAGCTGATTCGCGTTCACCAGAGGACCAAGCACCGAAGTCGGCAGAGTCGGATCACCTACCGGGAAATGAGCGGCGACCGCAGCAGCAATTGCCGCTGCCTCATCCACCTTCTCTGCGGGAACCAACATACGCGTCAGCGCCGAACAGGTCTGGCCCGAATTGATGAAGCACTTTGCGACGCCATCCGTGACAGCCTTTTCGAGATCGGCGTCGTCGAGAATGACGTTCGCCGACTTGCCGCCCAGCTCGAGCGAGACCTTCTTGATGGTGTCCGCGGCAACGATGGCCACTCGCTTGCCTGCCCGAGTCGATCCGGTGAAGGAGACCATGTCGACCTCAGGGTGGCCGGCGATGGCTTCACCCACTACCGGGCCGTAGCCACTCACCAGGTTGAATACACCTGCAGGCAAACCAATTTCGTCGAAGATGTCAGCGAGAGCGTACGTGATGAGTGGCGCAACCTCGGTCGGCTTGAGAACCACGGTGCAGCCCGCGGCGAGCGCACCGCCGACCTTCAAGACAACTTGGTGGAGCGGGAAGTTCCAGGGAGTGATGGCGCCGACAACACCCGCAGGTTCGCGAACAATCAGCGAATTCCCGACCTCGTGAGCGTCGAAATCATAAGTGCGAGCCAATTCCGCAAATGCATTCAAATTCGCGAGCGGCATTCCGATTTGCACGGGCTTCGCGAATCCGATCGGCATTCCCATATCCTGCGAAACAAGCGCCGCAAGATCATCGGTGCGTTCGGCAATTATCGCCGCGGCCTTGGAAAGATATTCGGCGCGCTCACCGCCGGATAGTGCAGACCAGGCAGGGAACGCCTTTCGTGCTGCCTTCGCGGCCGCGTCGACATCTTCGACAGTGCCTTCGGCGACAGTTCCTATCAGCTCTTCGGTAGCCGGATTGAGAACGTCGATCCGACCGCTGCCAGTGGATTCGATCCAGGCGCCATCAACATAGATTTTGGTGCGGTCGAGAATATCGGTCATCGAAGCCTCCGTAGTCATCACGCGTGCACAGGTGAGGTGGGCCCGATCACACGGGGCACCTCTTCCGAGCCTAGCCACGCTCGACGGGTTCCGTGGCAGGTTGGTGTCGCGATTGACCGTCGACTGACGAGACCTGTGGTGAGCGCAGGCTTTTCGCGGATCGTGTAACCGTACCGTTCCCCTCGCTGAAGAGGGTGAGAGTGTCGTTCACTCGATCCCGGACGGGGTGGTGAGCCGGCCGTGCTCCCGCTCGTGATGGTGTGAACGGGGCGTTGGGTCGATCTGAGGCGACGAATGTACCGTTCGCTCGATCCGGGGGGTGCCGGCGACGGGATGTTTCGGGGTGTTTTGGGTACGAGAAAGCCCCCCAACCATCACTGGTTGGGGGGCTTCTCTACATTGTGTTCGGCGGTGTCCTACTCTCCCACACCCTGTCGAGTGCAGT
>NZ_JBFUJB010000045.1:0-13093 GCF_056401575.1 Rhodococcus sp. P4_E4 | reverse complement strand
TCCCACGATTCCGGAACCCTCGCAACCCGCTTCGCCCGGCGATCCCGACCGCGGCCAGTGGGAACCATCCACGCCGGGGGAGATCGGTGATCCAGGGCCGAACCTGACACCAGGAATTTCTACCCCGAATGTTCCCTCGCCAGGTCACGTCGAGGAACCGAGTGAGCCGACTCTGCCCGATGTCGGCCAGGTGCCGGTGAATCCGGATGCTCCCGGCGCTCCACAGCAACCCGGCCCACCGGAATTCGACCCCTTCGCCACCGATCCGAGCACCATTCCCAGCCCCGGCGTCATCGAGGATCCGACGCAGCGACCCGCGGTCACGATGCCTCCCACACAGCCTGACAGCCCGGAAGGGCCAGGGGTTGAACAGGATCCGTTGTGGTGGATGCCGTTCGCACGAGAAAAACCACCGCAACTCGCACCCGGGGAAACACCGCCGGACATCGTGGAGGTCGAAGGAGTCGGCCCGTTGGATCTGCGTACGCTGCAGTCCAGGATCATCGGTGATCGGGATAGCACCGATGTCGGTGTGTGGGGTGAAGCGAAGGAAGGTGACCGATACGACGCCGCTCGGAAGTTGAAGCCGTATCGGGTGTTTCAGGAACTCGTCACGTTGGTGGACGGCAAGTTCGCCTTCATCTTGCCGCTCGATGCCGCGAAGAACGGCGCGCTCAAATTCGACGGGTGGTTCCCGGACATGAACGTCATCGTCGACGCGAAACACATCTACGAGTTCATCTTCGACCGGAACGGTGAACCTCGCCTCACAGGGTGGTTCGCTGATACCTGGCGAGTGAAGTGGCCTGATACGGCACGGGCGCAGCTTGCTGCCCTCGCACAAGCTGGCATGGACGCGGAGCTCGTGTGGGTGATGCTCAACGAGCAATACGCTGAACTCGCCAGGGAAGGTTTCGAGCAAGCAGATGTCGTCGGTGTGACGGTGGAGACTATTACGCAATGGCTGGAAAGGACGGGGCGATGAGCATAGTCGGGCGATGGCCGACAGTGATCGGATATTGGGGCACGCGGGTGCAGACGAGTCAGGAGGTGGCGCAGACGATGCGGGCCTTCCTCGACGACCTGGAAGCGATCGACCCGGATTGGGCATTGCCGTGGGTGAATACGAAGCAGCGAAGTCGAGGTACTGCGGATCTCAGTGTGGACGGGTTGGTGCGAATCTTCGAGCACTCCCGCTCCGGGGAGATGGGATACTCGGATACCCCGGGGCCGGGCTACAGCATCAGTTTGTCGCCGGAAGACGGAACCGCGCGGGCGATCATCGCCTGGGTCGGCGGCGTGGAAACCAGTGCACCCAACAGTGTTCAGGTGGCGTTGCCGACGGAAAAGGATGTTCCCTCCGAACTGCGACGGTTGCTCGACCCAGGCATCGGAGACGCGATCATGAAAGTGATCGTCGAACATTGGGAACCGGATCGGGCTCGATGGAGCATCGGCGACTACAGGAAACTTCAGAATCGGTCGAAAGGCGAGGTCGAGGTGGGATGGGAGACGTACTTCCATTCCGGAATCACACTCGATCGCAGCATGCTGCCCCAATCTGCGGTGGTAGAGGAACTGCCCACTGGCACGTTGATCCGGCTGGGAGACAAGCCAATGGAGGTCGCTGCCGCCGACATCGTGGCAGTACGCGCAGCGTTCGGGTATCCGGTGTAGCGCCAGAGCCTGTTCGGATTGGCCGATCGTCTTCGAGTAGGAGTGACGTTGTCAGTCTCATCTCTACGCCTCGATCCGACGTCCGGGTTGACCGTCAAAGTCATCGCGCGGAAGGGACCGCCGGAAGCCGAATCGGTCACCGCAGCGCTGGCAGCGCGGTCACTGCAGTTCCTTCGAAAGTTTGATCCGGTCTTTGACGTCGACATGTATCGCTCCGTGAGGAATGACCTTCCCGACGGCGTCGCGGTCGAGCAGGCTTTGGCCTTGAATGGTGGTCAGGTCATCACCCCTCAGACAGCGACCTCCCTCGAAGCCGCAATGATCGAGAGCAGAAAGTCTCCTGATGCCGCAGGCGGGATCTACCCACTCTCATTCGGGCATCAACTCAGGTTGTTCACCGACGACGGAAACATCGAAATTCTCATCAATTTCGGGGGTATGGCAGGAGCTGGTTCCTTACTGAGCACCTTCATCTGGCCGTACCCGGGGGGCTTCGCTGATGAATCTCTGACCTCACTGTCATTGAAACTCGTCCAGGGCATGGCCGATATCTGGGACGCTCACACGGCCGTGCTCTACTGAGGTGTGAGCTCCGCATCCCGAGCGCGGGTGCGAGGGTGTCGGTTTCGGTGCTCATGTGGGGCTCCTTTGTGGTGGTGGTGGGTGGCGGGTCGTCGCTCAACCGCAGATGCAGTCCTCGTCGCCAGCTCTTTGCGCGGTGCAGGCGTAGTCGCCGGGGTCCGGGTAGCTGCACATCTGCGTGCCGTCTGCCATTGCAGGGCAGGAGGTTTGGCCGCAATCGCAGTTCGTCTCGTTGCTCATCGTTTTTTCCTTTGCTCGAGGTTAATGGGTGGTTGTCGTTACTCGGCGTTGACGCACTGCGCGGCGTCGTCGTGCATGCGAGGGCAGGAGTAGTCACCGCACCCGCAAGTCAGTCCGGCGTAATGGATGGTTGCCGCGCTGTAGTCGTCGCCCTCGGTGTAGTCGTAGTCCTCGCTCATCGGTGACCTTTCGTTCGTGGCTGGGGACCAATCCCGTGCCCCGCCAATTTTTTTGCCCTTCTGGCATAGGAGAGTTGGACCGGCATTAGGGGGCCGGAGTGCAATTGGTGAGCGGAAGAGTTTTTCTGCGAGCTTGCGAGTGCGGGTTGAAAAAGTCTTTCGCGCCGAAGGCCGGAGCGAAGCGGAGTCAGCGGTTGCGCGCAGGTCACCGCCGGTCAAAATCGGAAGGCCAGAAGGGAAAACAAATAAAACGCTTTTCCGGAACGGAGCGAAGCGGAGTTCTCTTCGGGGGACACCGCAGGTGGCCGGGCCGCCGGGCAGGCGGATGCAGTAGGTGATCCGACCGACCGGGTTGAGTGCCAGGCATTTACTCATATGGAACTGAAAGCGGCAAACGGACCGTTTCCGCATCCGCACTTAAGGGCGAAAAGTCTTGTTTCACCTAGTCATAAAGTATGAATGGCCAGATTGCGGGGCTTTCCGCTACCGCTGATGTGACCGACGTCATGTTGCGGCAAATGTTCAGTTACCGGCTTTTGCGATACCGTCAGTTACATCAAGTTGGTTGCGGTCGATGCAGCCTTCGCGTCACAGGAGGTTTCGATGTCCCGTTCACGTATAGCTGTAGCTGCGCTGTTGGTCCCGGTCGCAGCCGGTGCTGTCGCTCTCCTCGGTGCGGGTGCCGCTTCTGCCGCAACCCCGTACTCCGGCAACGGGTATGTCGGCATTCGATTCGATCCGAACGAAACTCAATTCATTGCCGACACCAATGCCGCGGATTTCCTCGAGGTTGTTCCGAACGACTACTGGAGCATCGCCCTCGGCGAAGGCTCGATCTACAAGGGTGACGGCCAGTACGTCTACGCCAGCATCGATCAGTTGGTCGAGGAAACAGCGTCCCACCGCGGTGAAATCTCCTTCTCGCTCACCGATCCTGCGATCTGGAACAACAACATCTACATCCTCCAGAACTGGTGACATAGGTCGAGTTTGTACGCGTGGGGCCGGTGAGTGCATTGCTCACCGGCCCTTTTGGTTCGCTCAGGAGGTGGCCGGCACTTCGGTGATGGCGTCGGCTGTCACGAGCATGTCGATTTCGACGAGGTTGGTTCCGCCCGCATCGGTGACGTACACGGTCACCCCTGCCAGCCATTGCCCGTCGTGCATTCTCGCCCAGAATTTGAGAATGCCGTCGAGGTATCCGGACATGTAGAGCGCGGATGTTTTGACGCGCATGCTCACGTGATCGGCGCGTGATGCTCCCCCGCGTCCGAGCGGGAGGGCGCGGCCGATGTCTTGTGCACTACTGGACAATGACCAGTGGCTCATCAAGACCACAAAAGCAGAACGGGCGGGCAACGCGCCGATAGACGATTTTGGAACAAAACCTTAGCCGTCAAATCGTTATCCCTTCGCAATGAAGCATTTCGATTCGATTCCAAATCACTGATTTAGGTTTAGCACACCAAACGGTTTGGTTTTCGAAGCAATGTTCCATTCACGCGGAAGGACATTCCATTGAAGATTCACCGCTGGCCGCGCGCCCGCTCGCGTTTGATGACACCATTCGTCATCTTTTCGGCCATCGTCGCAACCCTGCTGGCAGCACCCGGTGTTGCACACGCGGATCAGTACCGAAATGGGCATTGGATTTTCGGTTCGATCGAGCAGGAATTTATCCGTTTCCTCAACCCCAACGGATCGTCCAGAATTGGGGAACCGACCAGCGATGAACTGCTCGCCGGCTGGTCGGGCGAAGGGCGGTGGCAGGAATTCGGTTACTCAAATCGAATTTTCTGGACCGCGGCGGTCGATCCCGGACGTGGCCGTCAAGTCGGAGGGCTCATCCTGGCCAAATACCTTGCACCGGCCGTTGGATATGAAAAGGGAGACCTCGGATACCCGGTCACCTCGGAAGAGGCAGCTGTCGGTGGCCGCTACAACAACTTCCAGGGTGGAGCGATCACTTACCAAAACGGCGCCTTGGCCGCGTATGTAACGAAGGGCGATCTTCGGGCACAGTGGGGCGCTAGCGGATGGGAAACCGGACCTTACGGATTCCCAACCACGGATCCCTACCAATGCGCGTCGGACACGACCGCGAACACCGTATACGGCGGCTTAGGGCAAACCTTCCTCAACGGAAACAAATACCTCACCTCGGGCGCGGACGATTCGTTCATCAATCCTGGCAACGAGTCCGCCAGTAGTGCACTGAAAACGCTGACGTACAAGGGAACAACGAAGTACACCAGTGCTGTCGCATCCATGCGCTCCCAGTGGAACGGACAAGGACTGGTGCAAGTCAACCCGTCCTCGGATCCGAATCTCGCTAATGTGACGATCAGCGATGTCAACGTCCCTGGCGGAAACGTCGGTGTTTACAGCAAGGGCCAAAAGACCATTGTGTTCAATGACGCTTACCTGGACGGGGACGGCGTATTCAACACCACGTCTCGACGCAACAATGTCGTCACTCACGAATTCGGGCATGCTTTGGGAATGGGACATAGTTGCAAAACGGCCGTAATGGACCCGGTCAGCAGCGATGTCACTCAGCTGAACATCGTCGACAAAACCGCTCTCAAGCAGATGTGGAGTTTCCCATGACAAGACGTCACATCTTGAAACCCGCCACGGCCATATTCGCCTTCGCCACGGTCACTGCATTCTCTGTAGCGTGTTCAAGTCCGCCGCCTTCGAGCTCTGCGGTTGGACAAACTGCTCCAGCCGTTACGGCGCCCTATCAAGTCGACACGGTGGACGGCCTATTCCCGTACGACGTGTCCAACCCGCAGATGGTGGCATTTCAAGCCGATACCGTCGTCGTGGGAACAGTCACCGAAAAGTTGGTCTCCACGTCCAGGATGGGTGCCATCCCCGAAACCCAACACAAAATTCACGTCAATTCTGTTCTGAAAGGTGATGTAGGCGAGGAGATTATCGTTTCGCAGACTGGTGGAATCTCCGAGGACACCAACACCCTGACGATCCTCGACGATGTTCCCCTGCTGGACGTCGGATCTGCATACGTGCTCTCACTCGTGTTCGACCCGGCTGTAAACTTCTACACCGTCATCGCATTCGCGGGCCAGCAAGAGATTCCCGTCGACGAGGCCAAGGCCATCGAAGAAGCTCCACAGCAACGAGGTGGAACAGCGAACGAACCCGAAGCAGTGACCGTCATGCGTGACGCGATCGCCGATCCGGTCGACCCGTTCACCACGGAATAGATTTCACATCCCCAGGTCGGAGGGTTGCAAGCCAGCTATCAGGCATGCAACCCTCCGGCGTCACAATTTGAGCGGAAGACGGTAGATCTGATCGTCGTGCACCGCGAGATTCATCACTGCCTCGTACGCCTCCGGGAGTGGTAGTCGACATGTTCCATCGACGGGAAAAGCAACCCTGACAGCGTTTCCTGTGGCGTCAACCAACCACACCACCGGTGTGGGAATGCTTGAGGCCGTGGGGCACTCACCGAACCACGGCGATTTGAGCGACTCTCGATTCAACTGCGCGACTACATGCGTCATGTCTCCCCTCCTGGTTGTCTGTAGAAGGACTGCCTCGCTCGAATCCTCTGTGTATTCGAGGAATTGGCACACAACTGCGGATGTCGGCTCGAAGTTGTCAGGAACCGTGCCCGCAGGAGGTAGAGGGTCCGGTAACGACTCCGGGGGCTGGACCGGCACAGGGATCGCGGCCGCGAGCACTTCCGGCGCCAAACATGTCGCGTGATCGACCGCCACTCCCGATGGCAACGCTGCGGGGGCGCGTCGATCGTCGAGGACGCGGAAGGCGATCACCCCGACCACTGCCAGAAGGGCGACCAAAACTGCCGATATGAGCCCTGTACGAGATCGCCGCATACCTAACACTATGCCGACCAGCTACTGGACACTGGACACGTTCAAACCTGGTCTACAAGATGTCGATTTTCACTGCCCTCGGTGGGTCAAATGTCCTGATCACGGGGTGATCGGGCCAGCGTTCGGTCCAGTGGTCGGTGTTGATCACTGTGCAGCCCTCAATGGCGGTGTCGCGGCGAGGCTGTTGTCGTCGACGGCGGCCCAGCGAAGTTGTCCGCTCTCGTCGCGGATCTCCATGCGTCCGGTGCGTTGCTGGAATCCCTTGCCGGCGGCCGCGACGTCGAGCTGAACGCCGGTCACTCGCCCTCTCCCCGCTGATAATCCCGAATACCCGGAGACGCGAGACGAGATCCGCAGATCCGGACCGTCCCATTGCCCCTCAGTGACTATGAGCAGCGATCCCTTACTCCTCGCACGTGCAGCGACCGCTCTTCCCCGTGAGGGCGTCACAGAGCCACCGGCGAGGCCCAGGACAACGACGTCGAAACCCTCCAGCAGAATTGCGGCGCAGTCGATTTCGGCGTCCTTTGGTTGGGACACGAGGGCGACCTTTGTGCTCGTGGAAGGCGAGAAGTCCGAGGCCGGGCATTCCGATCACGGCGACGTGTCCTCCACCAGCGGTGACGGTGGCGAGTAGTCCAATGAGGACCGATGCTGCGCCGTCGACGCTGACGACGGTTCCTCTGGCCAAACCGCCGCGTGGGAGAAGATCACCGATCGGGCCCGGAACGGGAAGCATCCTGAGGGTTGATTGCGCCGTGGCCACGATCGGAGTCGGCTCTTTTTCGCCGACGGCTTTGAGCATCACCGACGGCGTAGCGGGTTCGGTGCCGTCCGAGCGGGCAGGAATCGAAGCCATCTTGCGGCGTAGCTGTTCGAGCTTTTCCGCTTTGGTCAGCACCGTTGTTGCTGATGAGTGGGGCTGTTGGTTCATCGTCGCCCCGCTTTCCTGGATCCGCGCGTACTTCTCGCACACCCAGGATACTCGAACACAAGTTCGATCAGAACCGTATCGAAAGAGGTCTAGATCGCTACTGTCGGGCCACTGGCTCGAGCAAGCTCGGATCGTTGTTCCCCGGAGAGTTCACAGTGGTCGAGACTTCGTACGGTTCGAGGTGCGGCTCCGGCACGGAGTTGATCATGGCCTGGACTTCACCTTTGTCGGTGAGTTTCGGATCGAGCCAGTGTTCCCAGAACGATTCGGGCAGGATCAGCGGGGACCTGTCGTGGATGTGTCCCGTGGCATCGCTGGCTGGCCGAGTCAGGACTGTACAGGTCCATACCCACCTGTTCGGATCATCTTCGGGCAGTTCAGGATCGGGCCACAATTCGTACAGTCCGGCCATCGCGAGGATGTTGTCCTTGCCGTGAAGGAAGTAGGGAATCTTCGCCCCTGCTTCACTTTTCATCCACTCGTAATATCCCGTGGCCGGGATAATGGCGCGCCGTTTGGAAGCACTATTTCTGAACGACGGCTTCTCCGTGACACTTTCACTGCGGGCGTTGATCAGCTTGGACGCCATCTTCCGGTCTTTTGACCAACCCGGCAACAAGCCCCATTGGGCAGTCCTGAGCTGGCGCTGAGGACCGGGGTCAGGGTCCTCGTGCAGCGTTCGTTCGAGGATCACGCGAACAGGCTGAGTGGGTGCGACGTTGTACGACGGGGGCAGTTCATCGCCCACGGTCTGCATAGTGTCGAAGAACGACTGCAATTCCTTATCTGAGCTTCGGTTGGCGTAGCGACCGCACATGGCCTGACCTCCTGTTAACCGGTTCCTGTCCCATTGAACAGTGTGGGTCCGACTTCCACGCTCAGGTGTCGTGTGATGATCTCTGCGAAGACGTCACAAGCAGGGAAAGGGGTAGCGCGATCAACGGTCCTCGGCCGGCATCTGCCGATGTTGCATTAGCGGTCGCTGCCGCCACCGTTCTCGGTGTCACTGTCGGGGTTCTTCTAGCCGACGTGGTGGCAGGTGTCGCTGTCGGAGCCGGTATCGCGGTGGTGTTCCGCTTCGTGTTGCGGACGATCATCACCCGAAAATGACCTGTTGCACTGGTCAGCGGCTCGGAATAACTCTGCGGGGATGCTCGTTGTAGAGGCTGTCGGTGTTCGGTTCTTTGCCCCGGGTACCACCCCAGAAATGCCGCTTCGAGCGGCCACTTGCCGAGAGGCGCAAGACGGGCACCGACCCTGTGAAGCCGCTGACACCATTTCGGTGCCGGCGGCTTCGTCATCTGCCTCTATTGGGGGCGAGCTTCTTTCAACCGCCACACCCCGCCCGAACAACCCTGCGGCAACGGCGGCAACACGTGGCCGGCAACATCGGTGCTGACCCGGCGAGCGTCACCGCAGTCGCATTCGTAGAAGCCGCTGACCGGCGCTTTTTGTCCCGGATGATAGGTCTGTTCAGCTGTACTCATAACTGGATTTCTTTCCCGGATAGCGCATCTTCAAACAACATGCTCAGTGCCGACCGGGAAGGTCGACTGGCGGATGTGCAGTATTCGAAACGTGCAGTATTCCTTCACAGCAATTGCGGTAACTCGAATTCGATCGTTGTCGGGGCCAGGCCGAACTCGGGATATGCCACGGTGATCCACAATGGCCCCTGAGGCGGCGGGCTGAGGAAGTATTCGCCGCCGGTGGTGATGCCGAACAGGTTCTCGGCGATACCACGCCACGAACGGCCACTGTACAACCACGGCTCGTTCGGGTCGTCGGGGTAGTCGCCGGGGTGGGTCGAGTTCGCGAGAATAGGCCCGGTGATGGTGTCGACAATAAGTCGAATTCTGTGCGGTTCACCGGGTTTGATCCGGGATCCGAAATTCATCTGTTCGTTGCTCGGCTGGTTCAGAGATGGCATCTGTTCGACTGTTGTTTCGTGGGCCACGACATGAAAAGCCAGCCCGGTGCGGAACAATCGCAGGCTGTTCAACCGGAGATCGATGTCTGAGTTGGTCTTGAAGTGCAGAGCTATGTCGTATGACGCGCGAAGTTCCGTATCCCCCTGAGGGACCTTTCGATCGTCGGGAAGATCGCGGCTACGAATCAGTTGTTCGGTGCGGGATCGTTCAGGACGGTTCAGGGCGTCAAGTTGCGTTGCCAGTCTCGGATCCGGGATGTCGTCGCCGGCCAGTCGAAGGACCTGTCCACTGCGCAGCACGTGTGCATCCCACTGCGGAGTGGACCGTACGTAGGCGGAATTGATGCGTTCCGACATGTTGTGATCCTCTCGCCCCGGGTGTTTACAAGATCGTATTCCGCCGCCGACCGGATGCAGATGTCCGAAAACTCGGCACCTAGGGGAAATCCCAACTCAACCAGCCCTCGTCCACACTCGGAACCCAACCGCCGCACGGTTGTCCGTGCTCCAACGACGAAGCGACATCCTGCAAGAGTGCGGCGACGGATGGCCAGGTAGTTCCCTGGTCAGCACTGTCTCCGAGAAATTCGCGTACACATCCGCTGGCTTGCCCGGACCGGGTGTCGACGAACAGCAGATCTCCGCGAATGTTGCCGGCTATCGGAATGTACGCAGACAGGTATGTGCCGGTAACAGTTCCGGCCGGCTGATCAAGCAAAGTGATGCCGCCGACAGCTGTCGTCGTCTCCGCCCACTGGCCTGTCATCGATTCCCACACCGAAAGGACGCGGTCCAATGGGAACGGTTGAAACTCCGGAAATATCAAGGCCGAATGCCCACCGTCGGGGTTTCCGTTCTGCAAACCGAACCACGTCCGAAGCTCAGTCGGCCACTTCCTTCCCGTCGCGGCTTCCACCGAGTCGATGACACTTGTGTCCGCCGGCGCATCAATCGCGGCAGCCGTAACCGGAGCTTCCCTCAGACACCAATCGTGGAGCCTGCGCCAGTTCTCTTCAACATTCATGGACGCACGCTACCGAACCAGCTGATCGCCAGGAGGTTGAGACGCGTTCCTCACCACCGGCACCCCACGCAATCACGTCAGCGTCAGATCGACGAGTATCCCGATTTCCCTGACCCAGGGGCCATCTCGCGGCGGAAGCATCGCACTGCTCCAGCCCCGAGGGTCCGCAGGGATGGGAATCTCAGGAACCAACCCGGACCTAAACCCACTCTGACCTTCTCTGACGGGTCCGAGAACGTCGACCCCTACGCGATGTCTGCCATCGGTATCAGGCGAGCTGGTCCGGGTGATCAGTTGCCGATCCACAACCGTTCCAGCGACTTGCGCTTCGGCAGGGATTACCCCAGCCCAGTCGGCCTCGAATACCCCCGACAACTGCACAACACCCTCGTAAGGGGTGGTCGACCGGAAATAGGCACACCACCGATCTCCATAGAGCAACATCGCGTACGTCCCCGGGTGGTTCTGCCCACAGGAGTCGATCCAATCTTGCGACAATCGGCCCTCGTTCAACTGTTCCACTCGCGCTTCAACGTCGGTGCAGAAGCGTGGAGGCGTCGCTGCCCCCGCTTGTCGGAACGCAATTGTGTACTCGACATGGTCGCCCACACTCGGAATATCGACTACCCCGTCCATGATCAGTTCCTCAGGAACGATGATCCGCAATTCCACCACCTTGCCTCCCGGCTCAAGCCCTATCGCCCCTACCCATTACAACGCAGAGGACGAAGCCAAGTGGTCGGATGCACCGTAAACGGCATTTCCTGAGGGAATTCAGTTCTGGCAGAGAACAGTTGCATCCATTGCAACATTGATGCATCTAGTACCTGATGATCCGCCGCGCTCGACGCCACTCGACCATGACTGTCGTAGGTTGAGATTCCTGGGCAAACGACAGCCGCACCGACGCGGCTATGTTGCATCTAGTCGAATAAATCCAGGTTGACTTCATCGGCGGTTTTGTCGTTGCGCAGCCCCCGAAAGGATGGATGCCGAAGGCTGCCGCCGGTGAACTCCCTGTATTCCACATCGCAGACCAGGACAGGTCTTGACCAGGAAGCATTGCGGGTGACCGCTCTCGGCGGCTCGACGGTGAACGGGCTGATCGATTGTTCGAGCTCGACGAGCTTGTCGCGCAGTTCGCGGCGCTGCCGATCCGTCAGGCCCGTACCAACGTTTCCGATATATCTGAGGCCCCCCGAATCGTCGTGGGCGCCGAGGATCAGCGATCCGACTCCTCCTGCCGCACCTCCCGATCCGGGGAGGAAGCCGCACACTACGGCCTCACAATTAGCTCTCAGAGGCGTTTTGATCCAATCCCGAGATCGCTTGCCAGGCTGGTAGATCGAGGCAATATTCTTGGCGACTATACCTTCCAGATGATGTTTACGGGCTACCTCGAGCATGGTCGGGCCGTCGACGTTGAGCCAGTGCGGCGGGACTTTGATGCGCGGGTGCTCGAGGCTGAGGTTGGCGAGCGCTTCGCGGCGCTCGAGGTAGGGCAGATCGGTGGTGGAGGTGCCGTCGATGTCGAGGATGTCGAACACGTAGTACGAGGTCACGGCCTCGTTGCGGAGCTGAGCGGTGGGTCGCAGGACGTGCATGCGGCGTTGCAACAGGGAGAAGGACGGGACACCGTCAGGTCCGAGTGCGACGATTTCCCCGTCGAGGACGGTTTCTCGGTGATCGAGCACAGAGCGGAGTGCATCGACGATCTCGGGGAATGATGCGCTGATGTTGTTTCCGTTGCGCGACCAGAGCACGGGCGACTCGGTACCTGTTGTGGTGATGGCTCTTTGGCCATCCCATTTCGACTCGAAGGCCCAGCGCTCTCCCGTGGGTGGATGCCCGAGTGTGGCGAGCATCGGCGGCACTGGCTTTCCGGTGGCGGCGCTCATTGCTCTACTGTGCGCGGGTTTGTACTGGTTTCGGCCGGTTTTCGGAGGTTGAGACAATAGCGAGATGAGCGAGAGTGCAGAACCGGATGAGGTTCAAGGGTGGAGCCCGGCCCCGGACGAGGGCCGGGGCCGGCCCGGTGCTGACTTCGGATGGTCGGTGGGCGTACCGGTACAAGGATGGCGCGGAATTGATCATGATGAAGATGCCGGAGCGTCCTGCCCCGGCGTAGGAGTGCAGCAGTGAGGCCCGCACCGAATCCGGTGCGGGCCTTGCCTGTTGGTTAGTCCAACTGTGTATTCATCTTGTTCGCGAGCCATTCCGCGTCCGACTGGACCATCGGTCCGCGTAGGCAGTAGCGGCCGCGGTTGTCTTGGACGTAGTGGGTGAAGCACTTGTTTTCGTATCCGCCGCGTTCTTCGGTGCGGGGTATTACGACAAAGCGTGTGGGAGCGGCTGTTTCGGTCATGTGGCTGCCTTTCTGAGAGTCGGTAGAGTCGCTCCCCTGTCACCAGGTCGAGTGCTTCTATCAACTTCGCAAACATCACCCACCCTGCTCAGGGCCCGTCGGTACCGGCGAAGACAAGTTCAGGCGTACCCACAATCGACTGTCCGGGGTGTAGTTGCTGCTGTAGGGACTCGATCCCGGCAGCGTCGAGTGTTCCGCGGTGAATCTGACAGGCCCAGTCGAAATCTTCTGTAGACCAGCCGATCTGATATCCGTAAGTCTTGGTTCTCCACGGCTGGTTCGATCGCGTG
>NZ_JBFUJB010000044.1:0-13540 GCF_056401575.1 Rhodococcus sp. P4_E4 | reverse complement strand
GATGTTGTTGCGCGGCATGAGATTTTGCGGACGGTGTATCCGGAGGTCGACGGTGTCGGCTTCCAGGAGGTGTTGTCTGCGGATCGGGTGCGGTTGGATTTGTCGCCGGTGGCGGTGTCGGAGTCCGATGTCGTTGGTGCGGTGACGGAATTCTTGTCGACCGGTTTCGATGTGGCGGTGGAGGTTCCGGTTCGGGCGCGGTTGTTCGCGGTGTCGGAGTCGGAGTTCGTGTTGGCGATGGTGGTTCATCACATCAGTGGTGATGGCGTGTCGATGGGGCCGTTGACGCGTGATGTGATGGTGGCGTACGAGGCTCGTTCTCGAGGCGAGGTTCCGGGGTGGGCGCCGTTGGCGGTGCAGTATGCGGATTATGCGTTGTGGCAGCGGGAGACTCTTGGTTCGGAAGATGATCCGTCGTCGTTGATTTCGCGTCAGATCGGGTTCTGGGAGTCGGCGTTGGCGGGGTTGCCGGATCAGTTGGATTTGCCGGCTGATCGTCCGCGGCCTGCGGTGGCGTCCAATCGCGGTGCCAAGCATGCGTTCGTGATCGGCGAAATCGAGCACTCGTCTCTGAAAAAGATTGCGCGCGAATCGAATTCGTCGTTGTTCATGGTGGTGCATGCGGCGTTGGCGGTGTTGTTGGCGCGGTTGTCGAGTACGTCCGATATTGCGATCGGTACTCCGGTGGCGGGTCGTGGTGAGCAGGTTCTCGATGATTTGATCGGGATGTTCGTCAATACGTTGGTGCTGCGGACGGAGGTGGATTCTTCGGAGTCGTTCTCGGAGTTGTTGGGTCGGGTTCGTGAGGGCGATCTGGGTGCATTTGCCCATGTAGATCTGCCGTTCGAGCGGTTGGTGGAGGTGCTTAATCCGGCGCGGTCGCAGGCTCGTAATCCGTTGTTCCAGGTGATGCTGTCGTTCCAGAACATGGAGCAGTCGGTGCTTCGACTTGGCGATCTGACAGTTGCGGGAATCGACGCCAACACGGTGGCGGCCAAGTTCGATCTGCAGTTGACCATGGTCGAGCAGTTTGACGAGGCGGGCGCACCAGCGGGGATGGCGGCGCAGTTCACGTACGCGACGGATCTGTTCGACGAGTCGACGGTGGCAGGCTTTGCCGGCAGGTTCGGGCGCATCCTTGCTGAGATCACTGTTGATCCGTCAGTTCGGTTGGGTGATATCGACGTACTTACCGCTGCTGAGCGCAGCAACCTTCTCAGCTGGTCCACTGGTGGGCGCACAGCGTTGGCAGGCGCCTCCCTGACTGCGATGTTCGACGAACAGGTTGGGCAGACCCCTGATTCTCTTGCCGTCGAGTGCGATGGCGAGGCGCTGACCTACGGGCAACTCGACGCCTACGCAAACGTGGTGGCCGAGCGATTGACGGCGGCCGGCGTCGGTCCGGATGACGTCGTCGCGTTGATCGTGCCGAGGTCGGTCGAGTGGGTCGTAGGTATGTTGGCGGCGTGGAAGGCGGGTGCTGCGTACGGGCCGATCGATCCGTCGTACCCACAGGATCGGATCGAAGCGATAATTGCCGACACTGGCGCCCGATGTGCGGTGAGTACGACGACTCTCGATCTGGCGGTGGACGTCATCGTCCTCGACAGCATCATTCGCGATTCGCCGATTGTGGAGGGGCCGACGGATCGATGGCGTGAGCTCGGTGCGGGCGACCGCTTGGGGTATGTCATTTCGACATCCGGTTCGACTGGTCGTCCGAAGCCGACGTTGGTGCCGATGGCGGGCATCGAGAATACGGTGGCCTGGTATCGCAGCGAGTTGCCCGAAACTGGTGGTCTTTTGATCGCGTCTTCACCCAGTTTCGACCTGACGCAGAAGAACGTCTGGGCAGCGCTGAGCAGCGGTCGGACCGCAGTGCTTGCCTCAGACGGTTTCGATCCGGATGCGATCGTCGCTCGCGTCGGGCACGGTGACGTCGCAGTGGCGAACATGTCGCCGAGCGCATTCGAAGCCGTGGTGGATTCCGATGAGGAGTCTGCTCTGAGCGTTCTCGATGTTGTGTTCCTTGGAGGCGAGTCGATCCGGCTCAATCGTCTTGGCAGTTTGTTGTCAGGCGGCGTACGCCTGGTGAACAGTTACGGCCCGACGGAAGCGTCGGACGTGGTCTCGTTCCACGCAGTGACTGCGCATGACACCGTCAGCGTTCCGATCGGTGCACCGGTGCCGAACATGGATCTGTTCGTTCTGGATCGGTCGTTGGGTATGGTGCCGCCGGGCGTGATCGGCGAGTTGTATGTCGGTGGTGTCGGTGTCGGTCGCGGATACGGAAACCGAGCAGCGTTGACGGCGGAGCGTTTCGTCGCCAACCCCTTTGCGGGCGGGGAAAGGGGCGCCTCAGATGGCGGCAGCAGGTTGTATCGAACCGGCGACCTCGTCAGGTGGAACGGTCGGGGCGAGCTCGAGTACATCGGCCGATCGGATTTCCAGGTCAAACTGCGGGGGCAGCGTATCGAACTCGGCGAGATCGAATCTGCTCTGATCTCGCACGAGGCGGTTTCAGATGCGGTGGTCGTCCTGCACAGCGATGCGACGTTCGGCGACAGCCTGGTCGGGTATGTCGTGGGAACTGCAGTAGATGCGTCCGAAGTTCTGGAGTCTGCCCGGGCCGTGCTTCCGACGTACATGGTGCCCTCGAAGGTTCTTGTCCTCGACGAGCTTCCTCTCAATGCTTCGGGCAAATTGGATCGAAAGGCTCTCCCGTCACCGGTATTCGAGGCAGCAGAGTTTCGGGCGCCGGTCACAGCGGTGCAGGAAATTGTTGCGTCGGTGTTCGGAGATGTGTTGGGCGCGGAGCGGGTCGGTCTGGATGACGATTTCTTTGCGCTGGGTGGTAATTCGTTGATCGCTACCAGGTTGGCAGCAAGATTGGGACAGGCGCTCGATGCGCAGGTCCCGGTGCGCGTGCTGTTCGAGAACTCGACAGTGGAAGGTTTGGCTGCAGTAGCGCAAAAGACCGCAGGTTCCGGTGCGAGGATGGAGTTGGAGGCGCGGGAACGTCCAGAACGTCTTCCTCTGTCCTTGGCCCAGCAGCGAATGTGGTTGGTAAACCAGATGGATCCCGGTTCTGCGGCATACAACATTCCGTTGGCTCTGCGATTGACAGGGAACTTGGATGTCGCGGCTTTGCGCCAGGCTCTTCACGACGTTTTGGTTCGACATGAGTCGCTCCGGACCAGCTACCCGAGTGACATCGAAGGGCCGGTTCAGAAAATCGTCGCGATCGACGAACTCCTTTCGCCTCTCGAAACGATTCAGGTGGACGACGAGGCCGCGGCGTTCAATCGCGTCGTGGAGTTGGTGACGACCGGATTCGACGTAGCTCAGGAAGTACCTGTACGCACTGGGTTGCTCGAGTTGGGGCCGGCAGACTTCATATTCGTCTTGGTCGCTCATCACATCGCCGCTGACGGTGAATCGATGGGACCTCTGGCCCGAGACATGATGGTCGCCTATGAGGCCCGCATGCGCGGTACCGCGCCGTCGTGGACGCCGTTGACTGTTCAGTACGCGGACTTCGCGATCTGGCAGCGCGAAGTGCTCGGTAGCGTCGACGAGATCGGCTCGCAGGCTGCACAGCAACTCGACTTCTGGCGCCGGACGTTGAACGGTGTGTCGTCGACGCCCGGATTGCCTTCCGACCGTCAGCGACCCGCGCAGATGTCTGCAAAGGCCGGTGTCTCGGAGTTCTCCGTCAGTGCGGACACGGCGACGCGGCTCAACGAGATTGCGCGCGAACACAACGCCACATTGTTCATGGTTGTGCATGCCGCGCTTGCAGTTCTCATCTCACGGTTGAGCGGAAGCCGAGATTTCGCGATCGGAACAGTTGTAGCAGGGCGAGGTGAGCAGCAACTGGACGACATAGTCGGAATGTTCGTCAACACGCTCGCACTCAGGACCGCTCCGGACCTCGGAGCAGGATTCGGCGAATTGGTCTCGCTGGTTCGAAATGTCGATCTCGAGGCATTTGCGAACGGCGACATACCGTTCGAGGAAGTTACCGGCGCGTTGTCGGCGTCAGCGAACGAGCTTTTCCAGGTTGCACTGTCGGTCGAACCGATGGCAGGAGCCGAGTTCAGTCTGCCGGATCTGAAGATCTCGGCAGTCGAGGGTGTGGAGGCGACTGCGAAGTTCGACCTCCAACTCAATCTCAGTTCTGATCCGATCACAGGAGGACTGATTGGCCATTTGGTTTTCGCCGCCGATCTTTTCGACCAAGCGACCGCCGACGCACATGTCGAGCGATTCGTACGCGTTCTCGATCGGGTGTCCTCGGATCCTTCACGTCCGATCGGTGACATCGAACTGCTCACCGACTCCGAACGAGCAGAAGTCCTCGGCTCCGTGGACACAACGCCACCCCCGGCCGTTGGCGCTTCGACGGGCCGACTCGTGCCACAGCGATTGGCGAACTCCGTTGAGGCTGATCCTGACGCCGTAGCAGTCGTGTGCGATGAAGAGGAAGTGACATACCACGAGGTCGATGCACGATCATCTCGCCTTGCGCGCCACCTCATCAGTCTTGGGATCGGCCCGGGTGACGCAGTTGCGATGACAGGGCTGCGTGGCATCGAACTGGTAGTGGCGATCTGGGCGCTGTCCAAAGCAGGCGCGGCAGTACTCGTGGGAACTACAACAGGAGCAGCGCGTACGCCTGGAAGAGGAACAAACCCGAGTGTGGCCTTGACGCTGACTTCGGGCAGTGCAGATTCTGATGTCGCGCTGGATACGATCCTCGACCTGAACGAGTCCGGGGTTGTCGAATTGGTGGCGTCGTATTCGAGTCGTTCCGTGAACTACACGGATCGGCTTCGTCCGCTGAGTGGGGACGACGTCGCGGTCGTGGTTACCGGATCACACTCTGACCAGATCACCCATGGAGAGCTCGCAGCGAAGTTGGATGCTATGTCGCAAAAGCACGACGTCGACTACGAATCGCGTTTGATGTACTTCGGTCCCGACGACGATGAAACATCGGTTCTGACGATTCTGCTTGGCGGGGCGGTCGGTGGCGTCGTACTTCTTTCCTCGGAAGAGGCGAAGGACGCAGAGGTACACGAGCTCCTTGAAGAGGAGTGGGTTTCGCACGCGGTTGGTCCGACAGACGTCTTCACAGATGTCGTCGAAGGAGGTCTGCCTGATCTACGCCTGGCCTGTGATCCCGCGACGTGGACTCTGAGCTGACGCCGCCGTTCAGGAAGTCGATGGACTCCCATATCCCGAACAGTCCGATGATGTCCACTCCGCGACAGCTGTAACAATGGTTCGGTGTGTCCGATCAACTATTGGGGCTTTACCGGGACGTCGAACGCGATTTGCCCAGGTCAAGGGTAGAACCTCGGAAGTGATCGGATTCCTGCGAATACTGATCGAACTGCAGTACCAAAGCGAAGGTGAAATTGTCTTGACGCAGCACGTGTTCCTCCAGCATGCCGTTCGAGTGCAGGTCGTGACCGCATGAGCTCCGATGGTGTGACGCCAGGGACGTCGGTAGCTCGCAAGGCACGTCGAGAGCGTCCGGCACGCGGCCGTCGTGCCAGCACATCGTTGCTTCCGCAACTGCTGGCGGCGGCCGTCGAGCTGGGGCCCGAGCGGGAGGCGTTGCGGTTCGAAGGACGTTCGCTGTCATACGCAGAGTTGGACGAGCAATCGTCTCGTTTGGCGAGATTGTTGATCGCCGGCGGCATGGGGCCAGAGGATCGGGTTGCAATTTCGATACCGCGGTCCATCGAGTCCGTTCTGGCACTGTGGGCAGTCGCCAAGTCCGGCGCCGCCTTCGTCCCGGTTGATCCGAACTATCCAGCCGATCGCGTGGCCTACATGATCAGCGATTCTGGAGTTTCGGTCGGGTTGACCACTGAGGGTGCACGCGCCGGGTTAACTGACTCGGTCGGGTGGATCTCGATCGATGCTTCGGACACTGTCGAGTCGTTGGCCGCTGTCTCCGGCGCGCCAGTGACGTATGACGAGCGGGTAAGAACACTGCGTGAGCAGCACGCCGCGTACGTCATCTACACATCCGGCTCCACAGGGCGACCCAAGGGTGTTGTTGTTTCGCATTCGGGGCTAGCCGTCCTGCAGCGAGAGCAAATTCGCATGCTGTCGCTCGACGGCAATTCACGGGTTTTGCACTTCACGACTCCAAGCTTCGACGTATCGATCTTCGAACTACTCGAGACGATCGGAGCAGGCGCCGTCATGGTGATTGCCCCATCGAGCATCTACGGTGGGCCCGAGCTAGCCGAGCTGATCAAGACAGAGCGAGTGACGCATGTCGGCGCTACTCCTTCGGTGCTCGCATCGGTGGATCCATCTGGACTCGACGATGTTGCTGTCGTCGTGGTCGCGGGTGAGGCGTGTCCGCCAGAGTTGGTCGCGAAGTGGGCGCCCGGACGCCACTTTTTCAACGCGTACGGCCCGACCGAGATGACGATCGTCACGAACATGACGGAACTCGGCGCGGGTGATCCCGTCACGATCGGTGGTCCGATTCGTGGTGCAGCGTCTTTGGTATTGGATGCTCGCTTGCAGCCTGTACCGACGGGGACTACGGGTGAGCTCTATCTTGCAGGGCCGCAGGTTGCGCGCGGATACCACAATTTGGCAGGAATGACGGCCGATCGATTCATCGCGAATCCCTTTGGGGCCCAGGGTGAACGAATGTACCGCACGGGGGACGTGGTGCGGTGGACGGAAAGTGCTGCCGGCGATCGTAGCGTCGAATACGTCGGACGGTCCGATTCCCAGGTCAAGATCCGTGGCTTCCGCATCGAGTTGACTGAAATTGACGCGGTCATCGCACTCGACGAACGGGTCGAGTTTGTGACAACTCTCGGGCGAGTGTTGCCCAGCGGTGAAACGGCTCTAATCTCTTATGTGCTTCCTGCAGTTGGAGCCGTGTTGTCCGGGGATGACGTCCTGGCAGTGGTCAAGACGGATCTTCCCCGTCACATGATTCCGGCGGCTGTCGTTGTCATCGACGAGATCCCCTTGACGCCGGTAGGAAAGCTGGATTCGGCAGCACTTCCTGATCCCGTATTCGAGGCCCGAGAGTTTGTAGCGCCATCCTCCGCTGGTGAGGTCCTGGTCGCGCGCGTATTCGAAGAACTCTTGGGGGTGGACCGAGTCGGCGCTGACGACGACTTCTTCGAACTCGGCGGCAACTCGTTGATTGCTGCGAAATTGGCCGGGCGTCTCAGTGCGGCTTTCGATGTGCGGGTTCAGGTCAAAACGCTGTTCGAGTACTCGACAGTCTCCGGACTTGCATCTGTTCTGTCAGATTCAGCGGGGCATGTGCGAATTGCCTTGGCCCCTCGCTCTCGTCCGGAGCGGATACCTCTTTCCCTTGCACAGTCGCGGATGTGGTTCTTGTCGAGATTCGACTCTGTGTCTGGTGTGAACAACATTCCGATCGTGTTGCGGTTGTCCGGTGCCGTCGATGTTTCGGCACTGTCCGCAGCGCTGTCGGATGTTGTTGCGCGGCACGAGGTGTTGCGGACCGTCTACCCGGAATTCGAGGGCATCGGGTTCCAACAAGTACTTCCGGTGGACGAATTCGTGGGAACTGTATTGCCCGAAACTGTCGACGCGGCCGACTTGCTCGGTGTGCTGACGCCAGTGGTGGCAGAGGGGTTCGATGTCACGGTCGAGGTGCCATTGCGGGTTCGTTTGTTCCAGACGGGCTCGTCGGAGTTTGTATTGGCGTTGGTGATTCACCATATTGCTGCTGATGGCGTGTCGTTGGGGCCATTGGTGCGTGATGTGTCGGTGGCGTACGTGGCGCGTGCGGGTGGTCAGGTTCCGCAGTGGGCGCCGCTGGCGGTGCAGTACGCGGACTTCGCGTTGTGGCAGCGTGAGGTGTTGGGGTCCGAGGGCGATCCGTCGTCGTTGATGTCCGAGCAGTTGGGGTATTGGACGTCGGTGTTGGCGGGGTTGCCGGAGCGGATCGAGCTGCCGGCGGATCGCCCGCGGCCGTTGGTGGCATCCAATCAGGGGGCGAGTTACCAGTTTTCGATAGAGGCGCGGTTACATCGAGCGCTCGAGCAGTTGGCGCTTGATCGTAATGTGTCGTTGTTCATGGTGGTGCATGCGGCGTTGGCGGTGTTGTTGGCGCGGCTGAGCGGTAGTGACGACGTTGTGGTGGGCTCTCCGATCGCAGGGCGGGGTGAGCCGGAGCTGGACGATCTGATCGGTATGTTCGTCAATACGTTGGTGTTGCGGACCGAGGTGGATTCTTCGGAGTCTTTTTCGGCGTTGTTGGGTCGGGTTCGTGAGGTCGATCTCGGGGCGTTCGGCAACGAGGACGTGCCGTTCGAGCGTTTGGTGGAAGTGCTTGATCCGGCGCGGTCGCAGGCCCATCATCCGTTGTTCCAGGTTGCGCTGTTCTTTCAGAACATGGCGCAGGATGTCGTGGAGTTGCCGGGACTGTCGATTGCCGGTTTCGACGCCGGTGTCGAGATCGCGAAGTTCGATCTGCAGTTGACGGTGACGCCGTTGGAGGAGGACGGCGTCGGTGTGGGGATGCCGATGTCGTTGACGTATGCGACGGATCTGTTCGACGCGTCGACAGTTGTTTCGTTTGCGGAGCGGTTGGTGCGTGTTCTGGAAGCGATGGTGGCGGAGCCTGATTCGGTTGTTGGGGATGTGGAGTTGCTCGGTGAGGACGAGCGATCGCAGGTGTTGGTGACGGTCAATGACACCGTTCACGAGTTGACTGACGACGCTTTGTTGCTCGACGGGTTTGTTGCGCAGGTGGCGGCGACGCCGGGTGCGGTGGCGGTGATGTTCCAGGGACAGTCTCTGTCGTATGCGGAGTTCGGGTCTCGGGTGAACCGTCTTGCGCGGTATCTGATTTCGGTGGGTGTGGGGCCGGAGTCGTTGGTGGCGTTGGCGATGCGTCGGTCGGTTGATCTTGTTGTGGGTATGTATGCGGTGGTTGCTGCGGGTGGGGCGTATGTGCCGTTGGATCCGGATCATCCGGTCGAGCGCAATGGTCATATTCTCGGGACCGCGGCGCCGGTGTGTGTGTTGTCCACTGCTGGTGACGGTGTGGTGTTGCCGGGTGAGTTCGATGTGGTGTTGATTGACGAGTTGGATGTGTCCGGGTTCTCGGATGCGCCTGTGTTGGATGTGGATCGTGTTGCGCCGCTGCGTGGTTCGAATGCTGCGTATGTGATTTTCACGTCGGGGTCGACGGGGAAGCCGAAGGGTGTGGCGGTTTCGCATGAGGCGATCGTCAATCAGATGGCGTGGATGCAGGGTCAGTATGTTCTGACTGGGTCGGATGTGTATTTGCAGAAGACTGCGACGACGTTCGATGTGTCGTTGTGGGGCTTCTTCTTGCCGTTGGCGGTGGGTGCTCGGTTGGTGGTGGCCACTCATGACGGTCATCGGGATCCGGGGTATTTGGCGTCGGTGATCGCTGATCAGCGTGTGACGGTGACGGACTTCGTGCCGACGATGCTGTCGGTGTTCGCGGGGGAAGTCTCTGCCAGCCAGTTGGATTCGCTGCGTGATGTGTTCGTCATCGGCGAGGCGTTGCCGGCGCAGACGGTGCGCGATTTCGGTGTTGTTTCAAGCGCGCGGGTTCACAACTTGTATGGTCCGACCGAGGCCGCGGTGTCGATCACGTTCGCGGATGTGACGGATGCTGTCCACGGTGGTGTGGCTTCTATTGGTGTGCCGCAGTGGAATTCGCAGGTTTTCGTCTTGGATTCGCGATTGCGTCCGGTGCCGGCGGGTGTTGCGGGTGAGTTGTATCTTGCGGGTGATCAGTTGGCTCGTGGGTATGTTTCTCGTCCGGATTTGTCGGCGGATCGCTTCGTGGCGAATCCGTTCACTCATGGCAGTGTCGGCGATCGGATGTACCGCACGGGGGACTTGGTGCGGTGGGGCTGGTCGGGGGAGCTCGAGTACATCGGGCGCACCGATTTCCAGGTGAAGTTCCGGGGTCAGCGGATCGAGTTGGGGGAGATCGAGTCGGCCCTGGTGGCCGATGTGTCGGTGTCGGTGTCGTCGGTGGCGGTGGTGTCGACCAAGACCGGTGATCAGTTGGTGGGGTATGTGGTGCCGACGTCGGGAGCGGTGGTTGATGTTGCGGCGCTTGTGGATTCGTTGGGGTCGGTGTTGCCGTCGTATATGGTGCCGTCGCAGATCATGGTGTTGGATGCGTTCCCGCTGAATGCTTCGGGGAAGTTGGATCGGAAGCTGTTGCCGAAGCCGGTGTTCGAGGCTGCGGCGTTCCGGGCTCCGGTGACTCCGGTGGAGGAGTCGGTTGCCTCGGTTTTCGCCGAGGTGTTGGGTGTGGATCGGGTCGGGCTTGATGATGATTTCTTTGCTTTGGGTGGCAATTCGCTGATTGCGACTCGGATGGTTGCCCGCCTTGGGCAGGCGCTCGATACGCAGGTTCCGGTACGGGTGCTGTTCGAGGTGTCCTCGGTCGAGGGCGTGGCTGCCCGAGTTCAGACCAAGATCGGTTCGGGTGCTCGGGCGGCATTGACTGCTCGGGTGCGCCCGGAGCGGGTGCCGTTGTCCCTTGCACAGCAACGGATGTGGTTTCTGAACCAACTCGACCCAGAGTCGCCGGTCTACAATGTTCCTCTCGCGATCCGGCTTTCAGGGAAGCTGGACGTGGCGGGGCTGAAAGCTGCTGTTTCCGATGTCCTGGCACGGCACGAGTCGCTCAGAACATTGTACCCAAGCGATACAGATGGACCAATGCAGGTAATTGTTCCACCCGAAGATGTCGTGCTGGACTTGAGTCCAGTCGAGGTCGACGCCGAGTCTGTAATGCTGCGCGTAGCAGAGGTTGTCGGACAGGGATTCGACGTCGGTGCTGAGGTCCCCGTTCGAGCGAAACTGTTCAGCCTTGGCTCTGACAACTACGTGTTGGTTGTCGTGATCCACCACGTTGCCGGAGACGGTTCCTCGGTCGGTCCACTCGGGCGCGATGTCATGGTCGCGTATGAGGCCCGATCTCGGGGCGTAGTTCCGGGGTGGGCGCCTCTCGGAGTGCAGTATGCGGACTATGCGTTGTGGCAACGCGAGATGTTGGGCTCGGACGGCGACCCGGATTCGATCGCGTCGAAGCAGATTGCATACTGGCACGCGCAGTTGGCTGACGTTCCGCCGGTCCTGAATCTCCCCTTGGATCGTGCCAGGCCGGCGATTCAGTCATTGCGCGGAGCGACAGTCGATTTCACAGTCGATGCACGCCTTCATTCAGGCTTGTCGAGGCTCGCAGAGGGCCACAACGTGACTGTCTTCATGGTCATTCACGCGGCGGTGGCTGTTTTGATGTCCAGACTGAGCAGTTCTCCGGACGTGGTCCTTGGTACTCCTGTCGCAGGACGCGGCGAGGCCGAACTCGACGATCTGATTGGTATGTTCGTCAACACGCTGGTCTTACGCACGAACGTCGAAGCGTCGGAAGGATTCGGTTCGTTCCTGGAGCAGGTGCGTGAAATCGATCTATCGGCGTTTGCCAATGCGGATGTGCCGTTCGAGTGGTTGGTGGATGAGATCGACCCCGTGCGTTCTACTGCGCATTCACCGCTGTTCCAGGTTTTGTTGGTGTTCCAGAACTTTGCGCAAACGCAGTTCGTGTTGCCAGAACTCACGATTTCCGGGATCGAAGCGGACTCGGGAACGGCGAAATACGACCTTCAGATCACTCTGTCCGAGGTCATCAGCGAGTCGGGAGAACCCTCGGGGATGCACGGGTCGTTCAACTACGCAACCGACCTGTTCGACGAATCAACGGTGTTGGAATTCGTCGATCGTCTGTTGCGAATTCTGAACACAGTGTCCGCAACTCCGGACGTACTGGTGGGTGATATTCCCGTACTCTCACAGAGCGAGAGTGAACAGGTACTGGCGCAAGCTGTTTCGGCCGGTTCTTTGTGCTCGGACAATGCGACGCTGGTCTCGTTGTTCGACGAGCAGGTTGCGCGGACGCCTAACTCTGTCGCGTTGGCCATGGACGGAATTGAACTTACGTATGCGGAGTTCGATGCCAAGGTCAATCAACTCGCGCGTCACCTCATTTCCGAAGGAGTCGGACCTGAGCAGTTGGTCGGTGTGGCGATGCGTCGGAGCATTGACCTCGTGGTTGCGGTCTACGCCGTTCTGAAGGCTGGGGGCGCCTACGTTCCTATCGATCCAGATCATCCAGCAGAACGCACCGAGTACGTCGTAGAGGCGGCGGATCCGGTACTGATTCTGACTACCGCTCGCGATCAGTTCGCGTCGACGGGTCGACGGATGGTGACTGTCGAGGCTCTGAACTTGGACGGGTTCCCATCTCGCCGGATAGCCGACTCTGAACGCAATTCGCCTTTGCGATCGGAAAACACGGCGTATCTGATCTTCACTTCAGGTTCGACAGGTCGCCCCAAGGGCGTTGCGATTACACACAGCGCAACGGTGAACCAGTTGGTGTGGGCTCAGGCGACCTACAGGCTTGATCGCTCGGATGTGGTACTGCACAAAACGCCGATCACCTTCGACATTTCGGTCTGGGAATTGTTCTGGACTCTCCAAACTGGAGCGAAACTGGTCATCGCGGTTCCCGACGGACACCGGGACGCAGATTATCTTGCGAAAACCATTGCGCAAGAGCGGGTCACGACTGTGCATTTCGTTCCGTCGATGTTGAACGCATTCATGTCCGCGGTGCCCGCGCCGCTGCCGGAGTCGGTGCGTCGCGTCTTTGTCGCAGGAGAGGCGTTGAGCGCCGACACCGTACGCCGATTCAGCGGGTACGCGTCGGCGAGCCTGCACAACTGGTACGGGCCTGCCGAGGTCGAGGTGGTAACAGCTTGGGAGGCGACTTCTGAGGCGATGGTCGTCCCGATCGGTTCGCCCGTCGCTAACACGTCCACTGTTGTGCTTGACGGCCGGTTGGCGCCAGTGCCGGTGGGTGTGGCCGGTGAACTGTATTTGGGTGGACCGCAGGTGGCTCGTGCATATCACGGTGAGCCTGCTATGACGGCGCTGCGATTTGTCGCCGATCCGTTCGGATCAGCCGGCGCCAGGTTGTACCGCACCGGAGATTTGGTTCGATGGACCAAATCGGGGGAGCTGGAGTACATCGGCCGTAGCGATTTTCAGGTGAAGTTGCGTGGTCAGCGGATCGAACTGGGTGAGATCGAATCAGCCCTGCTCACACATGAGAACGTCAACGACGCCGTCGTCGTGATGCACTCTGACTCCAAGTCGGGTGACAGCTTGGTTGGGTATGTGGTGCCGGCGTCGGGTGCGGTGGTTGATGTTGTGGCGCTTACGGATTCGCTGCGTACGGTGTTGCCGTCGTACATGGTTCCGTCGTTGATCATGGTGTTGGATGCGTTTCCGCTCAATGCGTCGGGGAAGTTGGATCGGAAGTTGTTGCCGGAGCCGGTGTTCGAGGCCGCGGTGTTCAGGGCTCCGGTGACGGCGGTGGAGGAGATCGTCGCGTCGGTGTTCGGGGATGTTCTCGGGGTCGAGCGTGTCGGGTTGGATGACGATTTCTTTGCTT
>NZ_JBFUJB010000043.1:0-14157 GCF_056401575.1 Rhodococcus sp. P4_E4 | reverse complement strand
GATCAGTTGGTTGCGTATGTCACTGCTGCGGTGGGGTCTTCGGTTGATGTTGATGTGGTGAAGGTGGGTGTGGGGGAGCGGTTGGCGTCGTATATGGTGCCGTCGCAGTTTGTGGTGTTGGATGCGTTGCCGTTGAATGCTTCGGGGAAGTTGGATCGGAAGTTGTTGCCGGAGCCGGTGTTCGAGGCCGCGGTGTTCAGGGCTCCGGTGACGGCGGTGGAGGAGATCGTCGCGTCGGTGTTCGCTGAGGTGTTGGGTGTTGATCGGGTGGGTCTCGATGACGATTTCTTCGAGCTCGGCGGCAACTCCCTCAACGCCACTCGCACGATCAAGCGAATCGCCGATGCTCTCGATACCGAACTTTCGGTTCGAGTTCTGTTCGAAGCGTCCACGGTGCAGGATCTCGCGGCACATGCCGAAAGCCGGACCGGTTCGGGTGGGCGAGTCGCGCTGACCGCTGTCGAACGGCCAGAGCGGATTCCGCTTTCGTTGGCGCAGCAGCGTATGTGGTTCCTCAACCGATTCGACGGGAGCGCTGCTGCATACAACATCCCGATGGCGCTGCGCCTTCAGGGTGATCTCGATGTCTCGGCGCTGAGCGCGGCCATCTCTGATGTGATCGGGCGGCACGAATCACTTCGAACCGTCTACCCGGAAATCGGAGACGGTCCGGTGCAGGTCGTCAAGCCCGTGTCGAGTTGGTCGGACGAAATCGTCGCAGAACCGACCGGCGTGGACGAACTCGAAGGTGAGTTGGTCGCGCTGGCGTCGACGCGCTTCGACGTCACACGCGAGATCCCGATTCGTATCCGGTTGTTCCAGTTGGCTTCCGACGAATACGTACTCGGTGTCGCGATTCATCATATTTCCGCCGACGGTTCCTCGATGGCACCGTTCGCTCGAGATGTCGTGACCGCATACGCCTCGCGGGTTGCCGGGTACACACCGTCCTGGGCTCCTCTCGACGTTCAGTACGCCGACTACAGCCTGTGGCAGCGAGAGGTGCTGGGCCGTGAGGAAGACCCGGGATCTATCGCTTCGCAGCAGATTGCGTACTGGAGCGATGCTCTCGCCGGGCTGCCTGATCAGCTTGCACTTCCAGCTGACCGGCCGCGCCCCGCGACGCAGTCCTTCCGCGGCGGTTACCTGCACTTCGATATCGATGCAGAGTTGCATGCTCGGCTGAGCGGTCTTGCCAGGGCAAACAATTCGACGCTGTTCATGCTCACGCACACTGCGTTCGCGATGCTGTTGGCTCGACTGTCCGGAACCGAGGACATCGCGGTGGGTACGCCCATTGCCGGACGCGGTGAGCGGGCACTCGACGATCTCATCGGCATGTTCGTGAACACCTTGGTGTTCCGTACGCAGATCGACAGCGGTGCGCCGTTCCTCGACCTGCTCGGACGTGTCAGGGAGACCGACCTTCAAGCGTTCGCACATTCGGACGTTCCGTTCGAGCGACTCGTGGAGGTGCTCAACCCTCCGCGTTCGACCGCTCGTCATCCGCTCTATCAGGTCGGCTTCCTGTTCCAGAACATGGAAACCGGAGGGCTCGAGCTTCCGGGACTCACCGTCAAGGGTGTCGATATCGACAATGGGGTCGCGCAGTTCGATCTTCAGTTGATCGTCAGTGATCGTTACGACGCCAACGGATCTGCAGCCGGCATCACGTCGATGTTCAGCTACGCGCATGATCTGTTCGACGAGTCGACCGTGCAGGACTTCGCCGATCGATTCGTGCGATTGCTCGGGGAGATCGCGTCGGATCCGTCGTTGACCGTAGGCGACTTCGCGCTGATGGATTCGTCCGAGAGCGACCGGATCCTGAACCGCTGGAACGACACCGATCACCCCGTCCCGGGAGCCACTCTGGTCGAACTGTTCGACGAGCAGGTCGGTTCGAACCCAGGTGCGGTGGCATTGGTCGCCGGGAACACGTCGCTGACCTACGCCGAGTTCGATGCACGTGTCAACCGTCTCGCACGCCATCTGATTGCAACCGGTGTCGGTCCTGAGTCGTTGGTCGCGTTGGCAATCGAGCGATCGGTCGAACTGTTGGTCGCCATGTACGCGGTGGTGAAGGCAGGTGGTGGATACGTACCGATCGATCCGAACCACCCGGCCGATCGCATCGAGTACGTGTTGACCATGGCAGATCCGGTCTGCGTCCTCACTACCTCGACCACTGCGAAGAATCCGGCGTTCGGTGATTCTGTGATCGAGATGGACACGATCGATCTCGCGTCCTACGCGGACGCGATGGTTACCGATGGGGATCGCAGTGCTCCACTGCGAGCGGACAACACCGCCTATGTGATCTTCACGTCGGGATCGACGGGGCGGCCGAAGGGCGTCGCGATCTCGCATCGGGCGGTGGTCAACCAGATTCTCTGGAAGCGCGATCAGTACGGCCTGGACCGATCCGATGCGATGGTGCTCAAGACGGCGGCAACCTTCGACCTCTCGGTCTGGGAGTTCTGGTCGGCACTGACTTCCGGTGCACGACTGGTGATCGCCGAACCTGAAGGTCACAAGGACCCGAGCTACCTGCTCGACCTGATGACGCGGGAGAAGGTCACGACGCTCCACGTGGTGCCGTCGATGCTCGCGATGTTGCAGTCGGCGTCGGAAAATAGTCTTCCGGAATCGCTTCGTCAGGTGCTCGCGATCGGTGAAGCGTTGCCGGCCGCGACGGCCACCGAGTTTGCAGAACTCAGCGACGCGCAGTTGGTGAATCTGTACGGTCCGACCGAGGCCGCGGTCTCGGTGACAGCGCACGTCGTCGGTTCGGACGATACGACGTCGGTGCCGATCGGTGCCCCCGAATGGAACACGCAGGTGTTCGTGCTCGACACGCGTTTGCATCCGGTCCCCGTCGGAGTCACCGGGGAGCTTTACCTCGCCGGTGCCCAGCTTGCTCGCGGCTATCACGGGCGCGCGGATCTGACGTCGGAACGATTTGTGGCCAACGTCTTCGGTGACGCGGGTTCGCGGTTGTACCGCACGGGCGACCTCGTCCGGTGGACGCAGAACGGCGAACTCGACTACGTGGAGCGCGCCGACTTCCAGGTCAAGATCCGTGGCTACCGCATCGAACTCGGTGAGATCGAAGCGCTTCTTCGCAAGCAGGCCAGCGTGGACTCCGCTGTGGTGGTGGCCAAGTCGGATGCGCGTACCGGTGATCGACTTGTCGGCTACGTCGTTCCTCAAAGCGGGGAAAGCATCGATGTCGAAACCTTGAAGCGGACTCTTGTGGCTGAGTTGCCGAGTTACATGGTGCCGGCGGCATTGATGGTCTTGGACGAACTACCGCTCAACATCAACGGCAAGGTCGATCGCAAAGCCCTGCCCGACCCCGAATTCGAGGCGACCGAATTCCGTGCGCCGACCAACCCCGTAGAAGAGATCGTGGCGGGTGTGTTCGCTGACGTACTCGGTGTGGCGAGGGTCGGACTCGACGACGACTTCTTCGAGCTCGGCGGAAACTCTCTCGTCGCGACGCAGGTCGTGTCGAGGCTGGGTGAGGCGTTGGACGCGCAGATTCCGGTCCGTGTGATCTTCGAGGCCTCGACTGTCGGGGCATTGGCGTCGAGGGTTCTCGAACACGCGGGATCGGGTGGCCGCCCACCGTTGGTGGCCCAGGTGCGTCCGCACGAGATCCCGCTGTCGTTGGCGCAGCAACGTATGTGGGTGCTCAATCAGTTCGACAAGACCTCGGGTGCGTACAACATCCCGGTCGCGATCCGGCTGTCCGGCGCTCTCGATGTCGACGCACTTCACTCCGCGGTGTCGGATCTGATCGAGCGTCACGAAGTGCTCCGGACGGTATACCCGGACCAGGGCAACGGACCGGTTCAGATGATCCTGCCTCGCTCCGCAGCGACGGTGGGACTGGAAGTGATCGCAACCGACGAAGCGTCGGTCGCCGAGCAGGTGGCTGACACAGTTCGCGAGGGCTTCGATGTCACGACAGCCGTTCCGTTGCGAATCCGTCTCTTCGAGGTCGACGAATCCGAGCGGGTCCTCGTCGTTGTCATTCACCACATCAGCGGTGACGGCTTCTCGATGGCTCCGTTGATCAGAGACACCATGGTTGCGTACACCGCACGTACCGGCGGGGAGACGCCGGAGTGGGCTCCGCTCGAGGTGCAGTACGCCGACTACACGCTGTGGCAGCGTGATGTCCTCGGATCGCCGGAGGACGCGGACAGTCAGCTGGGCCGTCAACTCGCGTACTGGGTGAACGAGCTCAAGGGCACTCCGGAGCTTCTGGAACTGCCGACCGACCGGCCGCGGCCGGCGCGCGCGAGCATGCGCGGTGCGGAATTCGAGTTTGCCGTCGATTCCGAGACCACGGACCGGCTCGCGACGATCGCACGGGAGCAGAACTCGACAGTCTTCATGGTGGTTCACACTGCCCTGGCCGTGCTGCTGGCGAAGATGAGTGGATCGAACGACATCGCAATCGGTACGCCGATCGCGGGTCGAGGTGAGCGGGCTCTCGACGATCTTGTCGGGATGTTCGTCAACACCTTGGTCCTGCGAACGGAGATCGCTCCTGCTTCGACTTTCGTCGACCTTCTGGGGCAAGTGAAGGACAAGGACTTGTCGGCATTCGCCAATGCCGACGTACCGTTCGAGCGGTTGGTCGACGAACTGGGGCGAGAGCGCTCTCACGCATACTCGCCGCTCTTCCAGGTCATGCTCACATTCCAGAACATGGCTCTTGGTACGTTCCAACTCCCAGGCCTGGAACTCTCTGCGGTCGACAGCGGTTTCGATCAGGCGATGTTCGATCTGCAGCTCACCGGTATCGAGCAATTCGACGATGCCGGGGTGCTGTCCGGGCTGAGGATGCGTTTCACCTATGCGACCGACCTGTTCGACGAATCGACCATCGCTCTTTTCGCGGCGCGATTCGGGCGGGTGCTCGAAGAACTGGTGACCGATCCCGGGGTCGTGATTCGTACGATCGACATCGTGACCGATCAGGAACGCGAGGAAGCGAGCGCTGCCGAGCCGAAGTCCGCGGCAGATCTGCCCGAACTGGCAGCCGCGGCGGCGGCCGCCGATCCTGAGGCAATTGCGTTCACCCACGGTGATCAGGCGGTCACCTTCGGTGAGTTGTCGACCAAACTCGTTGCTATGCGTACCGCCATGGGCGCTGCTCTGGCTCCCGATGCACTGGTTTCGGTGTCGCTCGCCGGCCTTGTTCCGGGCATCCTGCCGGCACTTGGCGTCGACGGTCTCGCCACACTTGTGAGCTCGGTGATAGCTGACGCACAGTCGGTGTCAGCGGGCCGTGGGGGTACGGCCGGGTAACATTCAGTATTTGCCCAGTGAACGCCTCCGGCCGAGCAGAACGCTGTGCTCGGCCGGGGCGCACTTCACGAAAGTCAGTTGGAGGAAGTGTAGATGTCCGTCGGTATTCCGGGACCGCAGTCGCTGACGATCGAAGATCTGCCGAAGTTGGTAGCTGCAGTTGCGGCGGTAGATCCTGATCGTGTGGCCCTGAGCCACGGTGGAACCGAAATCAGCTACGGACGACTCAATGACGAGTTGGTCACTCTCGACACCGCGATGGGTGGGGCATTGGGGGCGGATGCCCTGGTTCCTGTTGTCGTTTCCACGGTGCTGCCGGAGCTGATCGCCAGCGAGGCCGACGGTCTCGGCGCGGTGGTCGACCGGCTCATCGCCGACGGCACTTCGATCGTCGAGGTCGCGTCCGAGGCCGACGCACACGTGACCCTAGCCGGACTCTTCGACGAGCAGGTCGAGCGGACGCCGGATGCGCTCGCGCTGGATTACGCCGGAACGCAGCTCACTTACGCGCAGTTCGACGCGCGAGCGAACCGCCTGGCCCGTGAACTCGTCGCGGCAGGTGTCGGACCGGACAGCCTCGTCGGTCTCGCGATGCGTCGATCGATCGATCTCCTCGTCTCGATGTACGCGATCGTCAAGGCCGGCGGCGCGTACGTTCCACTCGACCCGGATCATCCTGCCGACCGTCTCGCTTACGTACTCGAGATCGCGAAGCCCACGGCTGTGCTCACACGTACGTCCGATGCCGTGGTGCTGCCGCACGGTACGCCCACGCTCGACGTCGACACCCTCGACTTGTCGGGTCGTGCCGAGACAACTGTCACCGACGCCGACCGGTTGGCGCCGCTGCGCGCGGACAACACTGCGTATGTCATCTTCACGTCCGGATCGACCGGACGCCCCAAAGGCGTTGCAGTCTCTCACCGTGCCATCGTCGCGAACCTGCAATGGCGTCAGACCGAGTACGGATTCACTGCCGACGACGTGATCTTGCAGAAGACGCCCTTCACTTTCGATGTGTCCGTGTGGGAGTTCTTCTGGCCGCTGCAGGTCGGTGCATCGCTGGTGATCGCGGAACCCGACGGACATCGTGATCCGGTGTACGTGGCTCGCACGATGATCGAGCGCGGAGTGACGGCGGTGCACTTCGTGCCGTCGATGCTCGCCGTGTTCGTCGCCGAACCCCTTGTTGCGCAGGTCAAAACCCTTCGCTACGTGTTCGCTTCCGGTGAGGCGTTGCCGGCTCGAACCGCGGCACGTCTGCGCGAGGTCAGCAGTGCTGGACTCCACAATCTGTACGGCCCGACCGAGGCTGCCGTCGACGTGACTTATTACGAAACCGGTGAGCGAGATCAGGTGTCCGTGCCGATCGGCGCGGCCGTGGCAGACACCGAACTCCTGGTGCTCGACGACGCGCTCCGGCCGTCGCCTTCAGGAGTGGCAGGAGAGCTCTATCTTGCCGGGATTCAGCTGGCCAGGGGATACGTGTCGCGTCCCGATCTCACGGCAGACCGTTTCGTGGCTCGGCCGGGCACTACCGACGGATCGCGGATGTATCGAACCGGAGACCTGGTGCGTTGGCGCGGCGTCGGAGCGAACCGCCAGCTCGAATACATCGGTCGCACTGACTTTCAGGTCAAGCTCCGCGGTCTGCGCATCGAACTCGGTGAGATCGAGGCGGCACTGCTCGATTGTGAAGGTGTTTCCCAAGCCGTGGTGATCGTCCATTCGGACGAAACGATCGGTGACAACTTGGTCGCGTACATCGTCGGCGAGGGCATCGATTCAGAGATTCTGACGTCGTCGCTGGGTGAACGGCTACCCGACTACATGGTCCCTGCCATGTTCGTCGAACTGGACGAGTTTCCGCTCAATGCCAGCGGCAAGCTGGATCGAAAAGCCTTGCCCGCACCCGAATTCGTGTCGAAGACGGTCGAGTTCCGCGAGCCTGCGACACCCACCGAAGCCGGCGTGGTCGCGATCTTTGCCGATCTACTCGGGCAGGATCGGGTAGGGGCAGACGACGGCTTCTTCGAACTGGGCGGCAACTCGTTGCTCGCCACTCGCGTGGTTGCGCGGATCAATGCCGAACACGGCATCTCCATCGACATGCGCAACTTCTTCGACGCACCCACCGCCGCAGAACTTGCCGTCTTCATCGACGAAGCGAAAATCTCAGAAGACCGCAAGGCTCACGTTCCCCTGATCCCTCGCGAGCGCCCCGAGTTGGTTCCGCTGTCTTTGGCGCAGCAGCGCATGTGGTTCCTCAACCGATTCGAACCAGAATCGGCAGTCGACCACATTCCGGTCGCGCTGCGTCTCAGCGGAGCGCTCGATGTCGATGCCTTGCAGGGCGCGCTCGAAGATTTGATCGAGCGGCACGAGATCCTTCGAACCGTGTACCCGGAGGTCGACGGCGTCGGATATCAGCGCTTGGTCGACCTTGCAGCCGTGGTACCGAACCTGACTCCCATACGGGTAGACGAGTCGGCGATCGTCGAGCGCGTGACCGACTTCGTTACCCCGGGGTTCGACGTGACCACCGAGGTTCCGATTCGGGCGGCACTCTTCCAACCCACCGCCGACGAATTCGTCCTCGTGTTCGTCGTCCATCACATCAGCGGTGACGGGTTCTCCATGGGACCGTTGACCAAGGACATCGTTTCGTCCTATGTGTCTCGGACACAGGGAATTGCGCATGATCTGGCTCCGCTGCCCGTACAGTTCGCCGACTTTGCACTGTGGCAGCGCGAAGTTCTCGGCAGTGAGGACGACCCGGATTCTCTGATCACTCGCCAGGTCGACTACTGGCGCCACGCGTTGGCCGGTATCCCCGATCAGCTCGATCTTCCGTCGGACCGCCCGCGCCCGCGCGTCGCGTCGAACCGGGGAGCCGGGCACACATTCACGATCGAGCCTGACCTTCACCAGGCTCTCAATCGAATTGCGCTGGACAACAACGCATCCCTGTTCATGGTGTTGCACAGTGCCGTGGCGATTCTGCTGGCGCGGTTGTCCGGGACTTCGGACATCGTGATCGGCACACCGGTCGCCGGTCGAGGCGATCAAGCTCTCGACGACCTGATCGGAATGTTCGTCAACACACTCGTCCTCCGCACGGAGGTTGATCTCGAAGCTTCGGCACGGGACATGATTTCGCGGGCGCGCGAATCCGACCTCAGCGGCTTCGGGCACGCCGATGTGCCATTCGAACGACTGGTGGAGGTACTCAACCCCGCCCGGTCTCAGGCACGGAACCCGTTGTTCCAGGTGATGCTCTCGCTGCAGAACTTGGGACAGAGCATGCAGCAAAGTCTGGAGGTTCCGGGACTGCGCATTTCCGGACTGGACGTAGAGTCGTCGGCCGCGAAGTTCGACCTCCAATTCACTGTGTGGGAATCGGACACCGCGGACAAGGTCGGTGGTTTGACCGTCGCACTGGTCTATGCGACCGACCTGTTCGACGAGTCGTCTGCCAAATCAATCGGAAAGCGGTTGATTTCAGTTCTCGAAGCAATGGTTGCCGATCCCTCGGTGCGGGTTGGCGATGTGGATATGTTCGATTCGGGTGAGCGATCTTTGGTGCTCGAGTCGTGGAATGGCACTGCGCATGAGGTTGCGGATGTGTCGTTGGTGGACGTGTTCGATGCTCAGGTGGAGGCGTCGCCGGATGCGGTAGCTGTGTCGTTCGAGGGTGTTTCGCTGTCATATGCGGAGTTCGATTCGCGGGTGAATCGTCTTGCCCGGTACCTGGTTTCGGTGGGTGTGGGGCCGGAGTCGTTGGTGGGTGTTGCGGTACGTCGGTCGGTTGATTTGTTGGTTGCGGTTTACGGCGTGCTCAAGGCTGGCGGTGGGTATGTTCCGGTAGATCCGGATCAGCCTGCGGAGCGCAATGCGTACGTGTTGGAGTCGGCGTCGCCGGTATGCGTGATCAGTACCTCTGACGTTGGATTCGATGCCGGTGTGGTGCCGGTGGTCGAGGTTGATGTTGTTGATGTGTCTGGTTTTTCGGATAACCCTGTTTCGGATATTGATCGGGTCTCGCCTTTGCTGTCGGGGAATGCGGCGTATGTGATTTTCACGTCGGGGTCGACGGGGCGTCCGAAGGGCGTGTCGGTTTCGCATGCGGCGATTGTGAATCGGTTGGCGTGGATGCAGGACGAGTACGGGTTGGATTCGTCGGATGTGGTGTTGCAGAAGACGCCGTTCACGTTCGATGTGTCGGTGTGGGAGTTGTTCTGGCCGTTGCAGGTTGGTGCTCGGTTGGTGGTGGCCGTGCCGGATGGGCATCGTGATCCGCGGTATTTGACGTCGGTCATTGTGGGGGAGGGTGTGACGACGGTGCATTTCGTGCCGTCGATGCTCGAGGTTTTCGTGACGGATTCGTCTGTGGCTGGGTGTGTTTCGTTGACTCGGGTGTTCGCGTCAGGTGAGGCGTTGCCGGCGAGTGTTGTTGCCGACGTGTGGGCTGTGTTGCCGGGTGTCGGGGTGCACAATTTGTATGGTCCGACCGAGGCTGCGGTGGATGTGACGTTCCACGAGGTGGTGCCGGCGGATGTTCTGGGGGTGCCGATCGGTGCTCCGGTATGGAATACGCAGGTGTTTGTTCTGGACTCTCGATTGAGTCCGGTGCCGGTAGGTGTTGCGGGTGAGCTGTATCTGGCGGGTGTTCAGCTGGCTCGTGGATATGTGGGTCGGCCGGATTTGTCGTCGGATCGATTTGTGGCGAATCCGTTCTCGGGTGATGGTGGGCGGATGTATCGCTCGGGTGATGTGGTGCGGTGGACTGCGTCGGGCGAGTTGGAGTACATCGGTCGTAGTGACTTTCAGGTGAAGTTGCACGGTTTGCGGATCGAGCTCGGTGAGATCGAGTCGGTGATTCGTGAGCACGAGTCGGTGTCGTCGGTAGTTGTGGTTGTGCGTGAGGATGTGTTGGTTGCGTACGTTACGGCCGCTGGTGGTGTGGTGGACGTTGACGAGTTGAAGAGAGTTGTTGCGGGTCGGCTGCCGGGTTACATGGTGCCGGCGGTGGTGATGGTGCTGGATGAGTTGCCGTTGGGTGTGTCGGGGAAGTTGGATCGGAAACTTCTTCCGGATCCGGTGTTCGTGGCGCGCGAGTTTCGGGCACCGTCGAGTGTCGCCGAAATCGCTGTGGCCGGCGTCTTCGGAGATGTTCTCCGGTTGGAACAGGTCGGTCTGGATGACGACTTCTTCGAGCTCGGCGGAAACTCTTTGGTCGCAACGCAGTTGGTGGCTCGCGTAGGTCAAGCGCTCGACACTCAGGTTCCGGTGAGAGTGTTGTTCGAGGCTTCGACCGTCGAAGGTTTGGCAGCGCAGGTTGAGTTGATCGCAGGGGCAGGAGGGAGGGCCGCGCTCGTGGCCCGCCCACGGCCGGCGTTGATCCCACTCTCACTAGCTCAGCAGCGAATGTGGTTCCTCAGCCGCTTCGATCCTGATTCTGCCGTCAATAACATTCCGATCGCCTTGAATATCAAAGGCGCCCTGAATGTTTCGGCGCTGAGTCATGCGATTTCGGATGTAATCGAACGCCACGAATCGCTCCGGACCGTCTACCCGGAGCAAGGTGGGCAAGGGCAGCAGGTAGTCCTCCCGTCGTCCGAGGTGCCGGTTGAACTGACACCGAAGGTCATCGACGCCTCACGCGTTCACAACGAACTTCTGAGTTTCGCGCTCCAGGGTTTCGACGTGACGTCAACCGTTCCGGTTCGCGTCGGGTTGTTCGAACTTGCTGAGAATTCGTACGTTCTGGCCTTCGTTGTGCATCACATCGCAGCGGACGGGTTCTCGATGCGTCCGCTGACTCGGGATGTCATGGTTGCCTACGCCGCTCGGGTTTCGAACGGCGTTCCGAATTGGACTCCGCTCGAGGTGCAGTACGCCGATTATGCCCTCTGGCAGCGGGAGGTCCTCGGCGACGAGGACGACCCGAATTCGTTGATCTCGGCTCAGCTGGACCACTGGCGCTCCGTCCTCCGTGATTCTCCGGAAGTGCTTGCGTTACCAGCTGACCGCCCCCGCCCGGTCGTCGCCTCGAATCGTGGCGCTACGTATCGCTTCTCCGTCAGCGAAGAGCTTCGGTCGAGCTTGGACTCACTCGCACGCGAGCGGAACGCGTCGCTGTTCATGGTGATGCATTCGGCCCTCGCCGTGCTTCTCGCAAGGTTGTCCGGTACCAGTGACATCGTGATCGGTACTCCGGTTGCCGGGCGAGGCGAAAAGGCGCTCGACGATGTGATCGGTATGTTCGTGAATACGCTGGTCCTGCGGACTCCTGTCGACCTCGCCAGTCCGTTCAGTGCACTCGTCTCGGCAACGCGGAGGACGGACCTTCAGGCGCTCGGCAACGGCGATGTTCCGTTCGAGCGATTGGTCGAGGTACTGGACCCCACCCGATCGCAGGCACATCACCCGCTGTTCCAGGTCGCGCTGTTCTTTCAGAACATGTCCCAGGATGCGTTGGAGCTTTCGGGGTTGGAGGTGTCGGGCCTCGAGTTCGATGCCGGTATCGCGAAATTCGATCTTCAACTTACTCTCGCTCCCCGTGTCGAAGATGCGCTCGAAGACGGCATGTTCGCCGAGTTCGCATACGCCACAGATCTGTTCGACGAGTCGACGATTCGTGGATTCGCCGATCGGTTCACCAGGATCCTCGAGCAGGTGGTCGTGGATCCGTCGATCACTGTGGGTGACATCGATCTGTTGGAGGAGACCGAGCGCGAGTCGCTGTTGACTGCGCGCAACTCCACCGCGCGTGACGTCGGGAACAGTGAGACATTGGCTTCGCTGTTCGACACTCGCGTTGCGTTGGCGCCCGATGCTGTTGCCGTGGTGTTCGACGGCCAGTCGCTGACCTATGGCGAGGTGTCCGATCGTGTGAACAAATTGGCACGCAAGCTGATCGACGATGGTGTTGGGCCCGAGTCGTTGGTGGCCTTGGCGATGCGTCGGTCGCTCGATCTCGTAGTGGGTATGTACGCGGTGATCGCCGCGGGCGGAGCCTACGTGCCATTGGATCCCGATCACCCCGCCGAGCGGATTGGGCACATCCTCACGACGGCCGATCCAGTCTGTGTGCTGTCGACGACGAGGGACGCTTTCGTAGCGCCGAACGGCGCCGACGTGCTGTTGATCGATGCTGCTGACCTCTCGAGCTATTCGCCTTCCGTCGTTTCCGATGCTGATCGTCGTGGTCGACTGCGTGATGTGAATGCCGCCTACGTGATCTTCACCTCGGGTTCCACGGGCAAGCCCAAGGGCGTTGCGGTCTCGCATCACGCCATCGTGAACCAGGTCCTGTGGATGCAGGATCAGTACGCCATCGGCACAGAAGATGTCTATCTGCAAAAGACTGCAACGACATTCGACGTCTCGTTGTGGGGATACTTCACCGCGCTTCTGTCCGGTACGAGAGTGGTGCTGGCATCTCACGACGGACATCGAGATCCCGCGTATCTGGCTGGTCTGATCGAAGATCATCGGGTGACGTTGACGGACTTCGTTCCGTCGATGTTGACCGTCTTCGCGACGTCGGTTCCGGAACACGCATTGGTGTCGCTGAGGGACGTATTCGTGATCGGTGAGGCATTGCCGCTTGAGACGGTGCGTGCATTCGCTCGGGTGTCCTCTGCAGGTTTGCACAATGTGTACGGCCCTACCGAGGCTGCGGTCTCGATCACCTACTACGAGGTCGACGGATCGGAGTCGACAGGTACTCCGATCGGTGTGCCAGAGTGGAACTCGCAGGTCTACGTGTTGGATAGTCGGTTGCATCCGGTGCCGGTAGGCGTTGCAGGTGAGCTGTATCTGGCCGGTGATCAACTTGCGCGCGGTTATGTCGCGCGACCCGATCTCACCAGTGATCGCTTTGTCGCGAACCCATTTGTGGAGGCGAGCGACACGAACGGTGAAATCAATCCCGGTGGCAGTCGGATGTATCGCACCGGGGACCTGGTGTGGTGGAACACCGCAGGCGAACTCGAGTATGTCGGGCGTACCGATTTTCAGGTCAAATTCCGTGGTCAGAGGATCGAGCTGGGTGAGATCGAGTCAGCTCTGCTGGCGCATTCGACGGTAGCTCAGTGCGTGGTCACTGTGGCATCCACCGATATGGGCGATCAGCTGGTCGCATATGTGATCGCTGTCCCGGATTCTGTGATCGACGTAGAAGTCCTGAGGAATGCGCTTCCTGAATCGCTACCTGTCTACATGATTCCGAACGCGATCATGGTCTTGGACGAGTTGCCTCTGAATTCCTCTGGGAAGTTGGATCGGAAGTTGTTGCCGGAGCCGGTGTTCGAGGTTGCGGTGTTCCGGGCCCCGGTCACGCCGGTAGAACAAATTGTCGCTTCTGTTTTCTCGGCGGTACTCGGGGTCGAGCGAGTGGGTCTGGATGACGATTTCTTCGCACTCGGCGGAAACTCTTTGATTGCTACTCGAATGGCAGCGCGGTTGGGGCAGGCGCTCGATGCGCAGGTTCCGGTGCGGGTGTTGTTCGAGGCGTCGTCGGTGGAGTTGTTGGCTGCGCGGATGGAGTCGGAGATCGGTTCGGGTGCGCGGGCGGCGTTGACTGCTCGGGTGCGTCCGGAGCKGGTGCCGTTGTCGTTGGCGCAGCAGCGGATGTGGTTCTTGAACCGTTTCGATACGTTGTCGTCGGCGAACAATATTCCGGTGGCGATTCGGTTGTCGGGGTTGTTGGATGTGGCGGCTCTGCAGGCTGCTGTGTCGGATGTTGTTGCGCGGCATGAGATTTTGCGGACGGTGTATCCGGAGGTCGACGGTGTCGGCTTCCAGGAGGTGTTGTCTGCGTCTGCG
>NZ_JBFUJB010000042.1:0-16940 GCF_056401575.1 Rhodococcus sp. P4_E4 | reverse complement strand
GTACAACACCTGCACGGCTTGCAACGGGGTCGGAATGTTGACGACGTGATAGGGCAAGGTCCTCGTTTTGAGAACGGCCCCAGGCTGATACGACGACAGCGGTGCCGAACCGTCGTACTGATAGAAGGAATCCGCCGACGGTCGCGCGGCGACAGTAGGTGCTGTGATGCCTGTGAGTGCAATGGCTGTCAGCGCCACCACTCCGTGAAAGAGAATCCTCGATGCCACGATCGACCCTTCGGTTTCGTATGTCCCTCGGTACTTGACGGGCTGGTGTGATGACGACCACACGCTATCTTACTTTTGAGTAATAAATGAGAGGCTTGCGCTGGTTGTTTGAATCATGCGCGGACGCAAGCAGATTGAGCTCGTTGTTGTAGCCAGGCTGATTCGGTCCAGGGCGTCATGTGTACGATACGACTAGTAGCTATCGCGACAAGTTGCTGCCTTGGGCTGTGCCGGGTCCTTCGATGCCGGGAAATGCTCTGTGCTGCAAGGTCTTGAAGGACTAAGGAGTGGACATGGGTAAGCGCGCTCCCGATGACGGCGTGTTTCGGGGCTCGGGTGATGCCGAGACGGGATTGCTGACTCCTCCGAGCGGTGCACGTAGTGAGGCGGCTCACGAGAAGGCCCTTAGATCAGCAGAAGCTCTTCTGAAATCCGGTGGAATGAAGGCCGCGACCATCGATGCGATCTCCGAACAATCCGGTGTCAGCAAGGTGACTCTGTATCGGCACTGGCCGTCGCGGCAAGCTATCGCTGCTGAAGCATTCGGCGTGCTCATGGCTCGTCATCTGACATTTCCCGAGACCGATAGTGCGCAAGCCGATTTGAACGACTATCTAGGTGACATCGGAGAGTTCTACCGAGGTCCACTCGGGTCGATCTTTGCCGAACTTGTCGGCGCGTGTGCCAACGATCCGACGACGGCGGCATACTTCCGCACTTTCTTCCTCGACGAACGTCGTCGGGGTTTCGCCGCACTGATTCGGCGGTGTGTGGATTCCGGCTACTTTCGCGAAGACATCGACACCGAGGAAGCGATCGATCTGTTCTTCGGGCCGTTGATCTACCGGATGTTGGTCGGGCACGCGGGTATCGATGACAACACTGTGCGCTCGATCATCGATCACGCAGTTCGTGGACTCCGCAGTGGTGCATAGACGGGTTCTCCGTTGAGAATCCGCAGCGAAGGGGAGGGCGAATTGCCCTCCCCGCACTGCGATGTGCCTCAACACTCGGGTGTCAGCTGAGCATCTTCAGTACTAGCTGGTACTCACCGTTGATCTCGGCATTGCGAAGCGGCTTGGCGGCGTCGACCACGATTTCCGTGGCGTCGTCGTGCGCCGTCAGTAGGCCGATGGTCTCGGCAATGTAGTCATCAAGTGGCAGAGCTGATTCCGAGTTCTCCTGACCCATCAGCGTGGTGCGGACTCCTGGTGGGATGAGTTCGATGCACTGGATCGAGGTATCGGCGAGTTGTACGCGCATGCTCTCGGTGAAGAGATGAACCGCCGCCTTTGTCGCGTTGTACGTGGGCGTGACGGGCAGCGGGACGAAGCCGACGGCGGATGAGACGGTGATGATGGTGGCATTGGGCTTCGTCATCAGATGCGGGATGAACTGGCCGGCCAAGCGAACTGTTCCGAGAAGGTTTGTCGTGACGGTTCTCTCGGCGACGTCGAGGAAGTCCGGGTTCTTCAAGTCTTCCGGGTACATGATTCCCGACATCGTCACGAGGACGTTCAGATCGGGAAATGCCTCGGTGACGGATTCATGCGCCGTTCGAATGGATTTCGGGTCGTCCACGTCGATAACGACTGTGCTGATGCCCGGGTACTTGTCCGAGATCTCTTGCAGCAGAGCGGATCGACGCCCTCCGACGATTACCTTGTTCCCCTCGTTCTGCAATCCCACTGCAAGTGCGAGGCCGATACCGGAGGTTCCGCCGGCAATGAAGATGGTATTTCCCGAGATTTTCAATTTGTGCTTCCTTGGTTTGTCGTGGGCGTCGACGTGGCGACAGTGATGGATTTGAGTTGGGTGTATTCGTTGAGCGTCTCGAGGCAGAACTCTCGCCCCAGGCCGCTTTCCTTGAATCCCCCGAAGGGGACACCGCCTCCCAGATTGAAGTACTGATTGATCCAGACGCAGCCCGCATCAAGACGATCCGCGGTTTCCATCGCGTTCTTCAGGTTGGAGGTATAGATCCCAGCAGCGAGACCGTACGGAGTGTCATTGGCTTCTGCGATCACGTGCTCGTAGTTGTTCCATCTGAGGACGCACAGGACAGGTCCGAATATTTCGTCCTGTGCGATTCGCATCGAGTTGGTGACCTCGAGAATCGTCGGCGCGACGAAGTTTCCGGCTTCGAAACCCGGCACTTCTACCAGATCCCCGCCTGTAAGTAGTTGTGCGCCTTCGTCGATCCCGGATTTGATCATGGAGATCACACGTTCGGCGTGTTCCTGGTGGATCAATCCGCTCAGTTCGGTGTCCTCGTTCAGTGGCGGCCCGACTCGCAATGATCGGAATCCTGCGACGAGTTTTTCCACGAAGGTGTCATAGATATCCTCGTGGATGAAGAGACGTGTTCCGGCCAAGCAGGATTGGCCGTTGCACATGAGGACACCTGCGGTGGCATCGGCGACCACTGCATCGATGTCCTCGATATCAGGAAACACGATGCTGGGACTCTTGCCGCCGAGCTCGAGCGTGGTCGAGATCAGCCGTGAGGCTGCGGCGTGTGCCACGAGTCGGCCGACTTCGGTGCTTCCGGTGAAAGCGAGTTTGCTGACCTTCGGATGGTCTATCAAGGCTGCGCCGGCTTCCTCGCCAAGACCAGGGACAACATTGAAAACGCCTGCGGGAAACACGTCGGCGGCGATCCTGGCCAGCTCCATGACGGAAACGCAAGCATTTTCATCAGGTTTGAGGACCACTGTGTTTCCCGCAGCCAGGGCAGGTGCAATCTTGAACGCCGTCATTACCACGGGATCGTTCCAGGGAATGATCTGTCCACATACGCCCAATGGCACTCGCTTCGCGACCAGGTATCCCGATGCCAACTCGCGGCCGAAGCCATGGTGGGCCAACGAGATTGACGCAAAGTATCGCAGGTGTGAGACGGCGGCTCGATAGTCCTCGCGCATCTCCCTGATATGCCGCCCGGTATCCCTGCACTCGAGTTGGGCAAGCTCTTCGGCCCGATCCTCCACGAGCGCGGCAAACTGCAAGATTTTTGCGGATCGTTCTTCAGTGGTCAGGTTCGCCCATGCAGGAAATGCCCGCCTGGCGGCTTCGACCGCGTCGTCGATCTCTGTGGGCCCGCACCGAGACAGTGTGGCGAGTAGAGCGCCGGAAGCGGCGTTACGGGCCTCGAATGTGGATGTGCCCATGGCTCGGAACGCTCCGTTGATGAACGCACCGTATTCACGAACTGCTTGACCCTCCATGGAACCTCCTAGATCGGTCAATCACTGACTGACGAAGTGTACTGTACGTTTCGTACACTTGTCGATGGTCGGTTCTCGGACCGGCCTCTCGTTCGCCGCTGGTTTCCGTTGGCTACTCTCGCTTTGATCAACTCGAGAATGCGGCGGTGAGAGGTGGGGGTGGTGACGGCGAGGATCACCGAGGGCGTGTTCTTCACTACGCCGCCGGATCTGCCGCGAGGTCGGCATGAACTGAGCAGGGATGACGTACTGACTGCGCAGCGCGAGCGGCTGATGATCGCCACGACGGAACTGATGGCGGACTCGGGTTATCAGGGCGTCGGTGTGCGTCAGATCGCCAAGCGGGCAAGAATTTCGCCGGCCGCGTTCTATGAATGTTTTCCTGACAAGGATGCGTGCGTCTTTGCTGCGTACGGCAGGTTCATCGAAGTTCTGCTCACTCGTATTCGCGGGATCTTTCCGGTCGGTTCCTTTGCTTGGGACCGCCACGCCATCGCTGATATCGTCGAGGGTTATCTGACTGCGCTGAACGCAGATCCCGTTGTGGCTCGGGCATTTCAAGTAGAGATGGATGCTCTCGGGCGACGCGCGCGCGTGCAACGAAGAGCTGCACTGGTCGGGATGTCCGAAGTGCTGAAAGCGGAGCGTGAGCGAGCGCCGGGCAATCCGCGAGTCCCGCTGAGCGCTTATGTCGGAGCGGTGTATGCCATTCGGCAGCTTGCATCCGATGCGCTCGACGAGCCGGAGAAGGGGTCGATCGTAGCCCTGTCGGCCGAGGCTGGCGTGTGGATCGAGGCCATGCTTTCCGCCGTGTCGAACTGAGCCTGGCTGGCCGAGAAGTGCCTGAAGGGCACGTCCCGAACAAGTTCTGCGTGACTTGCGTCATACGAACCTGTATAAAAGAAACGTCTGTAACTTTTATAGTTCGAACAGAGAGATTCCTTCATGATCCTTCGTCGCGTGATACCCGCAATCGCGGCTTCCGCACTGCTCGCAATCTCGAGCCTCGCTCAAGCGAACGCGGAACCATTCACTGGTTCAACCGGTTCCGTGGGCTCTCTCGGCTCGACGGGTCCTGTTGCGGGATGTCCCGAGTCGATCGATCCGGCATCATTCGCCACGGCTGACGATCTGCGTGACCTCAATGCAAAGATTGCCGGCTTCGGCCTCCGGTCGACGGCAAGCGCTGAGCACGAGAGCATGATCGACTGGGTCGAAGACAGCATGCGTGCACTACCTGGCGTCGCGATTGATTCGGACGATTATCAGATCAAGCGCTGGCAGCCGTCACCGTTGGCGTCAGATGGTCCTGGCCGCGACCTGGTGGCTGCCGGCAAGCTGGCTGTATTGCAGCCGGATGCTGCACCGGAAGTACTACGGACAGCAGGCGCGGTCCCGTACTCACTGCCCACGGGCGAGGAAGGCCGGACGGCTCCACTGGTCTATCTTCCACCTGGAACCGCGATCACGCCGGAGAACTCGAAGGGTCGCATCGTGATTCGCGATGTCCAGAGCCCAGCAGTGCCGTATGCGACTTTTGCTGCTTTCTCGCATTACATGACTCCCGACTTCCCGCTGGCGGGTAACTACGAACGGCCGTTCACTGCGGCGCTCGAAACGGATCCATTGGCAGCAGGACTCGCGGGTGCGGCCGGGCTCATTCTCGCGTGGAACGTTCCTGCAGAACAGATTCAAGGCTACTTCGATCCTCACACCGGCACACACTTCACCGTGCCCGCGGTATGGGCAGGCGTCGACGAAGCTGTCCGACTCAAGCAGTTGGCGGAATCCGGAACCGAGGCGAAGATCTCTGTTCTCGCGGACGTCGACACGGCTCCCACTCGAAATCTGATCGCCACGATTCCCGGGCAGAGCCAGGAAAGAATTGTGATCAACACCCACACCGACGGCGCAACCTGGGTGCAGGAGAACGGCAGTGCTGCGGTTCTGGCACTCGCACAGTATCTTTCGCGTCTGCCACTCGAATGCCGTCCACGTACCTACGAGTTCGTCTTTGCCAGTGCACATCTGCATATGTCTCGAGAGGGAACAGATCGGTACGCGACGGAGCTGGACAAGGAATACGACAGCGGATCCGTCGCCTTCGACTTCTCTGTCGAGCACATGGGTACGCGGGAGATTCTGCCTGTCGATCGCACAGATGGACCCGGCCAGAGGCTTGAATTCACCGGGGTCGGTGAGCCGTACTCGTGGTTCGCTGGAAGTGAAAGTCCGGCACTGGTCGCCGCATTGGTGGCAGCGGTCAAGTCTCATCCGCTCGACCGGACGGCAGTTCTGCGGGGCTTCGACCGGCCGCAGCCTGCCCGAGTTCCCGTGTTCTGCAGCTTCGGAGGCCTCGGCACGAGCTTCCATAATCGCCTGATTCCGACCATCGGAGGAATCTCCGGTCCCTGGTCGCTGTGGGCTCCGTCGTTCGGCGCCGACGCGATCGACTTCGAACGTATGCATCAGCAGACGCTGGTCATGGGTGACACCCTGCTCGCGCTCGACAGCACTCCCCGTGAGGAACTCGCGGGTGGCTATCCGGCGGAGCGAGCAGCGCGTGCGGCCGGTGCGCAGACATGCACTCACTTGCTGCCTCCGGAAGATGCACCCATTCCGCAGTGATAACGATGGGAGCGGCTGAGCGATAGTGGTTGTCGCTCAGCCGATTTCCTAGACGACCGGCAGATTTTTCATGGCCTGTGAGACATAACCGGTGCCGATTCTGACGCCACCCAGCCACTCGGTCAGACGATCTGCCTCGGCGTCGAGCGCCCGTTGCGCATCCGCGGACACGGATTCGAGTACTCGAACGTGCACCACACCGGTTTCGTCTTGGATCCAGCACCCTACGACGCGACCGTCGACCCAAGCGGTGGTGCCGGCATTACCGCGGGTGTCGAAGAGTTGGTTGCGGTGCGGGCCGAGATAGAAGTCACGGTTCTTCCACCCCATGATCGTCGGGTCGAGCACCGGTAGGAGTGCCGCCCAAGGACCTGGATCACACACCGTGGCGACGTCATCCGGTAGTAACCAGCCGGTGTCGCCACCGTCGAGTGAGACTGCAACGGCTTCGAGTTCGGCGAGGGCGGCCCGGACGACCGTCTTGGTCGAGCCCAGCCACCAGACGATGTCGTCTTCCGTCCCCGGTCCGAAGGAGTGGAGCCAGCGTCGGACTATTTCTCGGTATCCGTCTGCAGATTCGAGATCGATGGGGGCGTCGTCGAGCCAGTGTCGAGTGAGAGTCCACAGTGGGCGTGAGACGGGGAATCGGGCGGTGTTGGTGCCGCGCATGATGTCTGCGGTCGCCCCGAGGTGCGTGAGAACCCTGGGTGCCGACCAGATTTCGCCTGCCGAACCCTCGACCTTGACGTCGATCATCGGTACTGCCTGACGGACCTCGAGTGCGGAAAGTCCTTCAGGTGCATCGGTGAGCAGTGTCAGAACCTCCGCCCGCGCGCGATCGAGCCAGTCGTTGCCGTCGACGGCGATTCCGGCCTTGACGACATCCTTGGCCATTCGTGCGCGCTCGGTGTTCGCGACGCGGGCGGACGCACTCGACCACGCGGCCGGCAGCAAGTCTCGTGGGAACGTGAAGAGCGTGCGGCGCATAGCCAATTGCTTCACGAGACTGCGTTGGTCGTACAACGCGTTGTCGACGTCGGCGGCGTCCAATGACCGAACCCTCGCCCAGCAAGACAGATAGACAGTCGCTGACTCGGTGGCGTGCAGTACCGTCATCGCCCGCGTGGCAGCTTCCGGAGAATCTACGCGGAACGAAGGCGCCAGCGCGTGACGTACTCCTATGCGTGCACGGCGTTCGTCGTCGGAGACATGGCGCATCAGGCCATCGTGCCACAGGCCAAGTGCGTCGTATCGGCTAGTTGCGCGAGAGTTCGATTGCGCCAGTAGTCGTCGTGTTGGAGATGTGTGATGGCCCCGGGCGTGGTCGCGAAGTTCGCAAACCCTGTGGCTTCGACGGGGATCTGCAGCCAGGCGGAGACGACGAATGTGTGTGCAAATCCGTGTGTTACGACGATGTGATCGTGATCGAGTTCGGTCATCAGTTCGCGAATGCACTCGCCGACCCTTGATGCGATGTCGCGGCGGGTTTCGGCACCGGCAACGGGGCCACGGTGATCGAGGCGGTTGTTGTCAGGAGCCGGAACCTGCCGCTGGGTCAGCCACGAGTTCGGGCGCCCTTCGGCTTCTCCGAAGCTGATTTCGCGCAATCGAGAGTCTGTTGTCGCCGGAACATCGAGTGTCCGGGCGATGATCGCGGATGTCTCGGCGCACCGTTCGAGGTCGGAAGAGGTGATGCGGATCGGGCGCGAAGTTCCTGTGCGTCGACGTTTCAACTCTTCGGCGATCAACTCTGCATCGCGCCTGCCTGCGGGCGTGAGAACGGAATTGTGCCAACCTCCGACGATATCCTGTGCTGTGTGTTCGGCATGAGGATGAGTGACGACGTAAAGATCCTGCACGAGACCCCTTCTGTTACCCGACCGTTTCGGGCAACAGTATTCCAGGATTGAGGATTCCACGCGGATCCCAGGACGATTTGATCAGCTTCATGGCGGCGATGTCGGTTTCCGTGCGCCCCAGCGCTATCCACGGTGACTTCGCGCGACCGATCCCGTGCTCGGCGCTGATACTTCCGTGATGGGCGGAGACGAGTTCGAAGACCGTATCGGTCAGTTCGTGGGCGATGCTCGGTTCGGCGTCAAGAAGATTCACATGGATATTCCCGTCGGCGAAGTGTCCGAACAACATTGGACGCACATGGACGAATCGTTCGGTGAGTACTTCGCGGAGGCTCTCGATGAACATGCCCATCACGGACAAGGGGACGGAGATGTCGAGTTTGACCACCGGAGTCGTCGATGAAGCGCTGATGCTTTCGGTATGGCTTTCTCGCAGAGTCCACAGCTTTCGAGCGGGGCCAGGCTCGACTGTCGCGTCCTCGATGAGATCGGCAGAGGCGGAGAGAACTTCGAGGAGTGACTCTTCCGTCTCGCGCGGCGATGACACCTCGATCAGGGTGTACATCGGTGACGGTGTGCCGAACGGGCGACGGGCATCGGTGTGCGCGCAGACGAGGGAGATGCCGTCGTCGGTCATGATTTCGGCGGCCTCCACGGTCAACCCGCTCTGGCGCACTCGATTACACAGCTGCAGCGCTTGATCGACGTCGCGCACACCCGCGAGCACGACCTGGGTGTCGGTCGCCGGGGTGACCAACTTCATCAGAACCTTGGTGACAATCGCGAGCGTTCCCTCACTGCCCGCAAGAAGACCTGGGATATCGTATCCGACATTGTCTTTGACGAGTGGAGTCCATCTACTCAGTACCGAACCATCGGCAAGTACTGCCTCGATCCCGAGTATCTGTGCCCGTGTATTTCCGTATCGGACCATGCGGGTACCGCCGGCGTTGGTTGCGACGATGCCGCCGAGAGTCGCGGATTCCTTTGATGCCAAATCGATTCCGAATCGGAGGCCATGTGCGGAGGCCGCCAGGTCGGCGCGAGCGACGGTCACTCCCGCACCGGCCGCGATTGTCCGGCCGATGGGGTCGACGGTCTCGATCGAATCCAAACGCCTGGTGCTCAGCACCACTGATCCAGCCGATGGTATTCCGCCACCGACAAGTCCGGTATTTCCACCTTGCGGGGTGATGGGAATCCCGGCCTCGAAGCAGGTCGTGACGACGGCGGACACTTCGGCGGTGTCGGCCGGACGGACCACAGCTATTGCGTCACCGATCCAACGTCCCGTCCAGTCGCGTGTGTAACCCTCGATCAGCTCTGGATCGGTGAGAACATGCGCTTCGCCGACGATCTCTGCGAGGGCGTCGATGATCTCTGCGAGGGCGTCGAGGAACCTCGCGTCCGTTGCAGGTTCGCGTGCTTCGACGAGTGTTCGGGGGCTCATGTTCAACCTTGTGATCGTTCGGGGGACAGTTTTTCGGGAGACGAGCGGTGGAACAACCTGCACTCGATCCTCCGACCTCAGGTGATGCGCTGTCCAAGACCAAGTAGTGACACCACCATCTGTTCTTCTTATAATCGCCGTATGAACCTGCAGCGCGCACGCTATCTGATCGCTCTGTCGGATCACGGCAGCTTCACTCGCGCCGCCGCGAACGTCCACGTGGCGCAATCTGCACTCAGTCAGCAGATCAAGGTTCTCGAGCGCGAACTCGGCGTTCCTCTGGTGGATCGCCGAGGTCCGCAGTTCACTTTCACCGACGCGGGGCGGGTAGCGGTACGAGAGGCACGCTTCTTGCTCGGGTGCGCAGACCGGGCGGTCGAACGAATTCGATTGGCTGCTCGCGGTGTGGACGGGGAACTGCGCATCGCGTACACCCGTTCGTGGGCGGGTGGCGCCGTCGGAGATCTGGTCAGCACTTATCGCAAGCTCTATCCAGGCGTCGAAGTTGTCGTGCACCGGGGCACTTCGGCGCAGACTGTCGACCTCGTCCGAACCGGAGCCGTCGACATCGCGGTTGTGCGACCGCCGCTCGATGACGACGATCGTGAACTTCCCCTGATCGTCCTCGACACCGAACCTATCCTGGTCGCCGTTCCCGTGGATCATCCGTTCGGGGATCGAACGACACTCGAACTCGGAGATCTGGTGGACGTCCCCGTCGTATTCTGGCCCGAGGCGAATGCACCCGGGATGTATTCGCGTACGCTCGAACAACTTTGGCCCGACAGCACTCCCAATATCGTTCGATTCGAGGCTGACGACGAGCAGGTTTTGCACGCCGTCTCGGACGGGGTGGGAATTGCGCCGATCCCGCAGGGGCGGGCCCGGATGCTCCGAATCCCGGGTATTCATCTGTGTGAGATCGCCGGTATGCAGCCGACTCTCGAAGTTGCCGTGACCTACCGTCCGGACAACCCGAATCCCGCGCTTGCACCCTTCGTTGCGCTTGCCGAACGCGAAAGATCGTCAACCACTGCGTAGCGCAAGTGATGCGCGGTGGGCCCTATCCGCCATCGAGGACCAGCATCATGGCTGTTGCGCGTGCCCGGTTCTCGATGGTGTCGACGTGGAATCCGACGTGCTGGGACAGCTTTGCCAATCGGTGCGCGACGCTGCTGTGATGAAGGTGCATGGAATCGGCTGCGGCCCTCAATGTTCCGGATTGCAGGTATGCCCTCAAGGTTTCGAGTAGTTCTAATCCCTGTTTGGTATCGCCGATCTCTTCGGCAAGAACCAGATCCGGTATTCGCGAGTGATCGATGTGTGATCCCGGTGCCAGGAGGTTGAGGGCGCCGAGATCGTCGGCGTTCACGATCGGTGTTGTTGCTGACGCCTGTGCGCGAGCGAATCGTGCAGTGCTGAGTATTGTATTCACTTCGGAAGCGGAAGCAGCCAAAGATATTCCGGCGCGAATGGATGACGACAGTGCTGACTCGGACAGCTCGGGTGTCGGTGCGAACGAACCCGCCACGAGATTCAGATACTCGCCATCAGCTTCTATCCCAACGGCTTTGCCAGGTGTGCAATCTTGCGAAATAACAAGGTGTGCAGTGCCGCCGGCCGTGTCTGAGACTGCCTTGGTTGCCATGACGCGGACTGGGGTTTGGGGTTCGATACCGAGACCGGCGCAGGAGGTGAGCACCGCGAGTTCATCCATCGGGAACAACAGATTTCGAGTGTGCTCGGCTTCGGTAGGCAAGCGTCGGGGTTGCAGGATTATCGCTGCGGTCAGGGCCATTCGATCGACGAGCATTTCGTCGAGCGGCAAGTGCGCACCAGGACGCTCGATCCATACCTTCCCGAGAACCTCGTCGTCTACAGCGATGTCCCTGGCCATGCTCGGAGGGAACTGGGGTTCGGGTGACCATCGGCCGCGTGGGTCACATCGGCGCAAATTCTTCTTGCTTCTACCGTGTTCCACGATCTCGATACCTACAACGCAGTCCGCCAACTGCGCGCTCGCGCGAAGCAGAGATGCGGTGTCGGAGCCGTGCCGCACGAGCGTGTCGAAGTAATCGATGACACGTACCAGGCCTGCCGAGTCTGCATCGAGCTCGGCAAGCCGGTACATCAGTCCTTGCATCTCGCAACGCTACGAGACAGGCGACAGCGAACGCAACCCTCTCCGGAGCGCAGTGAGGGCTTCGGCGGCACCTCTTTCGCTGACCGCTGCGGTCGCGACTAGCGCCGACCCGTGAAAGGTTCCGGGGAAGGAGTGCAATTCGACGCTGACTCCCGCTTGCAGCAGTCGAAGGGCGTATTCGATTCCTTCGTCACGGAGTGGGTCGAGTTCCATGGTGGACAGGTAGGTCGGCGGCAGACCGGTGAGGTCGGTCGCCCGGGACGGCGCAGCGTAAATGGAGACGTCAGGATCTTCGGGACCTGAATACGACTCGCCGAGGTAGTACTTCCACGACAGGATGGCGTTGGGGCGGTGCCACAACGGTGTGTCGACGAAGTTCGTCATCGAGACCGTCGCCAGACGGTCGTCGAGTTCAGGAATTTCGAGGAATTGGAATGCCACAGGCACAACGCCCTCGTCGCGGGCTTTGAGGACAGTGCCCGCGGCCAATCCGCCGCCTGCACTCTGCCCGCCCACTGCGATGCGGCTGGGATCGATTCCCAGTTCCTCGGCATGGGCATGGATGTAGAGGAGTGCGGCGTAGCAGTCGTTGACGGGGCCGGGAAAGGAGGTTTCAGGGGCGAGGCGGTACTCCACGTTTGCAACGGCGAATCCGAGTTCGCGCGCTACCTCGACACAAAATGGATCGCTGGACTCTGCGGTGCCGATTGCGAATCCGCCGCCATGGATCCAGAGCAGAACGGGGACAGGGCCGGCGGTGTTGTCCGGGGTGAAGAAACGAATCTTGACCCCCGGATCGCCGTCCAGGCCAGGAGCGGACAGTTCACGAAGCGAGACTCCGTCGAATGACAGGTCGGCCAACATGGCGCCGATCAGAGCATCGTAGGTGGCCCGCGCGTTGGGGAGGTCAGCGAAGTCCACCTTCGGGAGCATGGTGAGCGCTGCGGCGAGTTCGGGGTCGAGAGTGGGGAATGTTGTCATGCACTCATCATCGAGCCTGAATGTGGCCTACGTCACCAGTGGTTTGTAGGAAATCGGAGAGCCTTCTTCCGACGCCCGTCGGATCTCCCTAGGATGACGCCGGTGGACAGAGTACATCTCGGGGTGGGTTCGAGCGATTCGGAAGTTGGGTCCAGGATCGGTGGACACCCGCCGCAGGTTTTCGCTGGTCAGCCGATTTTGCAGACGCATGAGTATCTCTTGACGCTCGCGGCGCACACGGCTCCGTGGCTCGGTGCGCGAGAGCTTTCCGTCTTCATCCGTCGGGGATTCTCCATCGGCGATGACGATCTCGAATACCCGGACATCGGGGTTAGTGCAGTCCTGCACCCGCCGTCATCACGAAGTGCGGAATCGGCCGGCACTCACGAGGGCCTGGGGAGCGCGGCGTTGATCAATCTTCCCGCAGGCGACGAAGTGATGCCGTTGGTGTTGATCGCGCCGCAACCGGTACTCATACAAAATGAACCGTCCTACGCCGATGCCGTCGAGGCGGACGGGCATCGCTTCCTGTTCCAGATCAATGAAGAGGGGTGGCCAGTGGTTGCCGAGCCGCAACCCGAGTTCGTCGAGGAATACCTGTTTGGCTACGGCTCGGTGTATTTCTACGGGAGCGCTGACGCGGCCGGGCTCGCCGTTGAAGTCGTGCCGGGATTTCTCGATTTCTGAGCTGCCAGACGACCCTTCTGCCGATACCGTGGGCAACGTATTCGACCGGCGGATTTGTCCTTCGAAAATTAGTTTCGGAAGTTTGTCGATCGGCGTCTTTGTCGTTCGACGTGTAGGCAGAGGGACCGAATGAGCGGTCCACAAACGAAGGAGATTCTCATGAAGTACATGCTGATCATGCGTTCCACCGACGAAGCCATCGAAGCATCCAAGGACATGGACTTCGACGAGATCATCGCCGCGATGGGGCAATACAACGAATCCTTGATCAAGGCCGGTGTGCTGCTGGCGGGTGAGGGATTGGCGATGGAGGAGGGATTCATCGTCGATTTCGAGTCCGATCCGCCGCTGGTCTCCGACGGCCCGTACGGCGAGACGAAGGAGTTGTTCTCGGGATTCTGGATCATTCAGACGTCGACCAAAGGCGAAGCCTTGGAATGGGCGAAGCGCTGCCCGCTCGGGCCGGGAAGCAAGCTCGAGGTGCGCCGTGTGAGCGAGATGTCGGACTTCGATCAGGACAACGAATACATCCAGAAGGAAGCCGGCTGGCGCGAAGAGCTCGGTACCGATCGTCCGGTCGCAGGCTGAACCATGACCGACGAGGCGGTGCGAGAAGAAACGAGAAAGGCTGTCGACGCGGTCTGGCGAATCGAATCCGCGAAGATCGTCGCCACGTTGACTCGCACCGTCGGAGATCTTGATCTCGCCGAAGACCTGGCAGCGCAGGCTCTGCTCGAAGCTGTCGAGCAGTGGCCTGCCACCGGAGTTCCCCGAAATCCCGCTGCCTGGCTGACTTCCGTTGCGACGCGTCGAGCAATCGACGGGTGGCGACGACGTGAGAGGCTGGACGAGCGCTACGCCCACTTTGCGCGTGAACTCGAGAACGACGCTTCGCATTTCGACGACGTCAGCTGGGATCCGGATCGGATCGACGACGACGTCCTCCGGCTGATGTTCATCGCCTGTCACCCGGTGTTGAATCGAAAAGCGCAGGTGGCCTTGACTCTTCGGGTTGTGGGCGGGTTGACCACCGAAGAAATTGCGAAGGCGTTCCTGACGCCGACCGCGACAGTTCAGCAGCGGATAGTCCGTGCGAAGAAGGCGTTGACCGCTTCGAAAGCGGTTTTCGAAGTTCCAGGACGAGAAGAGTTTTCGAGCAGGTTGAGCGCCGTCCTCGGAGTCCTGTACCTGGTGTTCAACGAAGGTTATGCAGCCAGCTCGGGGGACGAGTGGATGCGGGCGGACCTCAGTGCTGAAGCTCTGCGGCTCGCGCGAATACTCGCCGAATTGGTCCCCGGGGAATCCGAGGTACACGGCCTTGTCGCGTTGATGGAGCTGACAGCCTCGAGATTCGGCGCTCGGACAACCTCGACAGGTGAGCCCATCCTGCTGGCGGACCAGGACCGGACTAGGTGGGACCGCCTACAGATCTCGCGTGGGCTTGCGGCGCTGGAACGAGCTGACGCCGTCGGGCGTGGACGTGGCCCGTACGGTTTGCAGGCAGCGATAGCCGAATGTCATGCGCGAGCAGCAACTTTCGATGACACCGATTGGAAGAAGATAGTCATCCTCTACGAGGCTCTGGCGCAACTGGCCCCATCGCCCGTGGTCGACCTCAATCATGCGGCGGCGGTATCCATGGCATACGGTCCTGGCCCTGCACTCGAATTCGTCGACAAGCTTGTCGCTTCAGGTGAATTGACCGGCTACCACCTGCTTCCCGGTGTTCGGGGGGAGTTGCTCAGTCAGCTCGGCCGATCCGAGGAGGCTAGAACCGAACTCCTCGAAGCAGCGAGGCTGGCCGGGAACGAGCGTGAGCGTGCAGTATTGGTCGCGAAAGCAGATGCGCTGCTGTCGGATCAGTAGTCACACGATTGGTAGTCAGGGCTGAGTCGGATCATCGTTCGGCACCATGGGCGGCAACCCGACGCCGTACGGATCGAGCATGTCCGATACACGTCGACCCCACCGTTCATGCGCGGACTGACGGGTCATTCCGGCAGCGCGGCCGATGGTTGCCCATGTTGCGCCGAATCTTCGCAGGCTCATGACGCTTGCCGTCGAATCGATGCCTGCGGCGAGCTGGATCCGGAAACTTGCCAACTGCCAAGCCATCTGACGCTGCGCCGGGATGTCGGTGTCCTGTTCTGCCTCCCATTCGGGGCTACCAGGTAATGGATCCGTTCCGACAATCTTGTCCGCCTGCGCGCCGGCCTCGGCGATTCCGGCGTTGACCGTCGAAGTTGCGGCGGTCTCGATCTTTGCGGTCAGGGCGGTCTCGATCAGATCTTTCATGAGAAGTTCTCCACTCGTCAGGTTTAGCCTGACAGTTTCAATCGAATGTTGTCAAGAGGTATCTGACTGATTCCATTTGATTAATGCACGATCTATTTGTGTACTATCTAAATGGCCTTCGGTTCTGTTGGCCGACGTCGAAGGGGTTGCTGGTGAAGATCGTGGTTCTGTCATTCCTGATGGCGCTGACCTTGATGACGGTCGGGATCATCGCGGCGCGCAACTGCAGCACTCGACCTGCCGTGACCGGGGCAGTTACTGCGGCGTCGACGGTTCTTGCTGCCGCCTGGACACTTTTTGCCGTGGCCTTCGTACTGACCTGATCGCACTGTTCGACCCAAATATCCGAGCTGGAATGTGGGTATGACGGGTTGCATGCCCCGTTGGTGAGAAGTCGCACTGGAACGGCCGATGCGGAATTCCCTCCGGTTGAGTGCGTTTCATCCAAGGGAGCGTTCGCCGGGGTTCCGTATCTCGGGGTTCCTGGCTACGGCGGCTCCTGACTACGACGGTTCCTGGCTACGACGAAAGGTTGCGCGATGACAAAGCTGTTGTTTGCAGTCACTTCTGCAGATCACTGGACGCTGAACGACGGGACAGCCCACCCAACTGGATACTGGGCGGAAGAACTGGTCGAGGCGCATCGCGTTTTCGTCGAGGCCGGCTACGACATCGTGATCGCGACGCCAGGCGGTAAAGCCCCCGTTGTGGATGAGGGAAGCCTGGCGCCCGAGGTCAACGGCGGGCAAGAAGGCGCTGATCGTATGCGCAAGTACATCGCCGATCTGCAGCCGGTGCTGGATTCGCCGGAGATTCTGGAAAACGCCGATGCTGCCGACTACGATGTGGTCTTTGTGCCAGGTGGGCATGGACCGATGGAAGATCTTGCGGTGTCGGCATCCTTCGGTGAGCTTCTGGTGAAGTTCTTGGACGCCGACAAGGTGGTTTCGGCGGTCTGTCACGCACCGGCGGCACTTCTGCCCGCCCAGAGATCCGATGGAAGCTGGCTGTTCGACGGCTATCAGCTGACGGCGTTCACCAATGAAGAGGAGACGCAGGCTGGTCTGGCGGACAAGGCTCCGTGGCTGCTCGAAACTCGGCTACGCGAGTTGGGCGGCAAATTCTCGAAGGCTGACGCCTGGTCGCCTTATGTCGTGGTGGACCGGAAGCTGTACACCGGCCAGAATCCGGCTTCGTCGAAGCCGCTCGCCGAGCGGATCGTCGCCGACTTGGGCTGAACGATCACCGGCTAGGCCTGAGCACGGCTTTCGGCACCGCATCGAGGACTCCTTCGATGCGGTGCTGGGCCGTGTTCTGTTGTGCCTGAGGTTCGTCCTCAGGTTTTGAAGGTGGTGTTCGCCGGTCGGGGGTGCTGCTGCGGGTCGATCGAGGGTGGTGGGATGAACCACGGTTTGTTGTCGACGCCGATGCGGATTGCGGAT
>NZ_JBFUJB010000041.1:0-19121 GCF_056401575.1 Rhodococcus sp. P4_E4 | reverse complement strand
GATTCCGCACCTGACCAACCGCACGAAGGTCGTCCCCGCCACCCTCCTCAACACCGCGGGAATCGCCGGAGCTGCACTCACAGCGAGTCGATAGCACCTCACAGACCCTTTCCTCCGACCACTGACGTGGAGACGCCGCGCGGCACAGTGCGGTGGCCTGGACATGACCGATTACTCGCCCGTGGGGGCCGAGCAGTGCGCCCACGCACTCGATGTGCCGGAGGGCCACTGCCCGCTCTACAATTCGTATTCCTGAACTCGTTCAGCGAGAATCGTTTCGAGCCGCCGCAGGTATTCAAGTCCTCTCATTCACAGTGAGATCATATTCAGCGGCGTGGGCCGGCGTTCGAGTGCTGCACGACGCACCGTTGCCGACCTGACACGGCCCGGCCGTGAACTCGACGTCATCGCCTCAGAACTGGGGCCGCGAATGTGCCTGACACCTGGTCGCCTTAAGTCGACAAGGTGAGGTCATCTGCGTCGCTGGTATTCAGGACCGCAGGGTTTGGGTGGGCTCGAACTAATTACTGGCGGGTGCACCTTCCAGTGATCATTGTTCCAGTGTGATGGCGCGCCGCAGCTCCACTGACCACTCCGATGGCATCGTCCGGTGCTGCCACAATTCCAGCAGTCTTCGCCATGCTGACCTCTACCACGACGAAGACTGCTATTCGTCTGCTGACGTCGGCCTGCTCGAACTTGCGTGAACGGAGGTTGTGGGATTCGCCGGCCCGAATGGGATTCACTGGAACTCACTTTCCGGGAGTGGTGGGCAAGCGGTCGCGACTACCATCGATTTATGGTCAAGAGGGGTTCATACGCCAAAGGTGTCGCGACAAAGGAAGATCTGCTTGCGGCCGCCTTGGAGGTCGTCGGTCGAGTCGGCTACGGGCGCAGTTCGGTGCGGGAGATAGCCGAGGAAGTCGGAATCACGCATGCAGGACTGATGCATCACTTCGGTTCGAAGGACGTCCTGTTTCGAGAAGTGCTGAGGAAACGCGACGAGGTATCACGCGCCCGAGCGGAGCAAGCAGGTACCGAGCTCGGGACACCCGAGCAATTGACGACAGCAATTCGCTCCAACGCCGAAGTACCTGGCCTCGTCCACCTCTACGTTCGACTTTCCGGCGAGGCCAGCGAAGATGGGCACGCGGCCCATGAGTTCTTCGCAGAACGATATCGCGAGCTGAGAAGCCTTGGTACGGAACGGGTTCGCGCCTTCCAAGCCGAGGGAAAATTTCCGGCAGCCTTAGACGCTCAGCGAATTGCAACGCTCGTCCTCGCTGCCACCGATGGCCTGCAGTTGCAATGGCTCTACGAGCGTGACCTCGACATGTCGGGGCTCATTGAGTACTTGTTTGAGGCTCTCGGGTTGGTGGAAGGCGCCGGAGCAGACCCGGACGAGATCTGATTACGGCGTGAGCGGCAAATACTTGATCGTGTAATGACTACTTTGATCGGACCATGACCGCGAAGTCCGGGCCTGGCGCGCTTCGGTTTTGTCCTTGGTGGGGCGATCATGGCGGCTCTACGCGACGGTGATCCGTAGCGCTCCAACGCCGGGTTTGTGGCTATGAAAGGACTTCGAGTTCGGGTGCCGTGCGGCAACCGGAGACGCGCCGGTGCTGGGTATGCAACTTGCCATGGCCACTCGATGTCCACCGCGCTTGATTGACAGCCAGCAAATGGCATCGATCAGCGCAGTGACCAGCTCGACCGGTTTAAGGTGTGCCGGACCTTCACCGACCCTATGATTCATACCATCGCCGACGCCCGGCCCAGGTTGACCTTGGGCGATCTGGCTGACTTCGACACCCGCGCTCCGTTCGCGGCGCGCCTCTGCATTTGTCCCGGCGCCCAGACATCGGCGGCAACCGACCCCCATTTGCCCAGACGGCGCAGTTCTCGGTCCCGATAGTGCAGAGCAATCTGACCGCTAGGGAACGTAGCCCCCTCTCGAGAAGAATTTCAGGTAATTCTCGCCGGGGCTTCCAATCAAATACTTACCGAGGTAATGTTTTCAAAATCGCCACAGATTGTGAGCAGTGACACAGGGTGGCAGCGCAAGCATGGCCGTTGGTGCCAAATCCAATCCCACCGAATAGACCGAAGGGTCAATATGCCTGACAGTTTCCAGCTTCCAGACGCCTTCCTTTGGGGCGCCTCGACCGCGGCCCATCAGATAGAAGGCATGAACGTCAACAGTGATTTTTGGACCTTTGAGCACAGCGGCTTGCTCCCGGAGCGGTTTCGGGAAATGAGCGGTGACGCGTGTGACAGCTACCACCGTTGGCGAGAAGACATGGACCTTCTGGCGGAGCTTGGGTTCACTGACTACAGGTTCAGCATCGAGTGGGCACGCATTGAACCGGCGCCTGGTGAGTTTTCCAACGCCGAGATCGCGCACTACCGGCGGATGGTGGAGGGAGCCATTGAACGAGGACTTCGCCCGATGCTGACGCTTCATCACTTCACCGTCCCACGATGGTTTGATGAGCAAGGCGGGTGGGAATCAGAGGACGCCGTCGAAATCTTTGGGCGTTTTGTCGAGGCCGCAGCCCCCATCTTTACCAGCAATGTTGACCACATTTGCACCATCAACGAACCCAATATGGTGGCGAGATTTGCCGCGGTCCGCAAGGCGGTCTTGGCGGGGAACGATTGGGAAGAATCCGGAACTGACAAATACGACGAGGCCGCAACTGTGGCCTTGATCAACGCGCACCGGCGAGCCGTTGAAGTGGTCAGACGCCTCGCACCTCACGTCAAGATCGGTTGGTCGGTTGCCATCGCCAACCACCATGCAGTCGATGGTGGTGAAGCGAAAGCGGCAGAGATTGCCTACACCTCGCGGGATGTTTTCGTCCTCGCCGCTGACGGTGACGACTGGATCGGAGTGCAGGCCTACACCCGTGTATTTGTCGGACCGGACGGGCAACTGCCCGTTCCCGAAGGTGCGCAGAAGACGCTGACAGGATGGGAGTACTACCCGCCGGCGCTCGGTGAATCGATCCGCAGCGTTGCCCGACTCGTACCCCGGACTCCCATCATCGTGACCGAGAACGGCATCGCCGAAAGCGATGATGCCGTCCGCGTCGCCTACACCTCCGGCGCCCTGGCGGGCATGCGCGATGCGTTGGCCGCCGGCATCGATATCCGCGGCTACTACCACTGGAGCGCCTTGGACAACTACGAATGGGGAAGCTTCGTCCCCACCTTCGGGTTGATTGCGGTCGATCGGAAGACCTTCGTCCGTACACCGAAGCCGTCCGCGGCATGGCTCGGCGCCGCCGGTCAGTCCCGGGCAATCGAGCTGATCTCCGATGACCTGATGTCCGAAAGCGTCGTCTAGTTTTTCACCGCGATCCAGGGCGACGACTTCGTGGCCCTAGATGACAGAGAATCCAACCTTGGCCAGTGCCTTAGCCATCCAGTCGGTGGGCCGGCCCTGCAGATCCAGCTCCGACGATCAGCGCTTGCAGCTACCGTGCGGAGCATCGGAAGGGTCGGCACAGCACAAGGCGATCATGGGGACACGCTTGTGCCAACTCGCCCAGTTCGCGAGGGTGCCAGTCGCCGAGGAGGACTTAGGCACTCTAATGGCACTCGTTTCCGGCAGCTAGCCGACTGGGAGCCGCTACGCCACCGCCCTTCCCGACCAGGCCGGCAACCAATCGCAAGCAGCTTGGTCACTCTCCACTCCCCCGCCAGCCTCCTGCCCGAAAGGACCACAGTGAGAGCCATCATCCTCATGTTCGACAGCCTGAACAGGCACATGCTCACCCCATATGCGGACACCATTATTGAAGCACCGAACTTCGCGCGCCTCGCCGCACAATCGGTGACGTTTGAGAATTTCTACGCCGGTTCCATGCCGTGCATGCCGGCCCGGCGCGAAATGCATACCGGGCGTTACAACTTCCTACACCGCGGCTGGGGCCCTCTCGAACCTTTTGATGACTCGATGCCGGAAATGCTAGGCAAGGCCGGAATTCACACGCACCTTGTTTCCGACCACCCCCACTACTGGGAAGACGGTGGGGCCACCTACCATCCCCGCTACACCACGTGGGAGTTCTTTCGCGGCCAGGAAGGCGACCCGTGGAAGGGCGTCGTCGATCCAAAGCCGGGCCCCCCCAAAGGGCGTCCTGGAATGAAACGCCAGGATGCCATCAACCGCAGCTACATGCCCACGGAAGCGGAGCACTCACAAACACTCACAGTGGATGCAGGGCTGCACTTCATTGACACCAACCAGGCGGCCGATCAGTGGATGCTACAAATCGAACTTTTCGATCCGCATGAGCCCTTCTTCACCCATGACGCATACAAGGCCATGTATCCGCACGACTACGTCGGCCCCGAGTTCGACTGGCCTGACTATGCAAAAGTTAGCGAACCCCTCGAGCAGGTGGAGCATGCACGCTACGAATACGCTGCGCTCGTATCCATGTGTGACAAGTCGCTGGGCAGGGTCCTCGATGCCATGGACAAACACGACATGTGGAAAGACACGCTGCTGCTGGTCAACACCGACCATGGCTTCCTGCTCGGTGAGCACGGCTGGTGGGCCAAGTCCGTCCAGCCCTGGTTCAACGAACTGGTCCATCTGCCCATGTTCCTATGGGACCCGCGCACCCGGGGGAAAGACTGCAGGCGCGGCGCTCTGGTCCAGACCATAGACATCGCCCCAACCATGCTCCGGCACTTCGGCATTGAGCCGACTCCCGACATGCAGGGCAAGGACCTCGCTGCCGTCCTCGACGACGACAGCCCTCTGCGCGACGCCGCCCTCTTCGGCATCCATGGAGGACACGTCAACGTCACCGACGGCCGATACGTCTACATGCGCGCTGCCGCAGCACCGTCCAATGGGCCCCTGGAGGACTACACCCTCATGCCCACCCACATGCGCTCCCGTTTCGCGGTCTCCGAACTCGTTGACTGGCAAGCCGCCGAACCGTTCACGTTCACCAAAAATCTGCGCACACTCCGCATCCAGACATCCTCGATCTTGAGCTCATGGCCCCACGGAACATTGCTGTTCGACCTCCACACAGACCCCGGACAGAACAATCCCGTCCTCGACGAGGATATTGAACTGCGGATGGTGGAGCTGCTGGTGCGGCTCATGCACGAGAGCGACGCGCCCCAAAGCCAGTTCGCCAGACTGGGCCTGCCGTTCGACGCCACCCCCCGCAAAGAACACTTGCTAGCAATGGAACAGGGAGACCGCGCCAGCGCTGCCCTGGTTCCCTTGCCGCCATTGGCAGACTTCCACGAGCACGGCGCCGCCTTGACAGTTCCTCTTCTGGCACTGCTTCAGGACCAACGCTCCCGTGCCGTGCTCCAAGAACATCTGCCCCATCTGGTCCGGACGGAGCTGGTCAACATCCCCACCCAACTTAGCTTGTACGACTTGGCCAAGGTCAGCCCTGTCCCGTTGCCCGCCCTAGCCCGCCTGGCCGAAGAACTCGGCCCGGCACCCTTGCCATAGCAAGATCGCCTCCGCCCCATACATATTCGCCAACGGCCTGCCAACGAAGACGGAAAACTCGCATGGACATTGAAACCAGCAGCCCCACCAAAGTTGAAGGATCCACGCAGGCACGACCCGTGCCCCACCGATGGCAGAACCTTGCCACACTCACCGGAATCACGGTCGTAGACAACACTGAACATGGCCTGAGCACGACGCTTTTCCCGAGCATCGCCGCCGCCCTCCACCTGCAAAGCAGCCATTTGGGCGTCCTCGCTGCCATCGGAAAATTTGTTGCCGTCCCCGCCGGGCCGGCCTGGGCATGGCTGGCCGGGCGCATCGGACGCCGAGAAACCCTGGTCACGACCAGTATTGTCGGCGGCATCTTCGGCATAGCGGCAGGCTTCTCCCAGGACTTCACTCAGCTGCTGATTTTCAACGCGCTCATGTCAGCGGCGCTCATTGGCGGGGGGCCCATCGCCATGGCCATCCTCGCCGACTCCTTTGAGGACTCCCAGCGGAGCAAGGCAGCTGGATACTTCTACGGATTTGTGAGCCTGATCAGCGCCTTCCTGGGCCCGCTCATAGCGATGTTCACCGGACTCACCGACGGTTGGCGCTATGGCATGTGGTCCATCGGTGTTATTTGTATTCTTGCTGCCCTTCCGGTCGCGTTCCTGCTGAAGGATCCTGGCGTCGGGGCATCGGAAAGCCAGCTCGCGGACCTGCCCGGCCGCGACCGCGTCATGCCCAAGGTCACCGTCCAGTCGGTGCTTTCACTTTTCCGGATCCCTTCGTTCTCCATCATGATGATCTCCCGGCTCCTCTCCGGCCACTTGCTGATCGCCGTCTTCGGCATTCAATTCCTGGTCACAGAGCGCGGTTTTACGAATGCTGTCGCAGCAACGGTCCTGCTGCCATTCGGAGTCGGCTATTTCGCCGGAACGGTTGGAGGCGGGCTGCTCATATCCCGTCTCGACAAGGTACTGCCCCACACGGGCCGGGTTGCCTATCTACAGGGAGCCCAGATCCTCTTCGCCATTGTCGCGTTCTTCACGACCCAGATCCGCTACGAAGGCATTGCGGTGTACGCAATCTTCATGGTGTTACTGGGTTTTTGCCAGGGCGCCAACCCGCCGGCGAACCGGCCCATTGTCGCCGCCGTGGTTCCGCCGGAATTACGAAACCAGGCCTTCGCCATTTTCCTCAACGTTTTCGAGACCATCGGATGGGTCACCTTCTCACTCGGCGCCGGAATTCTTGCCGCCACCCTTGGTATCCAGACGGTCTTCTTCTGGGTCTTGGTAGTCCTCATGCTTATCAATGCCGCCGTGCTTTCCAGCCTCTACTTCTGCTACCCCCGCGACGTGGCCAGAAATACAGAAACACTGGAGCAACGCAGGCGGGATGCCCTCCAAGAGAACTAGCGGGACTCTTGATGTCCTGTAGGAGACGGTGCCGTAGTCGGAAGGATTTCCGGACCCTGCTCTGATGTGGCCAGAGGAACGGCTTCCAGCCTGATGGACACTGCCGATCAAAATGACTTTCGGCCGCCCACGCAACAACTCGTCGTATGTAAGGGAAACAGGATGAACGGCAACAAACAGGGATACGATCCGCTTAGCGAGCAGTCGCTGATAGCCGATGTTCACACCATTACCGGGTTCGGATGGAGGAGGAACGGTTCGGCCGCCGCGGAACGCACCGCTTCGTTCTTCCGGGAGCAGTTCGAACTGCACGGCCTCGAAACGACGGTCGAAAGTTGGCCCTTCAATCTCTACTACCCGCAGGAGTGGTCGCTGACTGCCCACCCCCTGTCTGGACCCAGTGACGAGGCGCCGTGGCAGGCAAACTCCATTCCCATCTGGTACTCCGCTCCGGGCACCGTCAGCGGCGAAGCCGTCTACATCGACGCTCGCACGGGAAACCCGGATCTGGCCGACATCGACATCGCGGGCAAGGTCCTCCTCGTCGACGTCAGTTACATCGGCAACTTCTCCGCCACCGACGGCAGCTCGGTGAGCGACGCCGGACTGTACAACGCCGCCGTCAACAAGGGAGCTGCGGGATACGTCCGGCGTGCCGGGGCGCCCGGCAACTCCGTAATGCTCATGCACTTCGCACAAAACTTCCCCACGCACAAAAGGGCCGCGCAACTCGGAAGTATTCCCGCTTTCACCGTCGGGCAAATGGATTTCGACCGCCTTGCGGACGCGGCCAACGCCGGGCTCGAGATCGAGCTCAGCAACGTGCTCTCCGACGTGCCCAAGGGAGGGGAGCTCGTCGTGACGGGTGGTTCGCTCGGCCCCGGCGAGCACCGGCTGCGCGCCATCGTCGATGACGTCGTCGGAATATTACCCGGCCTGTCAGACGAAGTAGTCATCGTCGCTGCACACTACGACAGCACTTTCGACGGCGCCGTCGACAACGCTACAGGCGACGCGGTCCTCCTCGGGCTCATGCGTCACTACACGGCCCTGCCGGTCGAGAAGCGTGCCAAGACGATGGTCTTCCTCGCCAGCGGCGCACACGACACTGGCGACTTCGACCTCTACCACTTCGTGGAGAAACACCAGAAGGACCTCCTACTACGAACTGTCGCGTTCAACTGGCTCGACCATATGGCCGCCGACGTCGATCAGGCAGCACCCGGCAACACCGTAGTCCATGGAGTGATCGCCGCAGAGAACGAGTTGCTGCGATCGCACATCACGGAGCACATGGCGGCTTTCGGCGTCCCAACCGAGCCTGTCCTGGGGCCAGCGTCCACCATCAGCCACCTACCACCTCACGTGCCGAGCTACAACGTGACATTGGCCCCGTCCTGGTATCACTCTCCCGAAGACACCGTCGAAAAGGTGCCCCGCCACGCACTTGCCGCCATGGCAGCTGCGCAACGGTCCCTGCTCGATACTCTAATGAGCGCGAAAGGCTCCGACCTCCGCGCGGCGAACCCCTTAGCCACGGCGATTGCCGGTGCCGCGAGCAACTGATCGAAAAGCTCACCGGGAGCGTTGGTGGTCGCCGCGACCGAACTTCTCGTGTCCGCGGAATACCGGGATTTCGGAATCCGTGAGATCTGCGAAGAGGCGTCATTGTCGCGGACGGCATTCGACGCATGCTTCGAAGACAAGAACGTCTGCATCGTCGCCACATACCAGCGGTTCTGCGCACCGCGTCGCTGGTCGCCGGCTTCTACGCTGACCACTCGTCCTGGCGACACACATCCGGACTAATGGCCTGCCACGTCCGCACATTCACCCCGGTGACATCACCGGCGCAAGCACCACACACCGAGGCCTCCGCCGCACCTTCCCCGCCTCCGCGGACCAATTGCGCTACTCCGCGCGGTAGTGCGGGCAGCAGCCGACCACCACGGCCTGACCATGGAGGCACTGGCCGACCTCGTCCTCGCCGACGAAGCCGCCACCACCTCGATCAACCACGCCCGCCGCTCCAGCACCCTGGTACGTGCATTCGACGCCCTCACCGACCTCAGCGTCCCGCGGGTGGTGCTGACCGCAACAACCTCGTCCCCCATCGATGCCAGTACGTCCTCGTTCGGTTGGCTCGTCCTGAAGAAACTCGTCCATCACGTCGTACTCGAACAAACACCCGCGGCAACAACCGAAGGCGACCGGAATGCGACGATCACCTTGAAGAATGCCCTCCCGGCACGCGCATGACCGCCACCCCGGGCAAGGACAACGCCTACACACCTCACCGTCCTCTTCGCGGAAATGAGTACGCTGCCCGAGGACCATCCCGAACGCGAACGCGTCCGCACACAGATCATCGAATCGTGCCTGCCGATCGCCGAAAACATCGCCGCCCGATAACGCGGCCGCGGGCAAACCCGCGACGACCTCGTCCAGGTCGCCCGCCTCGGCCTGGTCAGCGTCGCCAACCGCTTCGACCTCGACACTCGAAGATCACAATCATTCCGCCAGCGTCAGTGGCTACAAACACCTGACGCGCTGACTCTGCAGACTAGCCTCCGTGCCAACGAGCCACCTGAATCGCACAGGCGAGTCCGGAGCGATTCAAGGACGGTTTTGGTGAACTGTTTGAGCAAGCCGCCCGGCCCGGTCAACGACAGGCCCTGTTCCTTGTCAAGTCGCACCAGTTCCGTGGCCGCCGCGGCTTCCGCGGAGGGCTCGGACCTCTTCTTCGTCACGTCTTCCAGTGTCGTCATCTCAGCACGTCCTCGCTGCGCATTCACTCAGCTTCTCGGGCCGAAACACCGATTTAGAGACAGTCCCTGTGTCTGTGTCTCACCCGATGATCGGCGAACCGGTTTGACGCATTTTGATTCCTGAAGTGCTGGTTTTGCGATCAGGCTGACCGAGGGACTGTGGGTGGGCTGCAAAGCGGGACGGAGGGTACACGTTCGGTGCTCGTCAGTGGGCTGCCCTGCGGGGCGCGGTGTGTTCGGGTCTATTCGTGTGGCGCAGACAGGAGCGCATCGAGATGGGCGATTTCGAGTTGTTGGTTCAGTCGGGTGCTGGTGGCGAAGATAATGGTGCTGGGTAGTTGGGCGTTTAGTTCGGCTGCTTCGGCCATCAAGACGCCTGCAAGGTGGTGGGTGCGCATGAGATTGAGGAATTGTCTCTCCGAGTCGGCGGGGGGGAGAGTTCTGAGTTGTTGTACGTCGTCGTCGGATGCCATTCCTGGCATCTGGTGGTGTGTGGAGAGGGGTCGGGTGTCTCGGTTCCACAGCAGAAGCCAGCCTTGCAGGATGCCGATTTCTTGTTGCTGTGACAGTGCGATTGTTTGAGCGAGCGATCGCACCTGTCCCGGGGGTGCTACCTCGAGCATGATCATCGACATCAACACGGCTTGAGCGTGGTGTTGTGACATGTCCTGCGCGAAGGAGACATCTTCGACTCCCGGAGTTGGTGGAGCGGAGCCGACCGAGCTATGGGATCCCATGACGAAGCTGATCGTTACGCATCCGAGTGCGACCAGGGCAGCGAGGACTAATCTTTTCACGGGAGATAGATCTGGACGTCGGCTGCCGGCCCGTAAATTCCGATGAACGCTCCACCTGCGAGGTAGATGGCACCATTTTGGGTGGCTGCCTGAATTCCGTGGCGTGCCAGAGGCATGTCGGTCAGATCCGACCAGCTCGAACTTATGGTGTCGAACACCGCAGCGTCGTTGAAGGAAATTCCGGGGCCTTCGCCCCCGAATGCATATATTTTGGACCCGATTGCTACGACGCCGAGGCCACCGCGGCCATGTGTGATGTCTGTAGTCGACTCCTCCCAGATTCCGGTCTGGAGGTTGAAAACGTCGGTGGGCGTTACATAGTTGGTCGGTAGTAGGTTTCTCCCTCCCACTGCATAAAGTTTTCCGTCGACGACGGCGGCCCCCAAGTGTTCGCGGGCGTGTGGCATGTCCGGCAACGAGGACCAACTGTTCGATGTTGGATCGAAGACGTCGAATTGTCTTTCGCCGAAGTTGAGGATTTTCGCACCGCCTGCGACGTAAATCTTGCCATCGTATTCGGCTGCGCCTGTTGCGCCGCGTATCCGACCGGGGGGCATGGGTGCCAACTCGGTAAAGACGTCGGTTTCGGGATCGTACTGCCAGGTACGCCCGTTGGCGATCAGCGCGGGACCTTCTTCGCCTCCCAGATAGATGATCTTGCCGTCGATGGCGAAGGCTTGCAGGTGATGCGAGGCAACCGGGAGGTCGGCGAGCGTCTCCCATTGCTGAGTTCGAAAGCTGTAGCGGAGGTGCTTACGACTGAAAATTTGATCGTGGAAGGGCAGCCCTAAACCCCCTGCGACGTACAGATAGTCGTCGAGCGCGGTTGAGGCGACTTCTTGTAGCGCATAAGGCATTGCAGTAGTGCTGGACCACCGATCGATGCTGGGACTGGTGGTAGGAGGAGTGCTGGCAGACGCGGTGGAGATGCTCGTCAGTGTGGTGGAAGCGGTGAGGCTTGCAGCTATGACGATGTGTGTGAGTTTCATACGCATTCACTTTCTGAGGTTCACCCCGAAAAGTGGACAGTGGTTACGCGGCCATTGTGGGCGCGGTCAGTGACTGTTCGTAAAGGGTGGGGCTGAGCATCCCGATCGCGGGAAGCTTACGGCGAGCGTTGTTGAATCTCATCCAGTTGTCAACTGCAGCAACCAAATCAGCGGCGTACGTGAATGTGCGGCGGTAGTAGTATTCGTGTTTGAACGTCGACCACTGAATCTCCGCGTCGGCGTTGTCCCAGCACATCCCGGCATCTCCCATCGAACGCCGCAACCCATACTGCTCGCATGCCTGCTTCAGGATCTCCGCGTGTATTGAGTTCCTCTGTCCGAGTGCATGATTGTGCCGGCGACATCCCCGCCGCGAGCTGCTACAGCCATATCCGACGCTTCGATGACCAGTTTGGTGCGCACGTGATCCGCAACCGACCATCCCAGAACCCTTTTCGAGTGCCCATCCTTGATTCCTACACAGGTACATGTCGCCGTCACCGCAGGTTAGATAGGTGATGTCAGATTTCCAGACCCCATCGAGGCGCCCCTGATCGAAGCGTCGTTGCACCAGATCATCAGGAAAGGACGCAAATGGGTCGACGACGGTGGTACTGACCTTGAACGTGCGCGGACTGATCCCGACGACACCGAGTGATCGCATGATCTTCGCAACTGTATTCTCGGTGATCACTTCGCCGCGGTCGTGGAGCTCAGCGGTGATCCGCGGCGCCCCGTAGACGCCTTCGACTCCTGATGGATCTCCACTTCCAGATCTCCTCGGCGTTGCTTCCGTCCCCCAATCGAGTTGCCACACTGCGACCTTGGTGTTGGAGAAGCCGGAGATCGACACCTCGAGTAGACGTGCCATCGAAGTGAACGGCGGAGTTCGCACACTCCACGGCCGTCAACGCGAAGATCTCCACTTTCGCTGATTGGCTGCGAAATACGCGGACGCTTTTTAGGAATGCGAGGTTTTTCTCCTGCACGGTGACCTGCTTGCGTAGGCGGGCGAGTTCGGCACGTTCGGCGGCGGTGAGCGGTTGATCACCGAACACTGTGGCGGCCTCCATGTGTCGTCGTTCGTCAGCGATCCACCGGCCGAGGAATGCTTCGTTGATTCCCAGCTCGCGGGCGACCTCGACGATAGTGCGGCCGGAATCGATCCCCCTGTGGGCAGCCTCGACCTTGTCCTCGGTCGTGAACAACCTGCGCGTGCGGGACATGAGGACATCCTCCCAGCGGGACCCTCAGTCCCTCTATCTCGATGCCCACCATCCAGGGTGAACCTCACATAGACAATCGGCTGCGCGTGCGGTCTGGTTGCCACACAACGAGAAAATCTCCGCGATGCATTCGGCCAGCTCGGGGCACTGTGCCGTGGAGCCGGACTCGCAATTCATGACGGTGAAGTTGGCCTTCTCCCATAGAAACATCCTGCGAGGCCTAAACCCAGGTACAAGGTGTCCACCAAACGTGACCCCATCGATCCAAAGGCTGATGGTAGAAATCAGCGCCTGGCTGGCAAGGCATCGATTCGCAATCGCATCACCTGGTATGACTGCGTACGCCTATCGACACCATTATTGAATCCAGGTTGGCGGTTGATTTGGTTCACGGTGAAGTACAGATAGCCGTCGTAACCGAGCGTGAAAGTATCGGTGAACTTCAGTTGATCGCTCGCCGCGATAGTCTCGATGCGGCCGTCAGGGTTCCGGCGGACTATGGCTTGTCTTTCCAGATCGCCGGCATAGACGTTTCCTTGTGCGTCACTCTCCAAACCATCCGACATCCCTTTGACCCCAAGATCTGTCACAAGTCCTGAAAGGACCTGTTCGGACAGGCCCGGATCCCGCAACGCTGCGGTCGGGACCGAATACAGGTTCAGTGATGCAAATGGGCAGTAGTAGAGCAGGGAACCGTCCGGGCTCAGAGCGATGCCGTCTGCTCCATAAGTTGTCGGTGTCGGCGGTGTGGTCGTGGTGTTCTCGAATCGTTTTCCTTCGATCGTGGGAAAGAATCCGGGGGTTGGTGCTGTAGATCGATCCCCGTCGAGGCGACGGAGTTGCTGTCCGCTCGCGATGTCCACAACGATCAGCGCGCTCGACCCTGTCGGACTGGCGTCCGTAACGTAGATCGTGCCTTGTTCGCCCTGTTTCCGGTCGATCCGTATATCGTTCACGGAGCTCATTGGCCCGGCGATGCTGCTCTCGAAAGGAATGGTGCGAATCACCTGATCAGTTCCCAGATCAACTTCCACCAACTTGGGCCCGCCCGGCGGAGCGGCCTCCGAGAGTGCCCTGCCGGTATCCAGGACCCACAGGTGATCAATGGAATCGATTACCACGCTCTGCACGCTGAGGAATCTGTGCTCCGGATCAGATGGATCAAAATTGTTCCAAACTGAGTCCGCAGGGTAAGCGACCACCTTGCCATCGACGACTTCGGCCACTGATTCGTGCACGTCATCACCCCATCGGGGAAAGTTGACGAACATCCGACCATGACGCGAGATCGTGACGCCTGTGGGCATCGGGCCTGGAATGTCCGCCACTAGCTCTAGATCGCGATCACCGTGCGGCGAGATTGAGCTCATATGATCACCTGTAGCGGGCAGCCCCCGGCCGCAGCCAACTAGCAATCCAACGGATGCCGCAACTGCACCAGACACAACTGCCGCTTTGCCGAACAAATGCATACCTTCTCCTGCCCATCTGTATCTATTTGTAAGTACCTCTGTGGTCGACTCCGTCTGATGGACACCGGGTTAAGCAGCGTCCTAGGGTTCGAACGCGTTTCGAACATTATCCAGACTGATCTTTGGCCGAGGGACGCAGCATCATTCGATCTCTGGCGCTATCTGCAGTTAACCCATCGCACTCGACGTTGGTTGGCACTGATCAGAGGGGGCAGTCGCACCCAAGACGTCGATTGCGGGGAGTCGAACGCGGAAAGTCTTCCCTTCCATCGTCGATTCGACACTCACTTCTCCGACGTGAGCATCGACTATCGACGACACAATCGCCAGGCCCAAACCCGTACTGTCGGTCTCCCTCGAACGTGCTTTGTCGCCCCGGACGAATCGCTGAAACATTGTGTCCAGTAGATCCGGTGCGATACGAGGTCCGTCGTCGCCAATCGCCAAATCAGCTGCTACCGCGCCGTACTTGTCCGTGATAGTTGTCAACGTAGCGATGACAGTTGTGCCGGGCGGCGTGTGAACCCGTGCATTCGACAGAAGGTTCGCTATGAGTTGATGCAACCGTTCGCTGTCACCGCTCACCACAACCGCGGGTTCCGGAACGTGGACCACCCAACGATGTGAAGGCCCCGAGACTCGGGCATCGTTCACTGCATTGACCAGCAGATCGGTGAAGTCGACCATAGTGGTGTGCAGGTCTTGTCCCTCGTCCAGTCGGGCAAGTAACAATAACCCGGCAACAAGCGCGCTCATACGCTTCGATTCCGCCTCGATCCGCGCTAAGGCGTATTCGGTCATCTCGGGAAGATTGTCACTATCCTGTCGGGTCAATTCTGCGTAGCCCTGGATAGCTGCCAACGGCGTTCGTAGCTCGTGGCTCGCATCTGTGACAAATTGTCTCATTCTCCGATCCGTAGCCGCTCGGACTGCGAGGGCATCGCCGACGTGGCTCAGCAGGTGATTCAGCGCCTCTCCGACCTTCCCAACTTCGGTCCGACGGTCGGTGTCGGACTCGGCAACTCGCACATTCAGTACGACATCACCGGCGCCGAGAGGAAGAGCGGTGACTTTCTTCGCAGTGGCGACCACACGGGACAACGACTTGAAGGCAAAACGGACTACAAGCACCGTGCTGATCACCGTAGTGATGAGAGCAGCAAGCGCGAGAATCAACACCACCATCGATTCTCGGACAACAGCATCATTCGCAGCAGACATTGAAAGTCCGGTGACGAGCGTCTGATTTTCGTTGTGTGTGAGGCTTTCCACCCGCATACTGCCAAGACCCTCAATGTCGGCATTCTGCCTCTGGCCACTTGTCAATGCACTGGTCTCGATCTGCCTTACTGCATCGGAATTCAGCGACACAGGTTCGGAATCCGAGAACACCGCAGAATCCGTGACCACTCCGCTATCGATGAGAACGATCACTGTGCCCGGCGCCTGGCCACCGAACTCGGTCAGAGGCTTCACATATTTTGGGTCGCTACCAGGCTTTGCACCTTCACTTCCATTGCGGTACTTATCCACCGAATGACTAAATGCGGCCATCGACCCGGCCAGTTGTTTGTCGACGACGGTTGTCACCGAAGCACGTAGCGTGACCACGCAAACTACACCGACCACCAAGAGCACAACTGCCATCACCGTTGTCATGGCGACAACCAGTTTCCGTTGCAGACTCCACGGACCTCGACCGATAAGACGTCCTGGCCATGTCATTGCGCGGGCCTGAGGACATATCCGATGCCACGCACGGTATGAAGCATCGGCTCTCGACCTGCATCAATTTTTCGTCTCAGATATGAGACATACAGGTCGACGATGCTGGCTTTGCCTGCAAAATCGTAGTTCCACACACGGTCGAGGATCTGCGCTCGACTCAGCGCAAGCTTTGGATTGTGCATGAAGTAGCGAAGCAATTCGAATTCGGTGGCGGTCAACGAAATCGTCTCACCATTACGCTTGACCTCGTAGCTGCTCTCGTCGAGGGACAGATCCCCTACTGTCAGTACTGCATCGATTTCCGAGATGAAATCAGAGGCTCGTCGAAGCAGTCCCCTCAGTCGTGCTACCAACTCTTCCAGGCTGAAGGGCTTTGTCATGTAGTCGTCACCGCCAGTAGTAAGGCCGACTACGCGGTCGTCAACTGAATCTCGCGCGGTGAGAAACAGGACCGGTACACCCCGTCGTGTACTTCGAATCTGGTGGAGCACACTCAACCCGTCGATGTCGGGCAGCATGATATCCAATACCACCACATCGAATTGCTGATCACGAAATTTCTTCAGCGCAGCCGATCCGTCGTGCGCGACGTCAACAGTCCACCCTTCGTACCCCAGTGCAAGGCTCACCAGATCAGTGAGGGCAGGCTCGTCGTCGACGAGCAGCACACGAATCGGCGATCCGTCCCGTCGGTACATTCGGGGTAGCTGAGCCAGGACCGCGCGGCGAGGCCCGGAGTCGGCGAGATGGACACCGGATTGAGTGGATGGCACTCCCCCATCATTCCTTACCTGACCGGCTGGAAGAATACGTACGCGAACCTCATATGAAGTTCATATTTTTACACATGGAACGCATGAAATGGCTCCCTACAGTCATGCAACATGCGCGATGAGAAAAGACCTTCCGGATTCCCGATAGGGTGTCGCATGACTATCGGTGCCTGCGTTCTGGTGCTGACATTTTCCGTCGTCGCGCCGAACGTGATTCCCAAGTTGCCGACCCGGTCAGCCTCGGTGTCCAGCCTCACACCAACCCAGCCTGGCATAGTCCCTGACTTGATGCTTGGCGAACGACTGACGCGAGCGACAGATCTCGCGCAGGCGAGGGGCGCCGAAATCTCAATTGCAATCTTTGATCGTTCCACCGGGGTCCACGTATCGAACGGAAACACGACATCGATCGAAACTGCCTCGGTATCAAAGCTATTCATCGCGGACGATATCCTCCTCAGGGAGTCCGAGGGCGCCCTCACTCTCACGGCGAGAGATCGCGCACTCATCGACTCCATGCTGCGTTCGTCAGACGACTCGGCGGCAGAGGAGTTGTGGATGCGATTCGGACGCACCGAGATAATTGACGCTGTCACGTCGCGGTATCAGCTCTCGTCGACCTCGATCAAGTCAGGCGCCGACTGGTGGCAAACAAGGACCACGATGTCCGATGTCGTCTTGTACTACTCGCGGTTTCTCGACGGTAGCGGTGGACTACCCGCGGACCGAACCTCGACCATTCTTCACGGCATCGGCGATTTCACGGATACCGGGACCGATGGCTACTACCAAAGATTCGGAATTCCGGACGCCCTGGGCAACGAAGGGGAAATGGCCGTCAAACAGGGGTGGATGTGTTGCATCGCCGGCAACTGGGTTCACCTCTCCACCGGGGTCGTCGGTGACGACCACCGCTACGTAGTGGCTTTGAGTTCGCGCGAAACAATCGACACCTACGGAGCCGGCCAGATCGGCGCCGCGCATGCCCGTCAAACGATTACGAACGCAACAGCATTACTGTTCCCAAGAGGGCGGGTCGAACTGTGACACGCTCAACTGTACGAGAACTGATCCCGCCGAGACCGATACCTCGAATCACGGCGTCCGGGTTCTATACCGTGAACGCCTCCATCGCATTGTTCCTACTACTCGACGCGCATGCGATCGTGACAACCGGTAGCAAGCTCGAATCAACCATCAGCGCATACGGTCTCGGCGGCAGTCGCTGGATCTTCATCACTGCAGTACTACTTCTCGCTGCCGGATCGGCAGGATTCCTCGTCGCACTCATCGGCCGACAGCTCACTTCGTGGAGATCGAGCGCGGCTTTCGCAATGACGCTGTGGGTCGTCGGACTGGTGGGGCTCGCAGTATTTCCCAAGCAAGACTGGACTCAACCGGTGAGCATCAGCGGGAGCATTCACGGGGCGGCCACTGCGTCAGCCTTCTTCAGCCTTCCGATCGCAGCGATACTTCTTGCGCGACCTTGGCTTCGGGATCGAAACCATGCATTGCACGCCCGCAGAACACTGACCGCGGGAGTGTTGGCTATCACCAGCTTTACACCCCTCCTCTACGCGATCGGAGTCAGTGTGGTGACCGGGACCAACTGGTGGGACGTCATGACGCTCGGCTACACAGAACGCCTGATCGCCGCTGCTGAAGCAGCGACATTGATTGTGATCGGCACATGGTCGCTCGCAAGGACATAGAGGGACAAATGACGAACCCACCGCAGATCACTCGAAAAGACGTCATCATCTTCGCGATTGTCATCGTGATCATCAGTATTGCAACATATTTGGAAGCACGACCGCTCTGAGAGTAGCTTGGATATACGCTCGGGACTCAAAGCCTCGAGCACATGGGTTAGCGAGCCACGCATCCACCATTGACCACAGCAGGGGCGAGAAAGAGCTCGATGCCCAGACCGTAGTGCACCGCTTCAAATAGCCTTGGTAGCGACGGTCCACAACCAGTCCACCCAACATGATTGAAAGTGCACCCGTCGCATCATGATTGAAAGTGCACCCGTCGCATCGAACAGCTCAGCATCTCGCTCGCGCTGGATACTGTCGTGCGTTGTCAGCCAGTCGTTCTCGATGATACTCAGGCGAAGATCAGTGTAAATGCTTGCGGKTTAAAGCAATTCGATCGCKCYTMTGGACCGACGTTCAGGTTCGAGTCACAGTGCCGGGCGGCGGTGACGTCGACCACSTCTGGGTTCGCATCTAAGGGAACRGTAAGGAATCGCGGTTACCATGGTCACAGWCGATCGGCGATACCGATCGCCGATTCGCTTCGAACATSTTRCCCAGCAGCCGGATCCGGGGTCCGGCGAGGAGATCTATGTCGACGCAGTCCGTAGTGCACGCACAATCATCCGCAGACGAAGCCGTCGTGGGGGATTCGTCTCCGCCGGGTGGTGGAAGCCGGCGTTATCTCGAGCAACTGATCAGATA
>NZ_JBFUJB010000040.1:0-19833 GCF_056401575.1 Rhodococcus sp. P4_E4 | reverse complement strand
ATGCAGGGCGTGATCGACTCCGCAGACACTCCGGGCGGTAGCTGGACCTCATGGACATCTGTAGTGGTCCACGGGTTCCCGGGTTTGGTCGAAGGTCAGGAAGTCGAGTTCGAGTGGAATCAACTCGACGTGCCGGCAGACGGTTACGACTTTCACACCGTGCAGGCGTGGCCAGTCGGCGAGGACCACACGCCGCCGGGACCGCCCGGTTTCAGGGCTTGGGATATCGATCCCGACGGCACCGTTCACGAGGTCACCGATCTAGACATCACCGACCTCGACGATACGATCGCGCCCCCGATCGGCACCCCAGCGATCGGTGTCGTCACCACGTGGAATGGTGAGGAAGGCTGGGGAGTCATCGACTCCGCGGACACTCCGGGCGGTTGTTGGACCTTCTACAGCGCCCTACACCCCGACGAAGTCATCAACGCTCGGCCGGGCGACAGTTTCAGCATCGGCGGAGGGATCAGCGCTCTCGTCGTCGGAGAGCAGGTCGACTTCGAATGGGAGCCGGTCATCGACCAGGACGGATACAAATTTCGTGCGATCAAGGTCAGGCCGCGGCGGGATATCCCCCCGTGGCGCGTCGAACGAATCGGTAGGTAGCTCGACATCGACGGCACGTCGACGACCACCTGACCTGCCTCGAACGCCGCGAAGCGCTCGCCAACCGCAGCCTCGAGCACCCTCGCATCAAAGTCCCACCTCACTGGCTCAACGTCGACGGACCGATCATGCTCGAGGTAGCCCTTGGGCATGCCTCTTCGTGCGCATTCGAGCCCGAAGACAACCATCAATCGTGCACCGTGCCACATCATTGCCCTCACCACGCATTTCCAGCCACACCTTGTGCGGCGCCGTAGACCGAATAGTTCTCGGTATGCACGGCTGACCTCGGCTGTAAGTTCTTCGTCGTGCACGGTCCGCTGGCCCCTCGACTGCAGGAGCGGCACCCGAAGATGGTCGAACCAGTACGCCGGCGCCGCCGGTTCGCGCAGAATGGAAGTCGGCGCAGACACCGACGAACCACGGGAGCGATGCGATGATCCGACGACGGCTCGGCCAAGCATTGATGGTGATCGCGCTCGCCTCCGCGGCCGTTTCGACCGCGCCCGTCCACGCGCAGGAACCGTCGTCAATCACGACGCCGGGCGCAGTGACCGCGGCAACTTCCCTGCCGCACTCCTTCTGGATTCCCGGCGCCGCCAACGCATCAAAGCTCACGTACTGGTCCACGGGACCGCTGAGCCAGCCCGCGTTGAGTACGGGCGCGCTCTTCCTGCCCCCCGGCGATCCACCCGAAGGCGGCTGGCCGGTCATCTCGTGGGCTCACGGCACTGTAGGTATTTCCGACCAGTGCGCTCCCACCGTGACCGGGACCGTCGGCAGTCCGTACCTCACGAACTGGCTCTCGCAGGGCTACGCGATCGTCGCGACCGACTACGTGGGGCTCGGCACGCCGGGAATCCACGCGTACCTGGACGGACCGTCGGCGGCGCACAGCGTGATCGACATGGTGCGTGCCGCGCGTGCGGTCGAACCGTCGCTCTCACCGCGGTGGTTGGCACTCGGACAGTCTCAGGGCGGGCAGGCCGCTATGGTCACGGCAGCGATCGCCACACGGTACGCACCCGAATTGGACTACCGGGGCGCGGTCGCGACCGGGGCGCCGTCCAATCTGGAGAACCTTGCACCACTCGTGGGGCCGGACTTTCCCCGCTTGCCACTGACCGGCAGCACCGTGTTCGTCTCGTACCTCTTGGCCGGACTCCGGGCGGCGCGACCCGATCTCGACATCGATCGCTACCTGACACCGCGCGGCACGGATGCCCTGGCCCGAGCCGAAACCGACTGCTACCAGGACATGGCATCGGGCCTCGGCGACCTCACGATCGGCGATCTGGTGAACCGGCCCCTCGACGATCCCGCGGTGCTGGCTGCTGCTCGCGGCATGCTGGAGATCCCGACGACCGGGTACGGCCGGCCAGTGTTCCTCGGGCAGGGGCTGACGGACGAGATGGTGCCGGCGCCGCTGGCTTTGAAACTCGCGGCCGAACTCGCCGCCAACCGCCAGCCAGTCACATTCCGCACATATCCGACCGGTCATATCGAGACGATGCGGGCAGCGCTCCCCGAAAGCCTCTCCTTCGTCCGGAATCTCTTCCAGCCGTAGGTGAATCATGCGTTTCGTGAGAGCTTGTCCGACCCACTTTTGATCCTCTCAGCACCGTCAGGAGTGCGCGGTTGACCGAGGATCTGCCGAAGCCGAGCGTTGCAGTTATGGCGTCGAGGCTCTTGCCCCCGCCGCAGGTTGGACCGTCACCGAACATCGGGAGCGAGGCGCGTCAATAACCATAGACCTCGACATCGCATGTCCTGGGGGCCGCGGATCTAGACACGTACAGCGTCCAGGCGATCGACTTCGACGTTTACGGATCGCTTGGGTACACAGGAAGCTGAATCCAGCGGGCTGCCAGGGGTGTGGTTCAACGGACTGACTGATCGATTGTCGACTGAGCTTGGGCTACCTCCTCGTCGTGGGGAGGACAGGATGCGGTGGGACCTGTCTACCGTGGTGGTCACTGCCTATCGGGGGAAGCGGGACAACTTCGTGAACATTGCAAGCCCTCAATACCGAGCAGATGAAGACCAAATCGACGAGTACATCGTCAATTAGAGCCCGACGACGAGGTGTAGCACGCAGATATCACTACAGCCACCCTATCCGCGCATACGTGTGCACCGCCCCACCTCGCTGGTCTTCAGGAAGAATTCGACTGGTCGGAGGCCGTCGACGGCATCGATCCATTCCAGCCACAGTGCGATGCGACCAGACGTACCGACTTTGACCGTTCTGCTGAAATATTCTTCCTGGCAACAGAATTCGACTGAACCTGGTCAGGAGATCGCCTCGATCGCTAGTCCTCGTCCTCGTACTCCGGTTCGGGCTCATCCATCCATGACTGATATCCCGGACTCGTCAGACGCAAGTCGATCGCACTGACACTTAGGTGCAGTGTGATGACCGCTTTCGGCAGGTCCCACCGGAGAGCTGCTTTTGGTTCGGGTTCGGCGCTCGTGGCTGTCCCCAGGAGTGCGGTAAATGCCACATCGAGGTTCGTGAACCCCTCGACCAGCAACGGGCGCACCACTGTCATGGGCGTAGCGTCATCTGCCACGTCCGTGACGAAGATCGAGATCCAATTCATTCTGTGTTGCCGCCCGAACATTATCGATTCGGGCCGACCGACACGGAGGCCGGTCCGAATCGAGGCGCCGGTTTGATCCGATTCAACGAGCTCCCATCCAGCTTGTGCGCAGAAGGGTTCGAGGTCGTCGACGGCCCAGGTCCAGTTGAATTCTGCGGCGAGGCGGGCAATGCGGTCGGCGCCCTCGATGTCGACGTGCATGCGTGGATGCTATCTGCGAGTGTCAACATGACCCGTACCTGGAACGGACGCTCCTAGGAATTACACGCTGTCAGAGAACTCGGCCGCCGCGGAGGTAGACCTGCGCTGAACGTCGAGGTCAGAGATCCCGCGCCGAGTGTCGCAGCGGCGAGAACGCCAGTGTGCCTGCCGCGATGGCGAACACGATGGTGACGCCGATCAGGGTGGGGCGTTCGCCGATCGCGCCGACCAACAGGCCTGCTGTCACGGCGCCGAGGGCGGCCATGGTGCGGTTGACGGAACGCCGGGCGGCATTCACGCGCCCGAGAAGCTCATCCGGAGTGAGCGCTTGCCAATAGCCCATCTCGTTCGCGTTCTCCGCGCCTGCCGCCAAGCCCTGCAGGCCAAGAGCTGCGAAGAGTAGGAGATGGCCAACAATTGTGTCGGTCGCGAAGGTAACGAGAAGCCAGGTGAGGGGATACAGCGAGCGGGCGAGGATGACCGTTCGTCCTGGTCCGATTCGCGTGCCGATCGCATGTGCACTGGACGCTCCGAGGAGGCTTGCGACACCGAACGTCGTCAGAAGCAAGCCGTATGTGTAGGCGCTGAACCCGAGTGAGCGGAGGGCGAAGAGAGACAGCACAGTCAACGCGGCTCCGTTGGCGAGGAACCACACGTGTGTCGATATTGCGAGCGGGTTGAGAGTGCGGTGGCGGTAGGTGAATCTCAGACCCTCACGCACTTCGTTCATCAGGTTGCGGGAGCGAGAAGCGGGTCGCGGCTCGTCTACGTCGAGACCGGAATTGAGTGCGGCATCAGCGAAATAGCTGATTGCGTCGACAGCAATCACCACGGGAGCGCCGAGCAGGCCTACGAGTGCGCCTCCGACCGTTGGCCCCAATGTCGTTGCTGCTGCGTCGGCTTGGTCGAGTCGAGCGTTTGCTTTCACCAGTTGGCTGCGTGGAACCAGTCGGGGTAACAAGGACTGCATCGCAGCGAAGCCGAACACCGAGAAGGAGCCGAACAACAGCAACACGATGACCAGGACCCAGATGTGCAGAAGGCCAGCGAGCCACAGAAGCGGAACAGTGCCGAGTGCTACCGCTCGACCGACGCTGGCCCACACGAGGATTGGCTTGCGCCGCCAACGATCGACGTAAACCCCCGCGAACAACCCGAGCACCGCATAAGGAATCAACTGAGCCGCGTTCACCATACCGACTTCGAAGGGCGTCGCGTCTAGAAGCTGCACTACCAAAATGGGCATCGCCACCGCTGTCACCGACGAGCCGGCCGAACTGATCACCGCGGCCGTGAGGAAGCGGCGAAATGATGAACGATTGACGGCCGGAGAAACCTCACTCATCGCTTCTACTCACGATGCCGCCACATGTCCGACTCCGCAGGTCCGTCCCATGAAGGGGACTGTAGTCGAGCACTCCCGATATGGTGCTGAACCCGAGACTGTTGTTTGGCATTGCGAAGTTGACAGAAGTACTCGACATGGCGACAAGGGAGCGACTCTACCGACTCGCAGGAAGGCATAACCATGACCGAAACAGGCGCTCCCACACGCATTTTCGTGATACCCCGCACTGAAGAACACGACGGGTACGAGAATGAGTGCTTCACCCACTACGTCCAAGGCATGTTCCACCGCTGGATGTCAGGGCGCCACAGGATCTTCGGCCCTTTTCCTCGCACGCCAAGCCGTCGCCAGCGGCACCGTCGAATGCGCATTGACTGTCGGCTTCGAGCAGATGAAACCCGGCGCACTCAAGCGGGTCTGGGACGACCGCCCAGCGCCGATGTTCCGTTTCGACGATCTGATGACCGAGATCCAAGGCGTCCACGACGCGCCGCGCACAGCCCAGATGTTCTATCGGAACCATGTCGACAATGCGGTGGCAAGACCGTCCTCGGTGCCTGGTGGGCAGATCTGGTCGGCTGCGGCAAGCACGGAAGCGGGTGCGTGACCCATGGCCACGCCGTGAGCTGCCCAGTCCAGCATTTCCAGATCGTTGATGCCGTCACCGACGGCTAGGGTCCGTGTTGCGGCGACGCCCAGCTCGATGCGCAGCCTTTCCAGCATCGCAGCCTTGCATACGCCGGCTGCGGTCAAGTCGGCCAGTGGTTCGTCTTCGTAGCACAGGCTTCGAATGCCGGGGAGGTCGAGAGTAAACAAGATTTCGGTCAGCTCCTGCCCACTGCGTCCAGGCCAGTGGATCGCTAGTCGAGTGGTCGGCGTGGTCGCAAGTTCGTCGATATCGACCAGCTCGACCTCGCCGTGGTGCATATCCGCGTCGTCGACACGGCCGGTTGCTCTGACCCCGATGCCCGGGTTCTCGGCTACGAAGATCGCGCCGGGTAGTTGTTCGCGTAGTGCCGCGATGGGAGTGCGTAAATCGAAGACCACTTGCTCCGCGATTTTCCCGGTTGCGGCATCGATCAGCACGGCCCCGTTGGAGCAGATCGCGAACCCCGTCATGATGTCGAGCTCGAGTAGGAACGGTCGTGTGGCGGGGGCGAGTCTGCCGGTGCACAGCACGACGTGGGCTCCGGATCGAACAGCGGCCCGCACAGCCGATCTCACTGCGATGCTGATCGTTTTGTGCGCGAGCGGATTCGTGTCCTCCGCGACGTGCAGGGTGCCGTCAATGTCGAGGGCAATCATCATCGGGTGGCCGGATTCGAAAACCAAGGGTCATCCTTCGATAGTGTCAACTCGACAAAATTCATCGGTAGACCGTGTGTAGGTCGGTTCGGGTGCAACATACTCGAATCGGTATTCGTCGCCCAAACAGAAGCAGTGTCCGCCACGTCATCGGCACCGTCCACACACTCAGCGGGCGCGGCATCGCATTCCGCTCCCTCACAGAAGGATTCGACACCACCGAGGATGGACGGTGGTTCCTGAGCTGCGGTCACCGGATCACGCGAGGCCGCCCGCGGCCATGAAATGCCCGAATCAGAAATGTCAGACCTGGTTAATGAACTCCCCACAAGGTGAGACGGGTTTCTCGGACACGCTGTCGATTCGACAACTGTTGAAATCGATTTCGCTCCGGAACTGTTTTCTGTCGGCGGACGAGGGTTAGCTGGTGATCTGCACTCATTTCTCAGTCACATAAGGAAACATGTCTCATCCTCCGGTGCCTCAGAAACAGCCTTGGTCTCAACAGTTCACGGCCGATTCTGAGACTGACAGCGAAATCCGAGACCGCAGTCGGCGAACCAAAGAGGGCTTTCCACTCTGGTTGGAGGGTCCCTGGCTGGTATGCCTCGTATGGCCCGCGAGATGTCCTGCAACAAAACGGTTTCCGGCGGATTGAGCAGCTACTGTGCAAAGAGTCGGAAACGGTCGTCGCGAATGGCCGCTGCCACTTGTTGGGCACTCTGTTCTTCCGCGTCGCCCGACGTGTCCAGTACATGATCGTCGAGCTCGCCGAGGTCGGAGAACTGATCCCACATCGAGAGGATTGGCCCCTCGTCGATCAAGGCGCTTGGCGCGGTTCGGGCTTGGGCTTGGGCTCGCTTCAGCGTGATGTCGCGCTGCGGCCGGAGCACGATGTAGTGGACCGCCAAGTTCGGGTGCTGTGTCGCGTGTGTTCGGAAGTGGGGGAGCATCCACGGCCCGATGATTCCGTCGATCACCGTGGTGAAGTCGCCGCGAGCATAGGTATAGGCGGCGCCGGCGATCACATCCATGACAGTCTGGTTCTGCGCATCGGACGTGGGGTCGTACGGAGGTATCGCGCCCGAAACGATGCAGTGCCAGAAGTCGTCTGTGTGCAGATGAACGCCTTTGCTGTAACCGCGGGCAAGTTTCGCGGCGAGGGTCGACTTCCCTGCCCCTGGTGGGCCGGTCAGAATGATCACTTGTGCGTCGCTCACGCACCACAACCTATCCCTATCTCGACGGCTGAAGCACCCGATTTTCCCGGCTTAGGTCCAGTGTTCTCGCCGAACGACGCGGCGATGTCGTGCGAAGCGTCGCCGCCGTCGTGCTCGCGGTTTGGCCGCGAACATTTCTGTCCCGAAATCGCACTCCGAGTTGGCCCGCGCTGGCAGTTCGCCGCCATGCACTCGGATCGTGCGTTCTCGTGCGGCTAGTGCAGGCAGGGCTGGGCGGAGGGTTTCGTGGTTGTCGACGCCGTCGATGGCGGCGTCGAAGTCCCCTACGGCATCTCTGATGGAAATACGTCCAACCCTGGGTCAGCATCGCCGGAAAGTCGAGTATGGTCCGGTCATGGGCCGACTCACAGAACTACTCAAGTCCGTAAAATCACTCGGATCGCGCAAAGACACCGCCGCCAAGCAGGAAAAACGCGCACTGGATCGGTGGGAAAACGAAGGCGGCCCTGTCGCAGAGGATCCACGACAACGCTGACCTCGGACGAATGCCAGCGCGCCTGGACCGATCAACCCAGCCAGAATGGGCCGCAACGACCTGATCGGCGCCGGCAGTGCAGACCTCGACGCACACGGAAGTACAACAGACGTTTTCGACGGCTGAGGTCGGTCGCACTACGTCGTGGGCAGTGACGAATCCCCTTGGTGATCAGTGGCTATGACGACCACCTGAACAACAGCGTCTTCAGGCATCTCGGGGTAGTAGTTGACCCGGAGTTGTCTTGCGAAATTCGTCATGTCGGTGCCGGGTGGCTGGCGAGCTGCTAGCGGCGACAGATGAGCGAGATCGTACGTTTCTACAGCGGTGACCTGTCCTGCAAGGGGGCGGGCGGTCGGGTGATTGTCGAAGATGAAAATTGCCGGCCCTTTGTGAATGTCTTCGCTCCAGCGGACGGTGGAAACTTTCGCGCCAGAAATCACTGCCGTGTAATGCTTCTGATGAAAGTGCACGGTTTGAGCAGGAGCGCAGGTCGTCATGTTCGCATCGTCCACTAAGTGTCTGCTCCGGACCATAGATCGAACGAAGAATCGCGTTCAACCACTCCCCGCCCCGGTAAGTCCGTCCTGCTCCCAATGGCTTGTCACTGATGTTCGCCGACTTCTGAGGCTGCAGATGTTCACCGGATGCGTTCTCGCAGGATGCTCGAACCTCATGGCCGAGGTCGGATGTGCCCCGAAGCAATAAACAAAGCTGGCTGTGCGAGCAACGGCGCACCTCTACCCGCGTGAGCGGTCGGTGGGAGTGCCGCGTCAACCGACGTGGACGTGTGGCCGTCGGGACTGGTCGGGTTCGGCTCGGCGGAGAACCTCACGGGTCACCGGAGCGGTTTCGCCCTCACCGATGAAGAGGAATCGGAGCAGGTACATGATCGGGTTTCCCTCGGTCCACTCGAAGTAGACGTCGGGAATCACGCCGGTGATGTCCCTCGTCCGCAGGAGAACCGCCGCAATGGTGTTGGGGACGGCAGGGCTGTCGACCCAGAGAATCCGGTGCTCACCGCGCTGTCGGCCGTGGACGAGGAGGTCGGTGCTGAATTCGGAGGAGTCTGTGACGTTGACTTCGATGAAGATGATCGACTCCGCCTCCGGGATGTTGCTTTCGGCGCGCTGCTGCGATTCCTTCTGCCGATACTCGTCCTCGTCGAGACGATCGACGTCGTGCGCCACCATCGCGAGGTAACCCTTCTCGGCTGCCTCGGCGATGAATCGCAGTGCAGTCTCGTCGAATTCGACAGAGGTTGCCCGTAGTTCGAAGGCTCGCGAGATCCGGGAAAGGAAGGACACCACCATGATCGCGGCGATGAAAAACGACGCCACTTTCACACCGTCTGGACGTTCGAAAATGTTCGCGATCGTCGTGTAGACGAACAAAACTGCGACAAAACTGAACCCTACGAACAGTTTTCGCTGACCGTGCTTGCGGGCGGACAGGGCAACGGCGACGGTCGCCGACGAGATGAGCACGAGGACACCGGTTGCGTACGCGGAACTCTGAGCGTCGACACCGGCGTCGAAGTAGATCGTGACGGTGATGGCGATGACGCTGAACACGAGGACCAGCGGACGCACGGCGCGGGCCCACGACGGCGCCATGCCGTAGCGGGGGAGATACCTCGGAACAAGATTGAGCAACCCTGCCATTGCCGACGCACCGGCAAACCAAAGGATGAGGATCGTGCTGAGATCGTAGACGGTTCCGAAGATCTCACCCAGATAGTCGTGCGCGAGGAAGGCAAGCGCGCGACCGTTGGCAGCGCCTCCGGGTTGGAACTCGTTTTCTGGGATCAGGATGGTGGTGACCAGGCTCGACGTCAGCAGGAATCCGCTCATGATCAGCGCCGCAGTGGTGAGCAGGCGCCGTGCGCCTTTGATGCGGCCACGTGGATTCTGTTCGGTGTCGTGCGGATCGCCCTTGATCTGCGGCATGACCGCGACGCCGGTTTCGAAGCCGGACAGACCGAGAGCCAACTTCGGGAAGACGATCAGCGCGATCAGGATCATCATCGCCGGGTTTCCGTGCTCGGTGGTCATGGCGCGCGTCCAGTCGGTGACCAACGACGGCGCGGTCGCGATGTGCCACAAACCTACGGAGATGACCACCACGTTCAAGGCGAGGTAGACGGCGACCAATCCGACAGCGATACCGATAGCTTCGGTGAATCCGCGGAGGAATACCGCGGCGAGGAGCGCGAGCAGAACAAGGGTGACGGCGACGGTGTGTCCGGAGAGAAGGGTTGGAGCAAAAGGATTCTCGACGAGGTGCGCCGTGGCATCGGCGGCCGAGAGCGTCATGGTGATGAGGAAATCGGTGGCCGCGAATCCGAGAAGCACGAGAACGAAAATCTTGCCGCGCCACTTGGGCAGCAGCTTCTCGAGCATGGCGATCGAGCCCTCGCCGTGCGGACTCTCGCGAGCCACTCGCCGGTAGACCGGCAGCGCACCGAACAGCGTCAGCAGGATCAACACGACTGTCGCGATGGGAGCCAACGTGCCGGCCGCCAGTGCCGCGATACCGGGTTGGTAACCGAGAGTGGAGAAGTAATCGACACCCGTCAGGCACATCACCTTCCACCACGGGTGGCGCTTCTCCTTTTTCGGCGCCATCCGGTGTGGCCCCAGATGTCCGGCTGGTTCCTCGGTGATGTCCGCGAGCAGCCAGGCCTCGGTGCGTTGTTTCACAGACGGAGCCGTGTTGTCGGCCGGGACCTCGTTGTCGGCTGCGGTCACCACGGCGTCACGGCTTCAGATAGACATCGTTGAGCGTGACGGTCCGCAGGTTCCGGCTCCGGATTAGGTCCACCAGTTGCGGATACACGTGGGTCACGGGCAGATAGTTGAGGTGTCCGATCACGATGGCCCCCGGATTGAAGTACTGGTTCGCCATTTGGAGGATGTACTCCTCGGTGATCAACGAAGAATCCGACAGTGACCCGTACCAGAGGGTGGGTACGGTGTAGCCGACGCTCGCGGCCACGGAATCGACTGTCGCGTTGTGCCTTCCGTACGGCGGACGAAAGTACGGCGCCGCGTCCACGCCGTAGGTGTTGCGCAGGAATGTGCCGTTCTTCGTCAGTTCGTCGGCGATCTGCTGCTTCGACACGGACGTCAGATCCGGGTGCGAGTAGGTGTGATTGCCGAGCTGAATTTGTCCGCTCTCGACAAGAGGTCTGAGAAGTCCGGCGTTTTCGGTCCACGAGTTGTATTGCCCGTTGACGAAGTACGTCAAACGGATGCCGGTGTCTTTTGCGAACTGTGTGTAGAGGCGCACGACTTCGGAGCTGGCTCCGTCGTCAACCGTCAGGGCAAACAGATCCCCGCCGCCGGGCAGGGCGGTCAACGATCCGCCGGCGGGCAGCGGCACCCGGGCAGACGGCGGTGGAGGCGGCAGCAAGGCAGGCGGGAGATTCGGAACAGCGGCGGGGTCTGCTGGCTCGTCGGCTGCGGCGACCGCCGTCCCGACGGAACGTGACGAACAAGCGGTTCCCATGGTCACCGCGGCGGTTCCGGTCAGAGTTGCTGCTGCGAGGGCACTGAGGAAGCGTCGGCGGTCCACAGGGCGGAGCCTAGAGCAGATTCGCCCAATTCGGACTTCATTCTCAGCGTTCTTTCAGCGAATGACCAGCCGTGTCCGGTATCGACAGGTTCTACTCAGGAACGGTGGATAGCGTGTCGGCCGTGGAACCGCGACCTCGACACTCGGCAACCAGGCACAGGCGTAGGCGTCAACCGCAGCGGTCGACGCTCTCGGTAGGGCGCAAGCTGGCGGCGGCGTCCCTGTCGACGACGATTCTGGTGGGCGTCGGAATCGGGTGGTACGTGCAGTCGGATCTGACGTCGGGGCTGTACCGGTCGGATGCGCTCTCCGCCCTCGGTGAGGACGCGGGAAGTTCTCTCGACGGGGATACCAACATCTTGTTGATCGGGCTCGACAGTCGCAAGGCGATGGACGGCAGTGACCTGCCGGCAGAGTTCGTCACCGACAAGTTGCACGCAGGGGATAGCGATGTGGGTGGGTACAACACGAACACGCTTATCCTGCTCCATGTTCCGGGCGATGGTGGCAAGGCCAGTGCGGTGGCAATTCCACGCGACGATTACGTCGCGGTACCCGGCTATGGAATGGCCAAGATCAAGGAAGCCTACGGAATGGCGAAGGCTGATGCGGACGCCAAACTCGTAGCGGACGGTGTGACGGATCCTGCTGCACGAGAACAGCAAGCGCGTGAAGTCGGTCGGCGGTCGACACTGACCACCGTGCAGAATCTGCTCAAGGTTCCGATCGATCACTTTGCCGAAGTGAACCTGATGGGCTTCTATGACGTCGTCTCGGCTATCGGCCCTGTTCAGGTGTGCCTCAACAATCCGGTGCAGGATGACTTCTCGGGCGCCAACTTCCCGGCGGGGGTTCAGACTCTCGATGCGTCACAGGCACTTTCGTTTGTCCGTCAACGCCACGGCCTGGACAACGGGGACTTGGATCGCACCCACCGGCAGCAGGCTTTCATCAGCGCGGTGATCGCCAACTTGAAGGGCTCCGGCGTCATCGGAAACATTCCGAAGATGACGGCACTGGCCGACGTGGTGAAGAAGGACGTGGTGATCGATTCCGCCATGGATCCCGTCCGATTCGCTTCTCAGGCAAGCGCTCTCGCGGGTGGGAACATCGACTTCTACACCCTGCCCATCGAGGGATACGAGACCGTCGACGGCCAGGACGTCAACATGGTCGATCCGGCGCGTCTGCGTAGCGAAGTGTCGCGGATCTTCGCGGGAGGTGACTCGGCATCTGCACCTGCGATGGACACCGCGATCTCGACCGGGAACGAAGTTGTGGACATCCGCAACGGAACCGCGACGGACGGGTTGGGCGCCGCGTTGGCAGCGGCGATGAAAGCGTCGGGAGTCGAAGTCGGAGAGGTGAGCACCGCAGCTGCGACGGCAAAGTCGGTGGTCAGCTATGGAGTCGGCGCCAAAGCCGTCGCAGAGGCGCTGGCCGAGCAGTTGGGCGTGGCCGCAGTGCCGAACGAGCAGGCAGCGGCCGAATCAGTGTCTGTACTGATCGGTGAGGACAATGCGCAGACCGTGTTCTCGGCCGCTCCGGCGCAGTCGGACTCCTCGGTATCCGCCGGCACAGTTCCCGATACGGGAGCGCAGGGATCACCCATCCGAGCCGACGCGAATGGCGGCATCCCCTGTGTGGACTAACTCTCAGGTAATTCGCACGAAACTCACGCTGACTTCTTCGATCTGCGGGTCTACATTGGAGAAGTCGAACTCAGTCGGGTACTTCACCTTTGGGGTACCTGACTGAGATTGCGTAGTTGAAAGGATCACCGACATGGCTACAACAGCAGCGGTACAGAATCCGACACGCTCACGTGCCAGGACCATGTCCTTGTCCGAGTACGTGGCCGAGCATCCGGCGCAGCGCGTTTTCCCACCGACCAGTGAGCGGGCGGCCAGGATGGCGATGCTCATCATGTTCGCCCTGATGGCCGTCACCCTCGTCGTACTGGTACTTGACGAGGCAGGAATCTTCGGATGAAGGCAGCGGTCTTCGGCTGAGCCCGACCTTTAGTTACTCTTGAGTAATGACTGAACAGAAGAGCTGGAATGCGTTCACCGTCGAGCGCGAAGACAACATCGCCCAGGTGACGCTGATCGGGCCGAGCAAGGGCAACGCGATGGGGCCGGATTTCTGGAATGAACTCCCCGAAATCTTCGCCGACCTCGACGCCGATCCCGAGGTGCGTGCAATCGTCATCGCCGGTTCCGGCAAGCACTTCTCGTTCGGACTGGACCTGCCGGCGATGAGCGGTGAATTCGGTGCCGTCCTCGCGGACAAGGCTCAGGCAGGTCCGCGCACCAAATTCCACGACATGATCAAGCGCATGCAGTCGGGCATCAATGCCGTCGCAGACTGCCGCAAGCCCGTCGTCGCAGCTGTTCAGGGCTGGTGCATCGGCGGCGGCGTCGACCTCATCACGGCGGCGGACATCCGCTACGCAAGTGCCGATGCCAAGTTCAGCATCCGCGAGGTCAAGGTCGCGATCGTCGCAGACATGGGCAGCCTCGCGCGTCTGCCCGCGATCATCGGTGACGGACACCTGCGTGAATTGGCTCTGACCGGCAAGGACATCGACGCAGCGCGCGCCGAGAAGATCGGCCTCGTCAACGACGTTTTCGAAGATGCCGACGCGGTACTGGCAGCGGCGCGCGCGACCGCCAAGGAGATTGCGCTCAATCCGCCGCTCGTGGTCCACGGGATCAAGGACGTGCTCGATCACACCCGCAGCGCGAGCGTGAACGACAGCCTTCGCTACGTCGCAGCCTGGAACGCGGCGTTCCTGCCTTCGCAGGATCTGACCGAGGCCATCACCGCCGTCTTCCAGAAGCGCCCGCCAGTCTTCCAGGGTGAGTAGAAACTGCAAGGGTGAGTAGAAACTGCAAGGGTGAGTAAAAACAGCACACAAAAATCCCCGCACATCTTCCGATGTGCGGGGATTTTCGTAAGGCCTGAGAACTCGAGCTCAGTGACCGCCGTCGGCAGCGAGACGCTTGATCGAAGCCTCGATCTCGGCCTCTGCCTCGGCGCGGCCGACCCAGTTGGCTGCCTCGACGTGCTTGTTCGGCTCGAGGTCCTTGTAGTGGACGAAGAAGTGCTTGATCGCATCGAGCTCGAACTGTGAGATGTCACCCAGATCCTGGATGTGATCCCAGCGGGGGTCACCGGCCGGAACGCAGAGGACCTTGTCGTCTCCGCCGGCCTCGTCGACCATCTTGAACATCGCGACTGCGCGAGCCTCGACGATGACGCCGGGGAAGACCGACTCGGGGAGCAGGACCATGGCGTCGAGCGGATCGCCGTCCTCACCCAGGGTGTTTTCGATGAAGCCGTAGTCGGCCGGGTAGCCGAAAGCTGTGTAGAGGTAGCGATCGAGTTTGACGCGACCGGTTACGTGGTCGACCTCGTACTTGTTGCGCTGACCCTTGGGGATCTCGATGGTGACGTCGAACTCCACGCCGATTCCTCGCTGTCGTGTCGGTAATGATTCGTCGGAAGGATATCGGGTCAAGGATAAGGTTGCCTGACCACCCAGTAGGCAGAGCACAGACGGAGGGGCGTTGGCGGGCCAAGGAAAGAAGAAGATCGGCTCGTTGGAAGAGAGTCGACGGCGTAACTTCCGCATCCTTCTGGCGGTCGGTGCAGTGGTTGTACTGGCCGTCGCCGGAGTTGTCGTCGTGAAACTCGGTACGTCGAACGACACAGCCGGCAGCGCGACCGTGACTACGTCGCCGCAGCCTGCGCTCGTGACGCCGTCACCTCAGGTGGTGCCCGTCCCGACGGACGCACCGATCCCGAGCGCGTCGGGAATCGCAGCGGCGATCGGCCCGGCCGTGGCCAACCCGGATCTGGGGAAGTTCACCGGAGTTGTCGCTGATGCGCTCACCGGAAACATTCTGTGGAGCGCAGACCCGTCGACGCCGATGACGCCTGCGTCCACGACGAAGGTGCTGACCGCATCGGCGGCACTGCTGAAGCTGCCGCTCGACCACAGGCTGGCCACGACGGTGGTCCCCGGAGCGAGCCCCGGGCAGGTCGTTCTGGTCGGCGGTGGTGACCCGACGCTGACGGCGACGCCGAAGGGGCAGAGCGGGTACTACGCCAATGCTGCTCACATCGCGGATCTCGTCGACCAGATCAAGGCTGCCGGTACGCCGGTAACCAGCGTCGTGGTGGACTCGAGCTTGTTCAAGGGCGACAACATGGCCACCGGGTGGTTCCCCGCTGACATCGCGGCCGGTTACATCACCCCGATCGAATCGGTGATGATCGAAGGTGGTCGGTACGACGGCACTCAAGACGAGTCGCCGCGTTCGGAAACGCCCGCGTTGGACGCGGGCAAGGTGCTCGCTCAGGCCCTCGGTGTCGATCCCGCCAACGTGAGTCTCGGCGCGGCGCCTGCCGGTGCCAAGCCGATCGCCACCGTGCAGTCGGCACCGCTGAGCGACCGACTGCTGCAGATGATGGAACATTCCGACAACGTGCTCGCCGAGACCATCGGGCGTGAGGTCGCGATTGCCTCCGGAATCGAAGCCTCGTTCACCGGAGCCGTCGACGCGACCGGCAAGACCTTGCAGGCCGCCGGGTTCGACTACACCGGAGTTTCGCTGCACGATTCCAGCGGACTTTCCGTCGACGATCTCATTCCCGCTCAGGTACTCGATCGCGTCATGACGGCGGCGGCCGGTGACGGTGATCCGAAACTGCGTCCGCTGCTGGACTACCTTCCGGTGGCCGGCGGAACAGGAAGTTTGTCCGACCGCTACGCGTCCGGAAACCGAACCGGTGCGGGTTGGGTACGGGCCAAGACGGGAACTCTCTCGACGGCCAGCGCGTTGTCAGGGTTCGTGGTCGATCAGAACGGGCGAGTGCTCACCTTCGCACTGATGTCCAATGACCGGCCGCCAGAAGTGAGCCGTCCTGCCCTGGACGCGATTGCCGGAGCATTGAGGAATTGCGGGTGCCAATAGTGGCCGAAAAGACTCCACAAGATGATGAAGCCTCGGCTCCGCTCGGTGGTGCCGTCGACTGGAGTCTTGCCGCCAAAGCCGGGATAAAACTGGCGCGCGGCGGCCCCGCGATGTCTCGCTACACGGCCGAGACGGCAACCGCAGAACTCGCCGAAGCGTCCAAGCGCGCAGAACTGCCGGTTCGTGAAGTGACCGGTTTGGCCGACGGTCTACCGGTCCCGGCCGCTGACGTGCTGGACCGGGCCGGGTGGATCACGGCGGCCTCGCGGTCGATGGCGCATCTCACCGGCGCCGACCCTGACGGCAGTGGCAATCTCATCGTCGGAAAGCCGGCGGGCTTGCAGGCCGGCGCCATGCTGGCGTACCTGTCTTCGGCGATCCTCGGGCAGTACGACCCGTTCACCGGCGAGCACGGCACCCTGCTTCTGGTCACACCGAACATCGTCTCCGTCGAACGGTCCCTTCGGCTGAACCCGAGTGACTTCCGGTTGTGGGTCTGCCTGCACGAGGTCACTCACCGGGTTCAGTTCTCGTCCTCACCGTGGCTAGCGGAGTACATGAAGGAATCCGTCGAAACGCTTGGTGCGACGGTGGACGAGTCGATGACCGACGTTGTCGGGCGCCTTGCTGCAGAGCTGCGCTCGCGGAAGGAACCCGACTCCAGTGACGGTGCGACGGCGGGCGGGATCATCGGCCTGCTGCGTGCTTCGCAGGCGGAACCCCAGCGTGACGCGCTGGATCGGATGCTCGTACTCGGCACTCTCCTCGAAGGGCATGCAGACCACGTGATGGACGCCGTCGGCCCCGCCGTGGTGCCGTCGGTGGCAACTATCCGCGCGGCCTTCGACAAGCGTCGGCAGCGCAAGTCCAACCCCGTGCAGCGGATCATCAAGATGCTTCTCGGCATGGACGCCAAGATGGCGCAGTACGTACGCGGCAAGGCCTTCGTCGACGCGGTAGTTCTCAAGGTCGGCATGGAGCAGTTCAACACCATCTGGACCGGGCCCGAGACCTTGCCGTTGCTCGACGAGATCGACAATCCCGACGCGTGGGTAAAGCGCGTTCTCGGCTAGATGCTGCTGCCTGAGACGCCTGCCCTACTGGCGCTGCGACAGGCTGTGCGGGCGTGGACGCTCGCATTCGAGCCACGACGCCGTGTGGTCGTCGCCCTGTCCGGGGGCGCCGATTCATTGGCGTTGACCGCAGCAGCGGTAGCGGAAGCCGATTCGGTCGACGCGTTGATCGTGGACCATCGGCTGCAGCCTGGTTCTGATGCCGTCGCGCGCTCGGCCGCAGACCAGGCGCTGGCGCTGGGTTGCCGGACCGCGACGGTGCTGACCGTCGACGTAGCCGAAGGTGGGAGTCTCGAGGCCGCAGCGCGTGAGGCTCGGTACAACGCTCTGCGCGACGCCAGGACTGACCTCCCGGTTCTACTCGGACACACGCTCGACGATCAAGCAGAGACCGTCCTTCTCGGACTGTCCCGCGGGTCCGGTGGGCGATCGATTCAGGGTATGGCTGCATTCGACGCCCCCTGGGGACGGCCGCTACTCGGCATCCGTCGGTCGGTGACCAGGGCGGCCTGCGTCGACCTGGGCATCACGCCGTGGGAGGACCCGCACAACAACAATCCCGAGTTCACTCGCGTGCGTCTGCGGCACGAGGCGTTGCCGCTGCTCGAAGAAATTCTCGGCGGGGGAGTTGCCGAGGCGTTGGCCCGAACCGCGACGCAGTTGCGTGAGGACGGCGAGGCGCTCGACGAGTACGCCGAGGCACTACTTCTACGGACTGTTGTCGACGGGGAAGTGGAAGTGGACACACTTGCCGAAGCGCCCACCGCAATCCGCCGACGTGCTCTGCGGGCCTGGCTGCTGCAGGGCGGCGCAAAAGCATTGACGGACAAACAGTTACGGGCAGTCGACGCCCTGGTGATCGACTGGCGGGGGCAAGGCGGCGTCGCGATCGGGGGCGGAACACCGGAGGCGAGGTTGGTGGCGGCCCGGCGACGTGGCAGGCTGATCCTCGGATTCGAAGACCGACGAAGGGTTTGACGCGTGTACGAGGGCGACATCGCATCGGTACTGATCTCCGAAGAACAGATCCGTGCACGAACGGCGGAACTGGCTGAGGAAATCGCCAAGCGTTACCCGGCAGGCGCCCCCGAAGGGGATCTCCTGCTGATCGGCGTCCTCAAGGGAGCGGTCTTCTTCATGACCGACTTCGCCCGCGCCCTGCCGATCCCGTCGCAGATGGAATTCATGGCGGTGAGCTCCTACGGATCCTCGACCTCGTCTTCGGGCGTCGTCCGCATCCTCAAGGACCTCGACAAGGACATCGCCGGTCGCCACGTGCTGATCGTCGAGGACATCATCGACTCCGGTCTCACGCTGTCGTGGTTGATGCGCAACCTCAAGACGCGTAATCCCGCTTCGCTCGAGGTCGTCACCCTGCTCCGCAAGCCTGACGCGGTCAAGATCGACGTCGACGTCCGCGACGTGGGCTTCGACATCCCCAACGAGTTCGTCGTCGGTTACGGCCTCGACTACGCCGAGCGGTACCGCGATCTGCCGTACATCGGCACCCTGGACCCTGAGGTCTACGGCGGCTGAGCCTGCTCGCCGGTTAGAACTCTTCACATTTCGGCACCTCTGCATCAGTCCGCCGAACGGACGACAGACAGGTCTCCGAGGCGTCGCTAGATTCACGGAATGCGCTATCGACGGCTTATTCGGTGACCCTTCCGCCACCACCGCCACCGCCACCACCGCCCCCGCCTGGTGGGGAGCAGCAGTACTGGAGTGCCCAACCGCAGGGCGTTCTGTACCAACCTCCGACCACGAACGGCCTCGCAATTGCCGCCATGGTCGGGGCGCTCGTGCTGGCGCCGGTCGGCATTGTGCTCGGCCACATTTCGCTGGCGCAGATCAAACGAACCGGTGAGCAGGGGCGAGGACTTGCAATCGCCGGCCTGGTCATCGGCTACATCTTCACCGCGCTTCTGGTGCTGTCGATCGTGTGGATGTTTCTCATTGCCAATGCAGTCACCCGCGCGTTCGACGACTACGACAGCGCGTCTTCTCTCTACTACACATCTGAATCGTCGAGTACGACTTATCCGACGTATGCGACCACCACATCCCGGACGGTGGCGCCGACGTACAGCGGAAGCGACACGGCGTCGGTCATCGCCAATGCCTCGGTAGGTGACTGCGTCGTACGAAGGCTCGGGGCAGACAAGGGCGACGGGACCAGCGAGACATACGTCAGTCCGGTCTCGTGCAGCTCGAGCAGCGCCACTCACCGGGTAGTCAGCCGCGGCACGTCCACATCTTCGTGCACCGCCGATTGGGTTCGCAAAGAGAGTCCTGTCGTAGTGCTTTGCCTAGCGGACGAATGATCGACAGAGGGAGACACAGCCGATGACGTTGCCGCCCCCGCCCCCACCACCCCCACCACCCCCGCCTTCACCACCGCAGGCTCCGGTTGCCGGACA
>NZ_JBFUJB010000039.1:0-28601 GCF_056401575.1 Rhodococcus sp. P4_E4 | reverse complement strand
ATCAATCAGTGCCGCAACGGGTTGACGCTCGTCAACCACCCACAGGTGAGCAGCGGCGAAGAAGACATATCGAGGGCGCAGGAACCTGCGCCCGAGGTCGGCGCTCACGCGCCTTTCAGCAGAGTCATGACATCGACGGTACCAGCGAAACTGGCCGTCCACTTGCTGTCAAGCTGTTCGACCCAACTCCGGCAATCGATCTCTTCGTCGTTGGCGTGCGAAAGAGACAAAGCCGGCTGTCGATTCCTTTCTCGAGTGCATGGGCCCCTGCGGATATGAAAAGGCTCGCGGATACGAAGCTTGTCGTATGGCATCGATGATGATTGCAACATCGACTGGACGGCAGGGCGTTTCGGCATCTTCGGCCTGCGTGGAATCAGTCTCCCATCAGAAGTGGTGAGCTTTCGCGCAGGTCTCCACGTCGACGAACAATTGGGATGCTTGCCCTTACTTCAAAGTTGCAAATTTCGGATACTTTTGGATATTCAGTTTACTTAGTCTTGTGCATTCCTTAGGTTTAAGTATCGAGAGAATTGATATCGGGACTCACCTATTTGAAATGACGAAGATCACACTATGTAGTTCGACATGCCAAGTATACGTAATGTTAACGAATGAATATGTTGACTTCTGGCAATAATTTAATGCCGATACATCTCCCCTCATCTCAAATGGCCAATTAGACCGCCAAATGTGGACAAAACGGATCTTGTCGAACATAAAAACCGCTGCTCACCTCGCTCTAGTCACCGTCTTGCCATAGTCCGATATTCAACCAAAAATCTGAATATCAGCTATCACTAATAGCGAATAGACGTTTATGACTTTCAGAAGTACGTTCATGTCGTCACATTCCTGCAGTGAAGATCCCGAAACGTACAGCGAGGATTATGCATGGTAAATAAAGTGAATAAACTTTTGGGAACGCGCTATCCGATATTGTCCGCACCGATGGGCGGAGTGGCAGGTGGTCAACTGGCCGCCGCAGTCTCGAACTCTGGTGGTGCCGGCCTCGTCGGAGTCAGCTACGGCAACGAAGAATTCATAGATTCGGAGTTGCCCATCGCCGCCCGGTCACGTGGCGTCTGGGGGGCAGGCCTGGTGATGTTCACCTTCGATAAGGCCCCTCACTTGCTCGACAGCGTCTTGTCTCACCGGCCGCCACTCGTTGCATTGTCATTTGGAAATGCCGCCCAGACCAACAAATACGTCGCAGCCATTCAACGTGAGAACCTGTTAGCCGCCGTGCAGGTTCACGACACCGACCAAGCTCAAGAAGCCGCCGCTGCCGGAGCCGACGTGATCATTGCCCAAGGATCCGAAGCAGGTGGACACCACAAAGACCGTGCAACGTTTCCGCTCATTCCGGCAGTCGCGGACGCACTCAACGGACAGATCCCACTTGTTGCAGCCGGTGGAATCGCAGACGGCCGGGGACTGGCGGCAGCACTCGCTCTCGGCGCCGACGGGGTCATGATCGGCACTCGGTTCGCCGCCGCCGCCGAAGCGCTCACAAGCCCATCCTTCACCGATTCCTTGATCAACGGACACAGTCGAGATCTCCTCGATACCCGTGCCTTCGACATCATCCGTTCAATTCCCTGGCCACCTCAGTACACCGCTCGCGCTCTCGGGAACGACTTCTCCCGCAAATGGTTTGGCCATGAAGACGAACTCGCCGACCACGCCGCCGCCCTCGTCGACGCGTGGTCGCAATCGGTCTCCGATGACGACGTCACACAACGACCGTTGTTCGCGGGGGAGAACATCGATCTGATCACCTCGGTTCAACCGGCCGCTCAGATCATCGAGTCGATGATCACACAGGCCTGCTCGGTTCTGGACGCGCTCGGGACGACCGAGTTCCGCAACGCACTTCCCGCTCACTGACCGGCCAAGGCCCCGAGCACCATTCAGCGACAACGAAAGAAGGCGAAACCGATGTTCGTACTACAACTGACCTATCTTGCGGATTCTGACGTCCTCACCCGCAGCAAACCTGACCACATTCGATGGCTACGCGAGCAAATCAACGCCGGCTCTGTGGTCGCAGCCGGACCCAGAGACGGGGGTGGTGGCGTCGTAATCACCTCAGACCTCGACGACGAAGCTGTCGACAAACTGGTCGCCAGCGACCCGTGGACCGTCGACGGACTGGTCCGATACGACCGTATTCACTTCACCAGTACCTACAGCGCCCCCGGCGTCTTTCCCCGCCCGAACTCTGACGAGGTCACTCTCATCAACGTCGCACTCACTGACAACCCTCAAAAATCACTGGCAGCGCTCAACGACGCAGTCGACCACGTCGCCCACACCGCTACCGGCTTCCTCGGGTCACGATTGCTCAGAAGCACACAGAACGACAGCATCGTCAACTTCGCCCGATGGAACAGTCTGAACGAGTTCGAAGCGATTTTCGACGACCCCGAGTTCACTACGCGCTACGCAGCTTTCGCTGAATCCACCACGGAAGCCCGCTACAGGCTCTACCGCTCGGCACACATCATCAGCCCGCAGTCCTGACATCCCCGATCAGAGAGGAACCACCGTGAACACTTCGTTCGACCTCGTCGTCATAGGGCACGGAGCCGCTGGGCTCTCCGCTGCCGTCACCTACCTCGAAAGCGCCGACGCCGACGCACACGTAGCCGTCCTCGAACGATCTACCCGCGAACAGCGCGGTGGCGCCACCCGATGGACCGGGGCGTTCCTCCGCATCGACAACGAACACAACTTCGACGACACGTACTCAGATCGGCTCACTGAAACCTCGGGAGGGCGTGCTGATCTCGACTACCTACATATCTTGCACAAGGACACACCCGCAGCTATTACATTTCTGCAGGATCGAGGAGTCGAGATCAGCTTCAATGAATTCCCGTTTCCTCACACCTTCGTCAGCGGGCAGCCGTCCATGTCCGCCCCGGCAAGCCCCATCGGAGGTGGAGCGTCCATCGTCGAATCCTTGTCCGCCCTACTCGAATCCGACAGCCGCGTGGACTTGCAGTACCAAACCGAGGCACTGTCGCTGCTGACAACGGACGGAGTCGTCACCGGCGTTCGAGTACGAACTCCACAAGGCCAACGCGACCTGACCGGTTCTGCTGTCGTCCTCGCAAACGGCGGGTTCGAGGGGAACCCGGAAATGCTCACCCGCTACATCGGCCCCCGCGCATGGGAACTACCACTCATCGCGCCCGGCATCGCCAACAACCGAGGCGACGCACTCCGGATGGCGCTCGAGGTAGGAGCTGACACAGCCGGAGCATTCGACGGCATCCACGCCGAACCCGTCGATCGTCGATCGACATCCGCCGACGCGGTTCTCTACGGATTTCCTGCAGGAATATTCGTCAATGACCACGCCGAACGCTTCATCGACGAAGGAAAAGACACATGGGACAACACATTCGAGAAAGTCGGCTACTCGATCTGGGCGCATCAGAACCAGAGCGCCTACTGGATCGGTGACGCCACCTCCGTCGACTTGCCCTGGTTCGAGCGCGCTCTCCTGAGCGACGTCCCACCGGTCACGTCGAACACGATCGAAGATTTGGCCGAGCAACTCGGTCTGGAACCCGCGGCACTCACAGCGACGATCTCGCAGTTCAACGCTGCCACCGACGATGTCACATTCGACCACACACGATTCGATGGCAAACGGACCGAAGGCCTGACAATCGACAAGTCGAACTGGGCAACCCCCATCGATACAGCGCCGTACATCGGGTTTCCTCTGACAGCCGCGTTGTGCTTCACCTATGGAGGCATCCGAACCGATCCCGATGCCCGCGTCCTTACACCGTCGGGAACGCCTATTCCCGGTTTGTTCGCAGCAGGTGAAGCAACCGGTCTGTACTACAGCGAATACCCGCCAGCAACATCGGTGCTCCGCTCGGTCGTCTTCGGCCGACGTGCTGGCGCCTCGATCTTGAACCTGTGACTACCTGACGCACCATCCCGTTCGAATTCAGCCCAACGCCGAGGAGCTTGACATGCGCCTGACCAATCTTGACGTCACACTACGTGACGGCGGCTACCGCAACAGCTTCAATTTTCCCAGGCAGTACGCAATCGACCACGCAGCATTGGCCGTCGAAGCCGGATTTGACTGGGTCGAAATCGCCTATCGGAATGGATCTTTCAACCCCAACACAAGTAACGGCCTCACAGGCAGAGGCGAGGACCGATACATCGCTGACGTCACCGCCCGAATCGGCGCTGATCATGTCGCCCTGATCGCCCACCCCCACAACGTCGATGCGAAGGATCTCGAATCCGCCTACGCCGCGGGAGCCCGACTGATCCGCTTGTGCGTAAACGCGAATGACCCCTCCCTCACCTGGAACTTGCTCTCCCACGCCCGCTCTCTGGGTTTCGTCTGCGCGGCGAATCTCACCAGAGTCAGCAACCTCGCGCCGCGAACGATCGCAGAACTGGCCGGTGCTGCGGCCGCTGCGGGAGCGAACGCACTCTACCTAGCCGATTCCAACGGAGCGATGCAACCGGCAGATGTCACTCGAATGGTCACGGTCGCCGGCGATTTCAGCGGTCTCCAAATCGGATTTCACGCACACAACAACATTGGTTTGGCGCTCGCGAACGCCATCGCAGCGGTTTCGGCAGGCGCATCCTGGATCGACTCATCTGTGTTGGGCATGGGCAAAGGAGCGGGCAACCTCATCGCAGAGCAGTGGATTTCATACCTCGACAGCTGCGCACCGGAAAGCTCAGGATTCGAACTTGCAGCATTGCTCGACCTCTCCGCCCTGCTATCAGACGCGGTTCCGGAATCGGCGCCAGTCGTTCCTGCCACCGATCTACTACTCGGGCGATACAACCTGTCGATCGAACACAAAAGCAAGGTGCACGGACTGGACTCGCAAGCCAGAGTTCGTGCGGCACGTGACCTCGAACAGGCGCTCAGCGCGTGACCGCTCGTGCAGTGATCTTCGCTCCGGCACTGCCGATCTGGGACGAAGGTGCATCCGTCGAACCAATCAGAGCAGGGCTCGATCGACTCGGAATCGCCGCACACATCGTCGACACGAACTCCCTCACCGAAGAGGCCACCAGCATCGAACACTTGGCAGAGTTGTGGGCTGAACACCTTTCCGGCTTGCACTTCGATCTTGTCTGCGGAAATGCCCTCGGGGGCGCCGTCGCGACAATGTTCGCAGTACGGAACCGCCTATCGTGTCCAGTGCTCACGGTCTCCGGACCGGTGCGGACCAGCCCCAAACTCAGCGACCGGTTGACCACGATCATCAACCTCGCCGCGTCAGGGGATATCGACGCGGCCATGGTCGAATTGCACGCAAAAGTGATGCCCGCCGGTGAAGCAGCATCTCCGACTCCGCCACTGCAGCTGGCACGGCACAGCCGCCTTGTCGCAGCTCGACGAATTGCTACCGGACTGTCGATGTTGCGGACAGTCAACCTCGACGAGGCGACGCACAGATACCCGGGTCGAATCGTGAGCATCGTGGGAACACGATCCCAATTGGTCGGGGCCGAACACACTGCCGACGGGCCAACGTCCAGCACTTTATCGGTGGCCGGCGCCGGTATGCGACCACATCACCACAACCCGACGTGCATCGACGTCGCATTGACCGAGATCCGCCAACCTTTGGAGACAAGCCATGCAATTAGCAGTTCTGCCCGGTGACGGTATCGGCCCAGACGTCATCGACGCTGCGCTCCCCGTGATCGAAACCGTTGGGTTGCCCTGGGCGCTCGAATACGGGGATGTCGGCTGGGAGTGCTGGCGATCGGGCGGTGACCCTGTGCCTCCACGGACTTGGGAATTACTCGGTAAAACCGACACGTGCCTACTAGGGGCGATCACCAGCAAACCCGCCAGAGAAGCCGAGCAGGAACTACCCACTCGTCTTCGCGTCAATCCACCGATCTACCGATCGCCCGTCATCCAGTTGAGGCAGAATCTCGGGCTCTACGCCAACGTGCGCCCCATTCGAGACCTGCGAAATGACCAGTTCAATTTCGTCGTCATCCGTGAGAACACTGAAGGTCTTTACGCCGGCCTGGACTTCCGGCCGGTACCGGCGGACTTGTGGGAACACGTGCGGGTACACCCGAACGCCGCAGACTCCGGCCGCGAGGACACCGCCGCGACGATTCGGCTGCAGACGCGCACCGGTATCGAGCGATTGGTGCGTTTCGGATTCGCGTACGCGCACTCGCACGGTTTCGACCGCGTCACGGTGGCCGACAAACCGAACGTACTTCGAGCTTCGAGCACGCTTTTACGAGGCATCGTCGAATCGATTGCCGAGGAGCACCCCGAGATCGAGGTGGAGATCCTCAACGTAGATGCACTAGCCCTGTGGATGGTCACCCGCCCTGAACGTTTCGGAGTGATACTGGCGGAGAACATGTTCGGCGATATTCTGTCCGATCTTGGTGCTGGGATCATGGGCGGACTCGGGCTGGCGCCCAGCGCGAATCTCGGGAGTAGCGGCAGCTATTTCGAACCAGTGCACGGAAGTGCCCCGAAAATGGCGGGCACCGGACGCGCCAACCCGTTGGCGACCATACTGACAATCGCCGAGATCGCCGAACATCATGACTTCCCCCGTGAAGCGACAACCATCCGCAGTGCCGTTCGCGCAGTCGTGGAGCGGCGCCACTCGTCCGAGGTGACTTACGACCTCGGAGGTACCGCAACCACTACCGCAGCAGCAAACGCAGTTCTGAAGGAGATCGAAAGATGACCACTTCCAAGCCGCAAGTGTCCGCCGAACTCGTATACAGGGCAGAACAACTCGATACTGCTGCCGTGTCGGATGCTCTCGACAGCTTGGGTCTCACCGGCCACCTCAAGGCCCTGGTACCCAGGGTGCCCGGCTCCCGAACTGTCGGCCCTGCATACACAGTGACTTACCGGCCGGTTACGGAGTCCGCCAGCGGATTTCACAATGCTGCCAACTACCTTGATGATGTGCCCGCAGGTTCGGTCGTCGTCGTGGACAATTTCGCGAATACCGACTGCACGAATTGGGGAGGTCTGCTGACCTCCGTCGCTCAGCGTCTAGGGGTCAGAGGGACTGTGGTACACGGGGCTGCACGTGACATCGCCGAAATCCGCGACGCGAACTATCCGTTGTTCAGTGTCGGAGTGTCGATGGTGTCCGGAAAGAATCGGGTCGAGCTGGACTCCGTGGGCCGTGAGGTGACTGTCGGCACGGTCATCGTTTGTCCCGGGGATCTCGTTATCGCCGACGACAATGGTGTTCTCGTCATTCCAGAAGACAGAGCTGCGGAGGTCATCACACGGGCAGAAGCCGTCGACCGAACCGAAGCGAAGATCGCGGCCGCGGTAAGTGAAGGTATCCGCCTCGATGAGGCACGGTCGCGATTCGGATATGCCCAGCCGTGGAACGAGGACCGGGAACGGTGAGTGCACCGGCATTGGTCGATCTTCATGTCCACGCGGGGCCGGACCTTCTTCGTCGTCGACACAGCGTCATAGAAACGGGCCGACACGCTCAACGAATGGGGGCTTGGTTCGTCGCCAAGTCACATCTCGGATCAACCTGCGAATCGGCATGGGAAGCACGTGAACTCGGGCTTCCAGTAAGCGGGTCGGTCGTCCTCAACGATGTGGCTGGTGGCGTCGATCCCAGAGCGGTCGAGCGAGGTGTCTTCGCTCAGGGGGAGCATTGTGACGCACGCGTGATCGTCTTTCTTCCTACCATGCGTAGCGGACACAGCTCAGGGGTCGAAAGCTTCGCGCATAGCGGTTTCACTCGCGCGAGATGGTCGTCCGCTACCGCGTTCACCGCAGAGGGCACTGTGTCCAGGCAGACGTTCGACGTTCTCCGATGCGTGAGAGATCATGATCTGATTATTGCGACCGGGCACAGCAGCGCTGACGAGAGTCTACGAATCATGGATGCTGCCGCGGCGATCGGTGTCGAACGAGTTTTACTCACCCACGCGACACACCCGATGTCGGGTTTCTCCCTGGACCACATCGCAGAGTTCGCGTCCAATCCGGCTATCTGGGTTGAGGTGACTGCGCTGAGCGTCTTGATGAATCGGCATCCGTACGAACGGGTTATCGAGCTTGCCGGTGTTCACCAACAGGTCGTGTTGTCGAGCGACCTCGGCCAACCGGATCGTCCCGATCTTCCTGCCGGTTGGCAGTTGGCAAGTCAGTGGTGCGCTACAGAGGTGTTCGACCGGGTCTCACGGGTCAACCCGTCTCGCTTGTTGTTTCGGTGATACGGCTGGTCATTCGCCCTGCCAGCTCGCGTGGGACGCGCGCGTAGACGGATGAACGAGAGGCAACCAATGCAAGCGTCTCTTCAATAGGGTTATCCGACAGTGGAATCCAGCGGAGTTCTCTCGAAGCGGGGAGGTCATCTCGCGAAGTCAGCATGAGGGTTGAGGGATTGGCTGCCAGCGTGTGGGTTATGACAGCCGGATGATCGTCGTCGATCGAGACTATCTCCGGGAACCATCCGCGTTGGTGCAGTTGAGAGAGCATTCCACCTCTTTCGGTGTCGCTCTGGGCGGTGTCCAAGCAGAGTAGTTGCTGTGCCGACAATTCGTTCCAGGTCACCGCGTCCCGGCCGGCGAATGCATGGTTGCTGTGCACGGCGATTCCGAGAACGTCCGTCCGGAATGCTGTCACATTGATTTCCTTGTGATCGAACGGAAGTCGCACCACTCCGAGCGCTATCCGTTGTTGTTTGAGATCGGCCAGTAGATCTGATGTGGCGGTCGAATGCAATCGCACATCGAGGTGATCCTCCACCTTGTTTGCGTAGCAGCCCTGCAAAAGCCGAGTGAGGTCTGAGATACGCGCGTAGGCAATCCCTGGGCACAATGCCAGGTGGAGGACGTGAGGGGGCGGTGAAGGCCGCGCGGCTTCGATCGCGTCACGGATTTGCAGCGGAAGCGGTGCGATGCGGTTACGGAAAGCCTCGCCGGCGGCGGTCAACACCAGCCCCCGTCCGTTCCGGGTGAACAGTTCGAAACCGATGCGGGATTCGAGTCGCTTGATCTGCTGGCTGAGGGTTGGTTGAGCGACCTGCAATAGCGCTGATGCGGAAGACACCGATCCGGTATCGGCAACAGTGAGAAAGTATCGAACACTGCGAATGTTGATGTCATCGATAGTGGCGATCGGACCGAGCAATTCGGCCGTCGATGATCTGATTGGTGACGTTCGCACAACGGTCAATTCAGGTCCTCCTGTTGTTGGGCGAGCATGCGTCGAAAGTTGTTCAGCCTCTGGCTATCAGATCGAGAAGTCCCGGAAATCGACGTTCGAGATCCTGGTACCGCACGCGACTGCGCCGCTCCATTCCGTATTGGCGTTGCCTGATCAATCCGGCTTCTCGTAGAGCCTTGAAATGGTGCGTCAGTGACGATTTCGGTCGATCGAAGCCGAACCAACTACACGGGTGGTCGTATTCGACGGAGTCGGCGAGCAAACGTCTGACGATCTCGAGGCGGATGGGGGTCGAGAGCGCGCCGAAAATTGCGGCGAGGTCGAGTTCGTCGACTGATGGCTCTTCGATGGGAGGTGGCAGGTACTCATCTGTGACTTCAGGAACCGCGATTGTGACCATAACTGCAGAATACATCCAATACTAGTTTTGTCGAACCGGTACGAATGCGAGCCGGAAGTTGCACTAGAAACTTCGAACCAATACGACTATGGTCCTGTCAGTACGAATATTTACGTACATGATTCCGAAGGGAAGACTCCATGACAAGCTCTGAGGTTCAGCCCTCCACGCACTCGTCGACACCCGTGCCCGGATCCATGCCTGCGGTAATGTCCGCGGCCTTCGTCGTCACGGCAGTATTCGTGCTCTCGAATTCACCGACGCCGCTCTACGTCCATTGGCAACAGAGCATCGGGTTCAGCTCGGGCATGCTCACGGTCATTTTCGGCGCATACATCCTCGGCCTACTTCTGACGCTCCTTGTTGCGGGGCAACTATCCGACCATTTCGGTCGCCCACGCGTACTTCTGCCCGGACTCGTCGTCGCATTGGCTGCCAGCGCCCTCTTCCTCATCGCCGACAACGTCGCCATGTTGATAGTTGCGCGACTGCTCACCGGCATCTCGGTCGGCGTCATCGTCTCTGCCGGAATGGCTTCCGTCGTCGATGCAGGAGGCGACACCCTTCGCGCGACCGCCGCGCGACTCGCATCCGTTGCCATGGTCCTCGGGGCCGGACTCGGCCCACTGTTCGCAGGAATCATGGCTCAGTACCTTGATGAGCCAGTCACCTGGGTGTTCGGTGCGGAAGCGCTACTCATTGTCATCGCCACTATCGCTGTCGTCCGTTCCCGCCCACTTACCAACCTCGCAGACATCGATGATCGCAGTCCGTTTCAGCTACGTCTGCCGTCGGTCCCCCGGCATTTTCGCCGTTACGTGCTGTTCGGTATCGCGGTCTTCGGACCGGGGATTACTGCAACCTCATTCGTCCTTTCCCTCGGCCCTTCGTTGCTTGCCCGGCAGTTAGGAGTTACGAGTCCGTTGGTCGCGGGTGGAACTGCATGCGCGATGTTCCTCGTCGCCACAGGCATCCAATTTGCCGTGGCTCGCGCTCAGATCCGAACAATCTTCATCGGCGGCGCAACATCCACCGCACTGTCGATGCTCGCGCTGTACGGTGCCGTCCAATCTGACGCCGCAGCACTACTCATCGTTTCCGCACTCCTTGCCGGCGCAGGCCAAGGCCTCGGCCAACTCGGGGGGCTCACGCTGATCGGAATGCATGTTCCCCCTACATCTCGGGCACAAGGAAATGCATTGATGAACATCGGCGGCTACATCCCCGCAGGAATACTGCCCCTGGTTGCCGGTTACCTGATCGACGCCACATCCATTCCCACAGCGGTAACCGTGTTCGGTGTCGTTCTGTTCCTCGCCGCCGTCGCCGGCGGAGTCGCAGTCGCAAAATCCATCGAGACCACCTAGACAAATCGGCCAACCGAGAAGAGCGAAGATGAACCAACAAGAACTCGCAACCTTGGCATCAGATCTGACCAACGCTCCCCATATCGCCACCGTCGGCACAATCGAGCCAGACGGCTCACCCCAACTGTCCCCAGTCTGGATAACACACGACGACAACACTGTGGCATTCTCGACCGTCGAGGGGCGCCGCAAACACACCAACATAGTCCGCGATCCACGTATCAGTATCAGCATCACTGACTCTGAGAACCCGATGCGCCGCATCGAACTTCGAGGAAGTGCAATCATCGTCGACGACCCGGACGGAGACCTCATCCAACGGCTGTCACTCGCATACACCGGAAGTAATTGGACCGAAAAAGATCCCGAAGCGAGACGGGTCATCATCCGCCTCACCCCGCAGCACCTAGTGGGCCGATCCTGACACCCCGAAACCCGCGAAGGCCTTGATGGGGGTTCCGTCCATTACTCGCGGCATAGCATCTACCCAAACTCGGTTGAGGTTTCAGACCATTGGAAATCGTTGAAAGCAAAGAGCACTTCTGTGCCGCCCAGGATCCTCACCCCGACAAATCAGCGCAAACTCAGCCGCCCCAGTCTCTTCGACCAGTCGATAAGATTCGGAACAGGCCCTCTCACTGCCAAAGAACCACAGCGAAGTAACGGCCTTCGCCGTAAGAGCCCTCATAGATCGCCTGATCAAAACCTAGAATCGACCAATGATAGTGCCCACAATTTTCAAGGCTACCTGATCAATGTGACGAGGTTTCGGCTCCGAGATCCGAACCGGTGAGCGGAACTGACGTCGTGTAATCGCTTGCGCGGTGGTGAATTCGCGTAGTCCGTCATCGCCGTGAATACGTCCAAATCCAGAGCCTTTCACACCACCGAAAGGCAGTTCAGGTGAGGACCCGAACGCCAGAACGTCGTTGACCGACGCCATCCCCACCTCGAGGCGCCGCGCGATGCTGTCGCCGTGACGACGGGAGAACACCGCTGCCCCGAGTCCGTAGCGACTTCGGTTCGCGATGGCAACGGCGTCATCGATGTTCGATGCTCGAACGACAAGGACTGTGGGGCCGAAGGTTTCGTCCGTCATTGCTGGGTGATCGGATGGTACGTCGGTCAGAATGACTGGTTCGCAGACACGGCCGTCAATGGGGGTGGTTGACCCGACGACCGTGCGGGCGCCGGCGTCGACAGCGGATGCGACGTGTCGTTCGACGATCTCCCGTTGGGCTGAGGTGGTCATTTCACCGTAGTCGACCCCGGCTACCAGGTCTTTCGCCTGTTGGGTGAGGTGCTCGAGGAACTCGTCGTATACGCCGGAGACGACGATCGCGATTTCGATGCCGGCGCAACTCTGGCCGGAGTTGAAGGTCGCTCCCCACAGCACCGATCGGGCTGCGGCGACGAGGTCGGCGTCGTCGGCGATGATGGCGGCGTCTTTACCGCCGAGTTCCATGACGACCGGGACAAGTCGTTCGGCGCACGCGGCCATGACTTTTCGGCCGGTGGGGCCCGAACCGGTGAAGGCGAGTTTGTCGATCTCGGCTTCACACAGGTGTTGCCCGGTTCTGCCGTCTCCGATGACGAATTCGAAGACGTGGTGTTGTGGGACAGCTTCAGCGAAGGTTTGCGCCAGCCATTGTCCCGTTCGCGGAGTGTATTCACTCGGCTTGAACACGACGGCATTTCCTGTTGCCAAAGCGTAGGAGATGGATCCCATGGGAGTGAAGACTAGATAGTTCCACGGCCCGATGACGCCGACGACGCCAAAGGGTTGTCTGCGGATGACAGCGGATTGGTTGAACGCCAACAAGCGTCGAGGGACGCGCTGTTCCGACATCACACGGGAGGCGTTCCGCGCAGCCCAATCGAGGTGCTCGAGCGCAAGGGTGACCTCGACGGTGGCGTCGACGTGAGACTTGCCGGTTTCGGCGCAGACGAGGTCGATGAGTTCGTCGGACCTGGAGTGGATGAGTCGTTTCCACAACAAGAGGTGCGGTTGCCGCTTCGCTGCGGCCCATGCCGGGGCCGCTGCTCGTGTGGTGGTGACCGCGTGAGCGACGATGTCGGCGGCGTTTTTCGAGTGATTGACCAGTGTTGTCGTCATATGAGCTCCTGGGAGATCGGGACGGTGTCGCGGTTGCGTTTACACCATGCGTGCAGCGCTGTGCGCTATGGCCAAGGTCAGGACGAAGAGGATGAGCGCGCCAGGAGCCAAGCGGCGATTGTCGACCGCAACTCCTTGCCTCTTCAGCTCGCTTCGCGTGAGTAGATAGAACGGCACGACTACGGGAACAACAGTGGCAACACCGGGGGTATACCCGCGCCAGATCACCGATGAGGCGACATGACTGACGCTGTGCCATCCGAAAGCGGCAAGTGCCCATTGGAAGAGTCGACTGCGCCCACCCGTCCGCGCGCCTTCCCTGGCAGCGACCGCCATCATCAACCCGGTCAATCCGATCGACACGGCGGCCTGCTGCTCAGACATTTCAGGAATCGGAGCCGGAACTCCGAAGATGGTGCGATTCCGCGCTTTTCGGGCCCATTCCGGCATGGTGACAAGTTCTTCGATGTCATGAGCGGTCCACGCCGCGAGCAGGCCCCAGGTCAACCATCGGGGAACTCGGGTGTTCATGGACGTTGCTTCGTTGTTCGGATGCCTGATATGGCAGTCTCGGCGAGTTCTCGCAATCCGGCCGAGGTCACGTTGTCGCCGACGATCAACAGGCGGTATATCAGTGGCCCGAACAGCAAGTCCCGCACAGTCTCCGGATCGACCGGAACGAGATCGTCCGAGCCGAGTGCGCGCTGAATCGACTCCACGATCGAAGTATTTCGGGGAAGCAGATAGTCGGTTTTCAACACCTCCGCCATGACCGGATTGTGTCGCGCTTCGGCGTGAGCGGAGATGACTACCGACAACAGTCCGGACTTGTCGAGGTCGTGGGCAAATGTCACGGCCATCGAAATGAGATCTTCCACTGGGTCATCGGTCTTCTGGATCGACAAGCTGAGCACCTTTGCCATCAGAACCGCGCGGACTAGTTCTTCCTTGTTGCGATAGCGCCGGTACACCGTCGGCCGGCCTACTCCCGCTCGAACAGCGACTGCTTCCAATGTCAGATGCGAGAGCCCCTTGCTTTTCATCTCGACCAGGGCGGCGTCGATGATGTTCGTATCGACCTCGGCGCGGCGGGGTCGTCCTTGTGCAGCAACTTTGGCGGGCATAGTTTGAGAATGGAATAGACGTTACGTTGCGTCACGTAAACATCCCCGTTTGTGCCGCAAGTCAAATTACATCGAAAATGCAGGTAGAGGTCGGATGAACGGAAGGCATACACCGAACCGACGGGCCACGCCACAAGAGAAGTGCCCGGCCAGGGCACCGATCGACACTTCCCGATCCAAAGCTTGGTGACCGTCCAGCAAGCAACCCGCGAATCGACAAGCAGATAGCTATCGATGAACGACGGGTTCAAGGATCCGCAACCTGACCCCGTAGCGATGGAGGAGTTCGCCAACGTCGAACCTGGTTGACTTCTCAGATGCAGAAATGATTGAAAGCCACGGTCGCGTGCCTCACTGCCAGGGTTCCCACACAGCTCAAACGAGCTATCTGCGCCCGCTCCCACGGCCCCACATCTCAGCCGGCGGCTACGGGGCCAGTCGAATCCGCAATCAAAGAGGAGATCCCTCCTATCGAAGGTGATTTCTGGGCGGCTGGCATACCGGAGCACCGGCGCCGCGGCGAACTCGAGGCTGGCTATGCCGAGCTTGCGAAGGATCAGGCAGAGGGGCTGGGTGAGCAGCGAACGCGCCGTAATCGCTACGCCGAGCGTGTCGACCAGGCCTACGGCGAATGACGGCCGCGCTTCGCGGGCAGATCTACTGGTTCGACATGGGGCACGGCGAGAAGCCGTGGGTGGTGGTGTCCAACAATGTCCGGAATCGCAACTTGAACACGGTCCTCGCCGCCCGTGTGACCACCACACCGAAGCCCGGTGTTCCGACGGCCGTCCCTCTCGGGGCCGCGGATCCTCTCGTTGGTTCGATCCTGACGGATGACCTCATCCAGCTCTTCGACGACGAGATCGCCGCGAGCAGGCCTGCGGGATCGCTCGCCCCCGCGACAGTGGTCAAACTGAACAAAGCTCTTGCGATCGCACTTGGGCTGCCCTGACGAACCCACTGAACGACTGTGACGTTGGTTCGGGAGAGGTTCTTTCGCTAGGTTTTGCGCAGCCTGCCGGCCTGGGAGCGTGAACTGTTCCAGATCCTGCACTCACGGACACCAGCCGACTACGTCGGCGTCGCTCAACGGCACGGGCACATCGCCCCGAACCTGCGAATCCTCGCAGCCGCATTGGAAGGCTTGCTGCACTTCGAATTCGCCGACACCAACCCCGCCGCCGCCCACCGAGCACGTTCACTCCTCGGATGGGTCGTCGCCCAACACGTCAACCTGCCCACTGATCCCTTCGTGCAGAGGTATCTCCCCGAACGCAGGTGGCCAGTAGAAATCGTCCACGGCGTCACAGCTGCCCTGCGCATCAGCGACGACGTCCTCATCCTCGCCGCCGCCGAATTGCACCAAGGCGCCGACGACCTCCCCGCCGCGATCTGGACAGTCGAATACGCGACCGCGACAGCTCACGCAGCACTCTCGCTGGCCGATCTCTACAGTTCCGCCGACCGGCACCAAGACGTTGTCGATCTGACCAACGGCATCACCAACGAGGACGACGCCACCGCGCTACTGTTCGCACTGCGCGGACGAGCATTCGCTCAGCTCGGATACAACGAAGCAGCGCGCGAAAGCTTCAAAGAAGCACTACGAATCCGCTCCCGCGCCTCCGAGGTGCGCCACCGTGCTCTCCTCGAACGCGCCCAGGTCGATCTCTCCCAGAACCGGAAAGCAGCCGCACGCAAGAGCATCGAAAAAATCCTCGCCGAAGACCCCACCTACCCAGGACTCCAGGAAGCACTCGCAGCACTACCCTGACCATGCCGATCGCGGCAAACGTCGTCGACGCAGTCGTTCCCCAAACGCCGCGACGACTGCCTTCTTCACCGTGCATCCCCCGCCTCGACTGCGGATGCGATAGCCCTCACAACGCAGAACGCGGGTCGGTTAGGTTCAAAACGACTGATTAACGACACATCACAAACAGCCCGATCGTCTAAGCATCCCCACCTGCACCCGGCCAGCAAGTGGCCCTCCGAAATCCCGACGTACCGAGACCGATCTGGCGCTGGACTATGCCCGCCAGATCAGCGCCAGACTGTCATTTACTACGACACACATCATCCGACGAGTCAGACTTCTACCTACCCACGCTTACTCACAGCCTGTGCGGAGTTTCTGAGAATCCCTCCACTACCAGGACACGCCCGACGTACTCATTCGTTTTGTCCGGTCTCATACCGAACATGGCCCGTGATCCAGGGGTCCCGGCCCCCACCGCCGGGGGTCTCGGTCCTGCCGCCGGACTCCTCACCTCGGCCTTCGCAGTCGGGATGACCATCGGTGCTCCGTTGATAGCTATCGCCAGCATGCGGTGGCCCCGGCGGCGCGCCCTTTTGACGTTCCTCGTCACGTTCATGCTGGTTCATGTCGTCGGCGCGCTTACCAGTAGCTGAGGTCTTGCGTATACGCCCGCATCGACGGTGTGCGCGTTGTGGCTCTACCGACGCCGCAGCCAAGAAGTAACATAGCGTCTGGGAGCCGCCTTGAAATTTCTTGCTCGGCTGCACAATCCCGCGAGCGGATCAATCCCCGCGAAACGGCGTCACAAATACACAGGGCACTGCGCGGGCGTCCTCCGGATCCAAGGCATGGAGCACATGGCCTGTTGCCACCCTGGACGCTGCAAGCGCCAAATGGTCCGAGAAATCCTGCGAACATCCATCCTGCACAACGATATTCGTGGCGTTAGGTGCTTCGACATATCCACTGGTATACGGAACCACTAACTGGTCGTATCGCGTCATGATGTTCGTGTACGTCACTGTCGGCGCATAAGGCCCGGCAACTCCGGTCTCGGCACCCGCCCATAACTTGGCCAGGAAATCCGAAGCCGGTAGCCCTTGAGGGCAACCCGCACAGAATGGAACCACCGTCCGCGCGTCATCAGGCGCTAGGTCGAGGATCCACTGGCCATCACCGTTCGGACCAGTCCCGAGAGATCCACGCCAAAGCGGACCCAATGACACAAATTTGTCCACAACGCGCTCTCCGCCAAGATGTTTGACGTAGTAGTCTCCGACGAGAGTGCCCTCCGAAATTGCCACGATGCTGACCTTCTGTGCGCCGGTGGAGCCTCGAACACGATCGACGAACTCCGCAACTTCCGCTGCACTGTCATCGAACTGCCCCAGACCGCCCACCGAATCGAACGGCGCAGGCAGGCTCTTGTCGATGCCGTAGGTGAGTGCGAAAACGCAGTACCCTTCATTGGCCAGCAGCGGTGAGATTGTGGTGAATAGATTGAACCGATTGGCTCCCAGTCCGTGTAGAAGAACCACAGGCTCCGGATGTGCCGGTGAAGGTACACAATTCCAGTCATTGGAGCCCACTGCGGATCCGTACGGATCACGGACGGAGTCCTGAACGAAGAGATCATAGGGAACGGGGTACTGAGGCTTGGCCATCGCAGTGGCGCCGGCAGACGAGCCGATCAGTAGTGCCAGGCCGCCTAGTATGACCAGCACGGATCGAAACGCCGACATCTCTACCTCCGTAAATAGCGGACAATTGACGTCACGCTAACGGCCTTTTGCAGACAATACGTAAGAATGATTAATACCTGCGGATTGGAGGGAGTGACGACGCGAGGGCAAGATCAACCGGGCGGATTCGATCTGCCCAGATGCATTCTTTCGCGAAGGACCTTTGGAACTGCTTGCCACACAATATGTATGGCGCAGTGAGGACCCGACTGATCACAGCTACGTACGCGGCGCGTTGTCGATCCGGGCGCTGGCGGCTTCGAGGGCTAGTCGGCGAACCTCGACGATGGCTCGTTCGAGTATTACGGTTCCGATGAGCATCGTCTCGACGGCAGCCGTGCGATCCGGCATGGCCCGGGCGTATTCCACTTCGATCTGCGCAGTCCGCTCGACCATCTCGGCGACACTGTCGAAATCGGTGAGCGCTGTCGGGAAATCGAACCGGCGCAGCGTAGCGACAAGTTCGGCCAGCCGATGCGGCGCGGGCGCGTCCGACTCGATGTGCCAGTCCCTGGACGAAAGCCATTCCTGCACTTCGTCGTAGGCCGTTTCGATGTCGGTGGGCCGGGTATCGGCGGGCACCTCGTCGAGACCGTGCATTACCGCCCCGAATGCGTCGTGCATGGGCATCGATTCATCGTCAACTGCCGCGAGAGTGGCACGCACATGCGAAATCGAGAGACCGCCGATATCGATCAAGGAGCGAATCAGACGCAATCGCCGAATGTGCTGCTCGCTGTACACGGCCTGATTGGTGGCCGTATGCACACCGCCCGTCAGCAGGCCCTCACGCAGGTAGTACTTGATGGAAGCCACCGACACCCCGCTGCGCTGACTGAGTTCAGAAACCTTCACTCGTCCTTCCTTGACTTCACAAGTGGATAGTAGCACTATCCACGATATGGATAGAGTCACTATCCATACCGTGGATCGATCGCGGAACAGACCGCGAACAGTTCGGCGGTGTCCGGTCAGTCGGTCGCTGCTGGCAGTTTTCGAATGTATTACTCGTCGCCGTGATTTGAGCGGTTTGTTCGCTGAACAGGGGGTTTCATGAGACGAGTTGTTCCTGATCCTGCGCCGTGGATCGAGGGTTTGCCACGGGATAGGCGGGGTTTCGTTGTTCCGGCGGAGTCTGCGTGGGTGGATGGTGTGCCGGTGTTGAGTAGCACGTCTCCTTTTCGGAATGTTGCTTTGGTGATGCGCCGCGGGTGCGCGGTGTGTGGTTTCGAGATGCCCCGCGGCCGGCCTGTGTATCGGGCTTTCGCGCAGGGAGATGCCGCGACGATTCGGATGTATCAGCGTCCCCTTGCCAATGATCGGGATGTGCCGATGCATTTGTCGTGTGTTCTGTATTCGGCGATGGTATGTCCGTACCTGCGCGAGAAAACCTCTCGTTTGGGAGGGGAGAACACGATCAATCCTGGCCGCCGACGTGGTGGTATGGCGGCGGTGTTGGGCTTCGAGGACTTCGGGTTGATGGTGTACGCGGGTCCGCACCACTTTTTGGATAGTGCTTTTCCCGCGCCGAATGTTCCGTATGTCGGCTTGGTGGAGGACAGTCCGTATCGGGATGGGGGCGAGCTTGCTGATAGGTATGCGGCAGCGGTCGTGTCGGATTCCGAGGTGATCGACACGTCGGTGGAGCGATGTTTCTGGTCGGACAGTGTGCATGATCAGCGCCAGTTGGATCGTGCGGTTCAGTCGGCTGCGAGGGTGATCGGGGATAGTGTGCCGGTGAGAGAACTCCCGTTCGAGGGTTCACAATTCGATCTCTATCGCTTCTGAGTTTTCGTTGTCGGCACGCTCGTCAGGTCGGGTGTTCCCCTGCGCTGTGCTTGAAATTCCGGTCGTTGTGAGGAGAACCACCCATTTAGTGGTCCATCCGTGATTGTTCGGTCGAAGCCATCCGATCGTGGCCAAGTTGATCGCGCGACCGATGCGATAGTTGGCGCCGGTCGGTAGGTCGCTTAGTAGCCGTTCGCGCCCGAGCAGTTCGGCGGTTTCGTGGTTAAACTGGCTATCTATTACAGCAAGGGGGGTTTGTGAGTGGTCAGGCTGCAGCGCGAGGATTTCACTTCCAGTACCTTGTCACGGCTTCGCATCTTCTTGACATGGTGGAAGATTCGATCGAATTCGACACCATGTACGTTGAAGAAACGTGGTCCCCAGATGCCGCGAACGATTATGCCGTCGACCTTGCGATGTCTGGAGGCATGCAAGGTCAGACGCTGATAGCGCAGATAAAGTCGATCGAAAATCCTGATCGCGGACCGAAGTTCAGTCCGAATGACGTTCTTGAAATTCTGCTCAAACTGGTCAGATCGAGCCAGTCTGATCACTACGAGCTCATCACCAACCGGAAGCTATCCCGGCCTGCTGAACGCCTGAGTAAGGCGCTTCGAAATGGCGATAGTCAGGCCGAAGTTGATGCGAACCCGTCCCTCTTCACTGAATGGTCCCCCGAGGAACGAGCCCGACTGGATGCCTGCCGCATAACGATTGTGGAGGGCACAGTAGCCGACTACCGTCGGAGGATTCATGCCAGAGTACGGGGCATCCGCACCGCGCACCGAATCGGAACGGGTTCGGAGGCATCAGGTTTGGTAGTTGGCTATCTCGTTGACCGTATCTTTCAGAGTGCCGCAGGACTCTCTCGTACGAGAGTTACTCGTCAAGACGCTGCTCAGTGGCTTCGCGTCGACCCGGCGACTGCGGCATCGGTACTCGGAGAATACGACTGGGGCAATACCATTGGTGCGTGGCCGCCGTTGCCACGGCTTTCGCGCCCTGACTATATGGTAAAGATCGCGCACGGGCTTGACACCGGTCGAAGACCACGTATTCCGGGGTTCTTTGTCCTGCGAGGTCAGTCGGGCATTGGCAAGTCTTCGCTTGCTGCCGAATATGCGTACGAGAATCACCATGCCTACGAGTTCATGGCTTGGATTAACGCCACCGACGAGAACACGATTCGAAGCTCGTTCAGCGACTTGATTTCCGCGTTCCCCTCGAATAGCGAATCCGGCGACGCCGAGGAGGTTAACCCAGCAGCAATAACTCTGGCACTATCGAGACATCCCGGTTCATGGTTGCTCATTGTCGATAACGCGAACGACATGCATGCGGTTGCAGATTGGCTTCCCCTGGTTGGTGACGGCGACATCATTGTTACAACACTGAACGGTAGTTCGTGGAACGGTAGGCGGAGTGAAACTGTTGAACTACTGGAACAATCGGAGTCCGTGGAGCTGCTCAGCAAATTACTTGGCGCAGAATCGCGCGATGCGGTTGTCCTGGGCCGCCTCGCGGCCGCGTTAGAGCACTGGCCATTGGCGCTCGCGATGGCAGCGGGCTACATCGCGGCCGCGCAAACCTCACTTGAACAAACAACTGATACCTACCTTGCAGGATTAGCTTCCCGTGCCATCGCAGATGACTCTGCAATTCCTGAAGGCTATCCGCGGACCCTTGTCCGCGCGATCGAGCTGGCGGTGGAAGGTCTCGAATCCATATCCAACGGGAACTCTTCCGAGAATGAGGTCACGTCATGGGCCGTTGGGATTCTTCACACAGCCGCCTATTTCGCCAAGGACGATATTCCGATTCAGCTACTCTTTGCCGCAGCGCTTATTTCGGAAGAAAGTATGGTCGAAAGCGGACTGAAGGGCCCAACCGAATCATGCGATCGGAATACCGTCGACGACATCATCAAACTTCTACGATCACGTTCACTTATTCAGCGACGATATCACCTGATAGATGGCGGGCATTCTAAGTTTTTGTCTGACACCATCTCGATTAATCGCATCACTCAGCTTGTTCTTCGTTCGCGCATTGAGCGAGTGATTGGCACTGAGCGTTCAGAGGACGCACTGATACGCGCCGCGTTTCACGTCGATCGGTGGCTTCAGCACTATATAGAGTTAGAACAGTACGACCATGTCCATACTGTTAGTCCGCATGCTGCCTGCATCACAGGTCTCTCGTTCAATGATTCTCTCGCCTCGATAACAACGAGCGTACTTGCCGGCAATCTAGCCCTTGCGTTTCGTTTTCAGGGTCGCCTCGACGAATCAGCCGTTGCACTCAAGTACGGGCTGCAGCAGCTGAGGCAGCTTTCTGCTGCATACCCGCAAATGCGCGTTGATCTGGCTGTGACTAAGACTGCGTTACAGCTGATTGATGTGAATATTCAACGCGGTTTTTCGATTTCCGAAATTCTTCCCATTGCGGAGATAGGAATTAATTCTCTTGAAGCTCGAACCGTCGATTCAGATCCGGACGAGCTGCCTTCCCTTTCGATTATCACTCAGAACTATCACGCCATGCTGATGACGATTGGCATCTCATCCGCTGGTGATGTGAAGGGCCTTCTTCGGCGGGTCGACGTCTTGAAGTCGAAGATTCCGCAGTCGGTACCAGCCGCTCTGTCTGCGTCGATACAGGGAATCACCAGCCTGATTAGTAAGGGCGGTGCGGATGCTTTGGCGATCGAATTGGCTACGGGAGAGTTGTCTGTCGAGATACCCATGCTGCAACGGATCGAACTTTTGGGATTGCGAGCTGAAGCTTTCACGTATTCGATGCAGTATTCGCGAGCCCTCGCGGATCTGGAGACGCTCGACGAACTGGCGCAACCTCCACTCGATCTTTTTCCTGACGAAGTTCTGGAGAAAGTTAACAATGTTGGTATCGCGATGCTTGACACTGGTATCGCGATGTTTTTGGCGATTCTTCGAGATGCTGGAGGTGATGCGCTCGCACTATTCGAACACGTTCTTTCCACTGCAGAGGTACGTCTGCAGCGGGCACAGTCCGATCACCATCGCATGCACTATGTCCTCCGAGGGGGCCTCGCGATCGCACGGGATGATCCGGCCGGGGCGAAATCCGCTCTCAGGTCGATCGAAGGATTCGGCAAACCCACGAGCTACGGCGTGCGCAAGGACAGTGTTTTCGAAGATATCGAACCCATGCTCCGGCAGCTCGCGCAGGACGATCCTCATCCAGCGAACGGAAGGTCGGCTTACTTGTCACCGTTGATGTCCCCCTTGCCAAGTGAGGGTGTCGAGTCCTGCTCGAAGAAGCCGGACCAGCGATACACAGAAGACCATCACGTGGAGCGCCCCGCCGCTGAACGCACCAAACGATTTTCCCTTAAGACCTGGATACGACCGGGCCGATTCAGACGTAAAACGAGCTGAGCTTGTTAGTGCGATGACGCCCGACTGAAATTGATCGGTGCTTGGTGGCGTCTGACGCGATAGTGACGACCGCGAGCATCCTCGGGCCAGCGTGTCACGCGGCTACCGCTCCAGGGGTCTCGCGGGGACCCGAGAAGCGGTCGCTGGACCGCGCAACGACCTTAGTCGGCCTCAGTCAGGTCTTCGTCGTTCGCGAAGACCAGGCGCCCGTCATCGAGTGCGATCGCCCACCGCTGCACCGGAGCCCAGTCCCGCCCCACCGAACCGCGGCCGATGACCATGTCCTGGTAGTCCTCGATCACCACACCCGTGCATGCCACGCTGCCACCGGCATCGGAGTCTGACACCGTGATTCGCACGCGGGAACCTACTGCAGTCACATCTTTGCTTGTGCCGTTTTTGTCGGTCATCTTCCTAATTCTGGCAGAGCAACTTCGCGGCAACCGCGTTCGGGGCCCAGCGACACACGCTCTGACAGAGCAGGGGGCTGAGTGTGCTCGATGCCGCCATCACTCGCTGGAGCTGTTACCCACGTCCATCCGAGGTCGACGCGGAGTGGTCCTGTCGGTGCACGCTCCTACAGTCAGCTCGGGTAACAGTCCGGATCGAGTGCCAGGAGCAGGCGATGACGTTCGTGAGCGATGCTTCATTGCCGCTGCCCGGCATGCCCGACAGCACTCCCGCGCTGCCGGCGTTCCAGATGACGTTGATCGGGCAGCCCCAGCCTGTACGCATTCCGGAGCGTCTGTGGCGTTCTTGGCTCGACGATCCTGCCGTCATTTCTCGGTTCGAGTCCAAGCGTTACCGACGCCGCCGGAATCAGTGCTGGCCCTGGATCGGCGGGGTGTCCTCGACCGGGCATGGTTCCTTCCGGGCAGCGCCCCTGCCCGGACCGTCTCGCCGCGGAACCGTGCCGGCGCATTTGTTCGCCTACCAGCTCGAATACGGTGTCATTTCGAGTTTGGGCTGGTCCAACACCGACGACGCCGCGCTGTGCCATCAATGCAACCTCGCCGGCTGCACCAACCCGGCACACATGCGGTTGGGCACCAATCGCAGCAACTACAGCGAATACGAGCCTCGGCGACGCAACATCGCCAGCCCACTCGCCGACGTCCGGGGACCCGCGGGTCGCACTCGCGCCATCGCCGCCGCGATCCGTACCAGGATAGAACCACGTAAGAAGCGACGTCATCGACGAGCGCATCGCTGCGGCCGAGGCCGCAGGACGTCCGCTCTCACTCTGGTAGCGCCAACACTCGATACTGACGATTTACGTTCACCGTGGATGTATTTCGTTGCAGTGCATCGACTTTCATTTATAGAATGACATAATATATGTTATCGGCGATGCATTTCGGGTGGCATTATGCTCAGTTGCAACAACCCTGAGTCCGGACGATGGCGTGGCAACGTCCACCCCACTGTGGCGACTGTTCACAGCACCGCGACCGAGACCCCGGCCCTGCACGTCGAACCGGGGCGGTTAAACGCCACCTGCGTTGAGCACACAACCCAGATGGCCTCTTTCGGTGCGCGGTCAATCATCCGTGCGGCCACGCAACTAGATTGTAAACCGGACAACCGGTATCCATGGGATAAGTTCCTCTTTCAATGCCACCCAGCAACCTTGCGCGCATCGGCGTTGGATCCAAGCCCACTGGGCGAAGCCTGATTCCCGCCTTAGGTCTCACCGGCGGGGAATCGTTCGTACAGAATGGGCATCCGCCATCGACACGGTCGGCGAATGGTGATTGCTGGTGTGATCTGACTCGCAAGTAACCCCGAAAGGTTGCCGATTGTTTGCCGCGTGTCGTTCACTGGAGACACGGGAACCCCGTTCCGGGTTTCGAGAACTCGGGTTCGACCATTTGGCTGGATCCGAACGAGGAAAGGCTCATTCGATGACGCGTGCACTCAAGATCGTTGCTGCTCTGGCCATCCCGGCGGCTGCTGGAGCTGTGGCGATTGCCGGCGCAGGCTCTGCCTCGGCGGCGACTCCGGTATCGGGAAACGGCTACGTCGGAGTCATTCTCGATCACCACGAGACGGTCGTCGCGAGCCAGATCAACGCGGGCAATCTGATCAACGCCGCATTCGGCGACGCCTGGACTGTCGGGTTGCCGCACGATTCCATCTGGTACACCGGAGCATGGACCCCGGTCACCGGCGATCAGTTCGTCGACGAGGCAGCCTCGCACCCCGGCGGTCGTGTCGGGCTGTATCTCGTCGACCCCGCGATCAATCAGGGGAACATCTTCAACGCCGAAAGCGCCTGGTAGAGAAGAGCTGAACCCGGCATGCAGGAAACCGTGCATCACCGTGTCCGTATCACCGTTGTTCGCCGATGTGCGATCGGTACTCTCGCGGTCGCGGCGATCATGTCAGCGGGTTGCTCGCCAGGAGCCGGCTCCGTCGACAGCCTGAGTGCCGGCGCGGGTGAGCGGTGCGCATCCGAGTGCGCCGAATTCGGTACCGAAGTCGAATTCTCGTGCCGTTTCCAGGCATCGTTGTGCGCGGACTCCCTGGGTCGCAAGTCCGCGTTGGTGCGAAGTATCGACGAATCGACTGCAGCTGGTCTGGCGCGGGCGTGGACAGGTCAGAGTTCCTCACCGATCGAGATATTCGACCGCAGCGTCGACCGGTTCACCTCTCTCGACTGTCCGGCCGCAGCCGACAAGGACACGGCCACTGCGGATTCGGGCGTGCGCGCGGATCGGTGTGCCTTTCTAGCAGCCAGTGCCGAACAACAATTCCGCACCGTGACGCTACTGCTCGACCCGGCCCGCAACCTGCGGTGAAGCTCTCGCGTGTGGGTGGTCCCGGCCGCGCGGTCCCGCAGCGCGTCGCAGGACCGGGCATCCGCTTATCTCGCTGACATTCTCACCTCGCAGCACGAAAGGTAGACAGAAGAAAGTGAGTCAGTTGATGGTCGGGCGGGTAGCCGGCGAGGACGTGTTCCAGGTCCGGTTGAACGAACTTTTCGCCACCGTCGACGCAGCCCGACGAGGGCGGCGTTTGACGAACACAGCGGTAGCGAGAGGCCTTCTCGAGCGAGGCTGTCGGATCTCGACACCATATCTCTCCCAACTGCGGTGCGGTGTTCGCACGAGCCCGCCCGATGAGGTCGTGGCCGCATTGGCCGACTACTTCGGCGTCTCCCCCGGATACTTCTTCACCGTCCCCTGGGCCGGCGACCGCGGCCTCGTCGAGGCCCAGGACGCCGATATCGTCGACCATCTCGACGACCAGGAATTGAAAGACCTACTTCTGGCCGCGAATGGCCTCTCCGCTACCTCACTGGAACTGTTGGCCAATGTCGCCGCGAAGCTGCGCATCTCCGATCAACGCCGGAAGGTTCCCGCCGACTCACCGGGCTACGCCCGACTCGCCGAAGCAGCAGTCGGACCTCGCCGCACCGCCGCGACGAGATAACCCTCGTCCCGGCTGTCAACACCTATCGGTGTCGGGTTGCCGAATAATCACTGCCCATGAACCATCGGTCACCATTTCGTGATCATGAGGCTCGTCACACCCTTCGCGTGAACAAACCAGGGAGACCGACCATGGCCACCACGACCGTCGAGACCGCTCGGGCCCGAGTAGGAAAGCGCCGTATCGGTAAGGCTGTGGGTGCTTGTGCTGCGGTGTCGGCCGTGCTGATGGCGGGTTCTCTCGCGTTCGCAGCCAGTGCGTCGGCGACCCCGACGGCGYTGCCGGACAAGTTCGCGAGCACGGTCACCGACGACGGTTGGACGTTGGATCTGACGGCTACCAAACTTTCGGCGAACCCGGTCCCGAACCTGGCGACAACAGCGTTCACTCGCGAGGGGTTCGTGTCGGCGAAGGTCACCGGCACCATCTCCGGAGCAGGTGATTCTGCGGTGAAGACGGGCTATGTCGAGCAGGGGTTGCAGATCGGTTGCCAAATCGATGTGTCCTCCGGCCTCGGCGTGGGACTTGGTTTTTCCCTCGGCCCGTCCGTCGGGGTCAGCATTTCGGGGGTTCCGTCGGCGAACATCGGCGTGAACGCCTCGGTGAACCCGAGCATCCAGACCACCRTCGCACACCGGGCACGATCWCCACGATCCCGCTCGGCAAGAAGGACCTCGAGGCTGCGAAAGCGTCGATCACGGCGGAGAACGTGAACGTCAAGGTCGATGCGTGCATGGGCCCGGTGACGATCCGTTCGTACGCGCAGTTCGCGGTGTCGACAGCCGTCTCGGACAACAGTGTGTTTGTGTACTCCGATCCCACCTGGCTCTGATCCAGGACTGTCGTCAACGGCATTCCGCGCCCACAAGCGCACGTCTCGGTTCACTCGGTTCATGTGCTGGGCAGCCGTTGGCGCTGTTACCCAACACTTTCCACTTTTCCATCCATCAAAGGAGCATCATGTCTTTGACTCGCACGAAGAGAATCGCAGCCACGACCGCGGCTGCATCACTCGCTGTCGGCGGGATTCTGCTCGCTACCGCCCCGGCCGCAATGGCTGCTCCCGTGATGTTCGAGGGGCCGGTTCCGGCGCAGTACGGTGCACCGGTGGTGCAGGTTCCCCTGGGCCACGCCTTGACCGTGGCGGCCCGCGACAGTGGAATCGTGACGGCACTCTCGAACGCGAACGTCATGATCCCCGTTCCCGGGTGGGAGACCGTGATCGACGTGTCGGCTGATGTCCTGGCGCGCCGGACGGCAATTGCTGCCCAGTATCCGAACGGGTGCGCCTCGTACCAGTTCTATCTCCCGCCGGCAGGTGGGTGGCTCGCCGGAGCTACCTCGTACGTCAACTGCCCCTGGTAGAGCGCACCCTCTTCCTGTCCACTGCTGCATCTCCTCCCGGTGGCCGCCCGTTCCTAGGCTGGTGTCGGGTATCTCGAGTCCCGCGTTTTTAGTTGGCGGGGAAAGGCATTCACCTCCGATGACCACCTCACCGAACGCCCCGATGACCTCACCCACCCGCCGCGACATCACGGCAGAGAACGCGCTGCCCTACATCCCGCCTGGATCGGGGCGGGATTCGTCCACCGAACCCGTCCGCTCTCGCACCGAATCCTCGAAACAGGAATGGGATCGTGACAGTGAACTGAGTCAGACCTCGAAGGCTGTGATCGCGACTGTCTTCGGGCTCGCGTTGTTGATCGCGGCCTTTGCGGTGATCGGACGCCTCGGTGGATGGGCCACCGATTACGGGACGATTCTGGTGTATCTGGCATTCTTTCTGTGGATGTCGATCGCAGGACGGGTGTTCTGGTGGGGCGCAGACACACTCATCGCCGAATTTCGGAAGAAGTCGAACACGGGTGATCGCCGGTGAAGCCTGCGCGCCGGTTCGACCGCACCTCACCGACCACGGTGATCTCCACCGTGGTGGTGCTCGCCGCAATGGTGATCGCACTGCTGGCGCTGCTGATCTTCGCCCCGACCTCCTCCGCAGGACCGGCAGAAGACTGCGCAGCGGTACGGGCACGCGATCATCAGATCTACCTGAACCTCATTGCGTCGCTGCCACCCGGTGCGCCCATCCCGCCAGAGATCATCAACCCGTGCCTGAGTGCGCCGTCCACGACGGCGACAGCTGCGCCGACGACCACGGTCGGGCTCCCCGGCGCGCAGGCTCCAGGCGGTGGCCCGAACGTCGGCGCGAATGCTCCGACGAACTTCCCCACCTACAACGGCAC
>NZ_JBFUJB010000038.1:0-27619 GCF_056401575.1 Rhodococcus sp. P4_E4 | reverse complement strand
ACGTTGAACGGTCGGGTGGTGGTGCGCGGTGATTTCGATGCTCTCACCGGTGAAATGTTGTTGTCGGCGTTGTCGAATCTGACGATGCCGACCCCGGCACCTGATGGAACCCCGGATTCTCGGTCTGCGGCGAAACGCACGGCGGATGGGTTCACCGAACTGATCCGCCGTTACCTGGACTGCGCCAAAACCGGTGTCGATGGTGGCCAGCGTCCGCATGTGAACGTGCACATCAACGCCCGCGATCTGGCGGAGCATCGGGACTGCGCCGCCGCACCCGGTTCTGTTGGTGGAGTGGCTGTGTCGGATCTTGATGTGGGGCACATGCCCTGGCTCGGGCCGCTGTCGGTATCGCAGACCAGACTCCTCGGGTGTGACTGCTTCCTGTCCACTGTTCTGCTCGACGGTCACGGGGCGCCGTTGGATGCGAAACCCGGGAAACGGTTGGTCACCGCGGAGCAGCGAGTGGCGTTGATCGCGAGAGACAAAGGCTGCGCCTTCCCGGGGTGCACATGTGTGCCGGCGTGGACGGATGCGCACCATATCCGGCACTGGGCCAACGGCGGCCCGACGGTGATGAACAACCTTGTCCTGCTGTGCCGTTCACATCACCGGCTGATGCACCGGAAATCCGGATTCGTCGGGAAATGGGTGATCCGCATCGGCGTCGACAACAAACCGTGGTTCATCCCGCCGCCCTCGATCGACCCGCAGCAGCACCCGCGATCGGCGAACACCACATTCAAAACCTGACTGAGTGGTGAGACCCGTTCAGATACACAACTTCACGTCGATAGGCTTCAACTCGGAGATACATCCGGGTTGGGGCCTGGAGGCCGTGTTGTTGTGAACGGCTGCAGATATGGGGGAGGTCATATGGTTGTGGACGTTGTGCAAGCGGTCGAGAGCGATGGGCCGGAGATTCTGGCGCTGCGGCACGCGGCAGAAGACTGGTTGGCAGAACGCGGAATCATCCAGTGGCGCCCACGCGAAGTGTCTGTCGAGCAGGTCGGGGAGCAGATTTCGAGAGGGGAGTTCTTTGTTGCGCGAGACCGGGCGCAGTTAAGGATTGTCGGCGCCCTGCGGTTGATCTGGTCAGACCCCGTGGTCTGGCCCGATTCGAACGAGCCTGCCGGCTACGTGCACGGATTGGTTATCGATCGAGAATTTTCGGGCACCTCGTTGGGCGAACGCTTACTCGTCTGGGCCCATCGACGGTCCGCGGAGGAGGGCGCGCAGTACTTGCGGCTCGATTGTGTCGAAACGAACGTGCGGTTGCGCCGCTACTACCGAGACGCGGGTTTCGCCGAGGTAGGGCGTCGTGACTTCGGAGATGTTGTCTACAACGGTTGGTTCAGCGTCGTGCTGTTCGAGCGTTCCCTGACCTGATTCATTCACAGCAACTTTCCAGCCGGCTCCCAGTGCCGCCGGGGTTGAAAGCGCGATCGTTGGCAGGACAGTAACTCGTGAAGGGACTTCCTGATGACCGCCGTTCTGCATCCGGCCCCGCCTCAGCGGCCGGCACCAACTGCCCATCGAGCCGAGCCCTCGCCGTCGTGGTTCCGCACTCGCCGTACAGGATTGGCGCTGACGATCCTGTTGGCAGCAACGGCGGTCTTGTATTTGTGGAATCTGACCGCGAGTGGCTACGCCAACACCTTCTACGCTGCGGCGGCGCAGGCCGGCTCCCAGAATTGGAAAGCGTGGTTCTTCGGCTCCCTCGATACCTCGAATTTCATCACTGTCGACAAACCGCCCGCTTCATTGTGGGTCATGGGTCTGTCCGGACGAATCTTCGGATTTTCGAGTGCCAGCCTTCTTGTTCCGCAGGCGTTGATGGGCGTCGGATCGGTTGCGCTCGTGTATGCGGCCGTCAAACGAGTGGCGACCCCGGCTGCGGGTCTTGTGGCGGGAGCTGTGTTGGCAGCTACGCCCGCTGCCGCCCTGATGTTCAAGTTCGACAATCCCGATGCATTGCTTGTCCTGCTCATGACTCTCGCCGGCTACTTCGTGATTCGCGCCATGTGCACGGCGGTGGGTCGACGAGCCGCAATGTGGGTGGCGCTCGCAGGAGTCGCGCTGGGCTTCGCTTTTCTCACCAAGATGTTGCAAGGGCTGATGGTGTTGCCTGCATTTGGTGCCGCGTATTTGATTGCCGGACAGGTGCGCTTGCGGACTCGCCTGTTCCACCTGGTGATCGGTGCTGCGTCCGTTGTCATATCGGCTGGGTGGTGGGTGTTGGCAGTGTGGCTGTGGCCCGCTGATTCTCGCCCGTACATCGGCGGATCGACCAACAACAGCGTCATGGACTTGGTACTGGGATACAACGGATTGGGTCGACTTTTCGGGAACACCGGTGGCGGAATGTCCGGTGGTAGTAGTGGAATGGCCGGTGGCAGTGCAGGTTCCAGCTTTGGGGGAAGTGCCGGACTCGATCGGCTGTTCGGCAGCGAGATGGGTATCCAGATTTCCTGGCTGATTCCTGCGGCACTGATCGCGTTGGTGTTCGGACTCCTCACCCGTGGGCGTGCACCGCGCACAGATCTTCTCCGTGCGTCGTTGATCCTGTGGGGTGGTTGGTTTCTCGTTACCGGCCTGATCTTCAGCTACATGTCCGGAACGATCCACCCCTATTACACAGTTGCGCTGGCGCCTGCTGTTGCGGGGATGATCGGCATCGGCGGATACGCCCTGTGGTTGGTGCGTGCCCGCTGGATCGGACGCTGCAGCTTGGCGGCGATGATGCTGTCCGCAGGAATTTGGAGCTGGGTGTTGTTGCACCGCAATGCCGAATGGCTGCCCATGCTGAAGTGGATTCTGTTGGCGGGCACTGTCGTCGGCGCGATCCTGGTTCTGGTGGGAGCCAAGGGTCGATTTCGCAAGCTCGCTGTCGCTGGATTGATCATCGGTTCGTTGGCAGGGATAACCGGTTCGGCGTCTTACGCGATTGCCACTGCCGCAACAGCGCATGGTGGGTCCATCCCGACAGCAGGACCAACCGGCGCCGTGTCAGACTCCGGAATGGGCGGGGGAGGAGGCATGGGTGGGGACCAAGGGCAGGGAGACGGTGGGGCTCTGCCGAACTCTGATGACGCGAGCAGTAATCCGACGGCGAGTGGGCCAGGAACAACGAGTGGGCCAGGAACAAGCAGTGGTAGCGAAAGTACTTCCGAGTTGACGGCAATGTTGGTCAATGCGGGCACCACGTGGTCGGCCGCGACCAACGGATCGCAAAGCGCAGCAACCTACGAGTTGGCCAGCGATACTGCGGTGATGGCGATCGGCGGTTGGAGTTCTGATCCCGCACCGACGCTGGACCAGTTCATCGAGTACGTGGCAGACGGCGAGATCCACTACTACATCGCCAGTGGCCAGGGCGGAAGCCCGAAAGACAGCCAAGGCGGGGACAGTACGTCGAGTGCTATTCAGGAATGGGTCGGAGCGAATTTCTCGTCGACAACGGTGGGAAATTCCACGATCTACGACCTCAGCGGGTATGTCGGATAGCGACGTAGTTGTTGTCGTAGGCAATGATCGAGAAATGTCTGGGCGCACCGCACACGAGTCGAACCGTCGCCGCGAGCAATGGACCTGGCGCGACGGGCTGGTGATCGTCTCGATCGTCGCATTGGGAACTGTTGTCGCAGCGGTGACGAACGAGGGCACGGGCACGTCGATTCCCGGCTGCGAGTCGGTGGAATCGCCAGGTCCGCCGGTGCGAATCAACTACGGTTTTACCGGTGAGCCCGGTTATGACGACCCGGACTATCCATGGTTCTCGGGACCGAAGGCCACCGCCATGAGCGACGCACTACTCGAATCGTTGCCTTCCGATGTCGACGTTGCATTTGCGAGTCCATCGAAATCGCTCGAGTTCGCGCCGATCCAGAATTACCGAGGCGTTTCGTTTCCCGACGGGGTCGACCCGATCGAGTTCAGCGGTTCGACGTCGGCGAAGGGAACCTTGACTCGCGTCGGGCGGACTGCGGATATCTCGGTTCAGGTTCGTGCATGGGATCAGCCGGTGCCACCGTGCCTGGAGGGGCTGGCGGATCGGCGGGAGTATCTCGCGAACGGAACGGTACTCGACATCGCAGATTTCGAGGACAGAGCAGATTTCGAAGACAAAGACGGTTCGGAAGTCGGGGGCGAGCGCGGTGTAGTCGCGTATCTCGGTGACGGATCCAGAGTTGTTGCGAGCATCGACACGTCGACCGGCACTTCGACGGATACTGGTCCGCTTTTGACGATGGACGAACTGATCGCGGTCGCGACAGCGCCCGGGCTCGCTGTGACTGAGCCGGTCCCAGACTCGACGCCGCCACCGATGGCATCCTGCTACACCGATTCCGTGAATGCCGGTCCACCTGCGACGCGCATGGAGATCGACCGGCTGAATCAGTTGCTCGATGCACGTTGGAAGGATCTCGGCGCGGAAGAGGTCACTTTGGAACGCCCGCTCGGTTCGCTGGTTCCGGATGACTACGGACGGGGAGGGGCGTGCGAACGAATCGTCGTCTCGACATCGGACGGCCGCGGTGATGTCGAAATATCGATTGGTACGGCTGTCCCGGAACCAGGCGCGATCCTGACGTTGCCCAACGCCACCACGGTGACTCGCCTGGTCGATCCCGATGGCTCGGGCGATGACACGGTCCGGGTTGTTCACCCCTCCGGCGAAACAGTAGTGGTGACCCAGTTCGTGACATCGGCTGGCTTCACATCGGCGTCGCCTTTGACGATCGAACAGCTCGAGTTCATCGCAACCACTCCAGGGCTGATGATTTCGGCTCGGTGACGGTGGTGCTGGCACAATAGTGACGAATCGTTCGTACCCAGTTTGTTCGTATCCAGACCTCGGAGGCTCAACGAATGGGCGATGCCAGCCCTGCTCGCGGTGACGACTTCTCCACGTGGTTCATTGACCAGTTCTCCGTGTACTGGCAGTCCGGTGGTGGAGCTCGCATCGAGGGACGCATTGCGGGCTATTTGTTGATCAGCGAGTCGCCAGGGGTCAGTGCCGAAGAGTTGGCGCAGGCACTGGGCGCGAGTCGCGGATCGGTGTCCACTTACATTCGCCGGTTGATTGACCGGGGGTTCGTCAAGCTCACGCGCAAGCCTCGGGATCGGACTCACTACTACGTCATGGATTCCGACGTGTGGGGCGGATTCCTCGAAACAGAGCACGTGTATCTCGAGAATCAACGCAAACTCGCGACTGAAGCACTGCAGTACGCAAATCCCAACGGCCCCGCCTACATTCGTGTCCTCAACATGCGCGATTACATGGGGTGGATCATCGACAATCGAATGTTGAGTAGCGAGTGGATGCGATTCAAAGCCCAACGCGACGGCAAGAAGCCCGCATCCGAATAGGACGCGGGCTTCTCGATCGCACGATGCTGATCTACATCATTTGTTCAGCTTCGCGATTGCCTCGTCGATCATCGGCACGTAGCGCTCGAGCGACCAGGGCACGGTCAGCGGGTTGATCATCGAGGAACCGGTGACGAAGGGCTGCTCGGTCGGAGCGATGACAGTTCCCCGAGTCACAGCGGGGATGGCCTGGTAGGCCGGCTGCGCTTCGATCTCGGCCCGATTGGCCGGGTCCGAGTAGAAGGTGAAGAGCAGGTCGGACTTGTCGAGGAGGTTTGCGTTCTCGAGGCCGATGACGGCGGAGTCTGTTCCTTCAGATTCCGTCAAGGTGTAGACGACGGGATCCACCTGCAAGCCGAGTGCGCGGACCATGGCCACGCGCTGCTCTTCGGCGAAGAAGACGCCGAGGGTTCCTGGGCCCGTGTTGTAGATGAAGGAGAAGCTGACGTCGGCGTAGTTCGGATGTGCTGCAGTCGATTCCGCGAACTGCGACTTGATCTTGTCGATTTCGGCTGTCGCCTTCTCGGATTCGCCCATGGCTTTGCCGATGACGTTGATCTGGTCTTCCCACGTGATGGTCCACGGACTCTCGGCGTAGGCGACGGTCGGCGCGAACGCGTTCAGTGAGTCGAACTGCTGCTGGGTGATGCCGGACCAGGGGGCGAGGATCAGGTCGGGCTCGAGAGCGATGATCGCTTCGATGTTGAGGTCGGTGCCGCCGGTGAACTGCTCTGGCAGTTCGCCACCCTGCTTCGTGACCGCTTCGTGCACCCACGGCAGATATCCGGTGTCGTCGCTGCCCCATGCGTACTTTTCGACGCCGACGGGAATTGTGCCGAGCGCGATCACGGTCTCCGCCGACCCCATGCCGAGGGTCACGATTCGCTCGGGCTTTTCGGTGATGACGGCGTTTCCGAGCGCACTTTCGATGGTGACGGTTTCGAAGTCGCTGCTGCTTGATTCGGTTGCGGTGTCGTTGTTACTGCATCCGCCGATTACCAGGGCGGCAATGACCAATCCGCTCAGGGCCACAGTTCGGCGAAGTGAGCGCACACGGGCGTATCGCATGGGGAACCTTCCGTTGTCGATGCGCCGAGGAGTGAGACTCCGACGGATCGCAGCCGACGGCCGGTTCCAGGCGCATCAGGAAGCATAGGCTAGCCTTTGCCAAAGTTTCAAATCTCTTGAAAGTTCACGAGGCGGCAAACGCCGACATGACAGGGGGATCCGTCGGCGTTTGCCGGTCAGGCTCAGCAGGTAGGCACGTCGACCGTGATCTTCGGCTCGTCGACCAGCGGCTGGACAGGGACACGGGCTTCGCCCTCGGCTGTTGGCTCGGTCAGATCGAACTTCAGCTCTACGGTCTGCCCTCGCGGAATGACGGCCCTTGTCATGAATGCCGGGTGGCCCTGTTCGGTTCCGTTGACGGCAAACGAAATCTGCCCGCCCACGGAGACTGCGTCGAGTTTGGCGCCGGTCGTTGCCAGCAGTGTGACTGCAGCCACGTTGGTGCCCTTGGGTAGTCGTCCGGGGTTGTCGACGATCCCGCTGACATATTCGGTCAGGTCGGCGTCGGGCGCGTTGTTTGTCAGTCGAACGGTGACCGTTGTCTTTCGGGTGTCGCCGGTGCACGTCTGGGCTGTGTAGGCGATTTCTCGTGTGAGGTAGTAGTCGAGCTTGTTGCCGGCTTGGTTGTTGATCACCACACCGGCGTACGGAGCGGCATCATCGGGAATGGTGTGCCCGAGGACGGTGTCGGCGAGAACCGATTGTTCGTCGGGGTGAGAGCTCCACACGGCGATTCTGCCCTCGCTGACGCCCTTGCCCAGAGCTTCCAGCAGTGCGCTCGGCGACTTGATGTTCCCGGTCATCTTCTCCACGACACGAGCTGCGATTGTCTGCAGATACTGCTTTCGTGCCTTGTTGTCGGAAGGGAAGCGAGCGTACGCAGTCGACTCGGTCAGTTCCACGACGTTGTCGGCGGTGACCGACTCTCCGTCGGGCATCTTGATCGGTCCCACCGCTTCGAGGATGTAACTCAGGGCGATCGGATCGGTCGCTATCGCACCGTCGACCATCTCACCCCCGGACTCCTGTGACCACAGGGACTGCCAGATCTGCGCTGCGTAGGGAAAGTGCGAGCTGAGGTTGCTGTTGCGAGAATCGGTGGTCGGGCGACTGGTTCCGTAGAGCTGGTTGAAGTCAGGACCAAGGTCTATCGGTTGATTATCCAGTGTTAGTTCGGAGTTGGGGGAGAGCGTGTCCACCCGAGCGGCGCCGTTGTCGACTCGGACGATGCCGTATCCACCCAACAGGCCGCCGGTTCCTCGGGCTTCGGCATTGGTCTGGAAACCGATGAAGTAATTGCGCGGTCCGTCGGTGCCGAGCATCGCGGGTGCGATGCGCGCCGCGGTGGCGGTGTTCGTCAGGAGGGTAGCCAGTTCGCTTGTCTGCGACTGCAATTCTGCTCTGGCATCGTTAACTCGGCCCAGGTACTTCGATTCGCGAACTTCCTGTGCCTGCGACGACAGCAATTCCGCGGCGATAGCTGTTTCGTCCAATTTCGGTTCCGCTTCGCGTAACGGTGCGAGTGCCAAGCGTCCACCAGGCTGCACCAATTCCGTTGGTGCGAGTGAAGTTCCGACAGTGACAGCGGGACCGAGAACGTCACGCGTGAGTCCCTGAACGACCTCGGTCATCTGACGCGTCGTGTCGAAGGGCGACCCGATGACCGGAATTGCGGCGGCGATGTTCCAGGGGAGTGAATGGGTGTTGTCGTACGCTGCGGATGCATTTCGATCGGCTTCCGCCGCGGCGGACTCTGCGACCCCGGTATCCCCGGCCAGAAGTGCACTCTTCGCCGATTGTGCATGGTCGCGAGCTGCTTCAAGGTTGTCTTTCGCCTCGTATGCCGTGTACCCGAGCCAGGCCACGAAACCGCCCACCACCAGTGCCGTTCCCGTGATTGCGAGTGCAGTTCGACGGCCTCCCGGCAGTGTGGCCGTCCTCTTCGGTTCGCGCTCCGGGCCCCTCGGTGGGATGGTGTTGGAGCCGCTCGGTTCAGCCCCGGAATCGTCGTCGGACTTTGGTCCCACCGTGTCGTTGTTCATCCGCTGAAGCTCCTGACGTTTGAGTGCGTGAAAGCTGCGTCGACATGTCTAGCAGTGTTGGCCCAGTGGTGAAAACTTAGACGAGACAGTAGGGTTCGGTTCGGCCGTTCGTGGTGTTCGCTCCCATGGATTCACGTGATCAGCCATCGAATGTTCGTGAAAAACAAGGCTGGTGAAATGTGAGGTGACGGGTTGAGTGCTTTTCCGTTGTCTCGGGCTCAGCTCGCGCTGTGGTTTGCGCAGCAACTGAGTCCGTCAACTCCGTTCGTGGTGGCTCAGTACGTGGAGCTACGAGGACCGGTTGACGTCGACGCTCTGATCGCCGCAACGAACACGGCATGTCATGAATTGGAGTCGCCGTTCGTTCGCCTCGTCGCCACTGATGCCGAGCCGGCGCAGATTGTCGATCACTCGATCGTCGACGATCTCGCATACCTCGACTTACGCAGCGACGACGACCCGGTTCAGCGCGCGAACGAGTGGATGACTGCGGAATACTCACGGCCACTTGACGTGATGTCTGACCGCCTGATCTCGGCGACTTTGCTTCATCTGGCAGATGATCACTATTTCTGGTACTCGCACGCCCATCATCTTGTGCTCGACGGACATGCGGCGATGACACTCACCGCGCGGGTGGCCGAGCGCTATTCGCATCTGGTTCATGGCAAGACGCTGACTCCTTTCGGTGGTCTCGGGGTACGTGCACTGCATGACCTCGACGTCGACTACCGATCCTCGTCGCGGTATCGATCGGACAAGCAGTACTGGACGCAGATGTCCGAAGGCCTGCCCCGCCCGGTTCGCCTCGCCGACGGCGCCGGCCTGACGTCCATGCCGCAGCGCATGATGGTGCGGACACTGAATCCAACTCTTGCAAAACAGCTTTCGGATGTCGCGACCGAGTGGACTACGTCCGAGGTGGCGGTCCTCGTCGGTGCATTCGCGTCCTATCTCGGTCGCATGACTGATTCCGATGACGTAGTCCTCAGCTTGCCGGTGTCCGGCCGCACCACGGCGACGTCGAAACGTTCAGGTGGGATGCTGTCCAACATCGTGCCTGTTCGTGCGCAAATCGAACGGGATCTGTCGCCACAAGAACTGGTGCGTCTGATCTCGGTTCAGATGACCGGTGCACTACGCCACCAGCGATTCCGCTACGAGGACATGGGCTTCCAGGAGGGTCAGGGCGGATCCCGTGAGGCGGCGGGCCCGGCCGTGAACGTCATGATGTTTCACGAAGCGATTCGGCTTGGCGACGTCGTCGGCGAATTTCACGTCCTCACATCCGGACCCACCGAAGATCTGTTCTTCAGCATTTATCCGTCGATCGCGGGGGAGAACGTTCGCCTGTCCTTCGAAGCCAATCCACGCCTGTACAGCGAACGTGACCTGGCGATGCATCATCGTCAGTTCGTTCGGTTACTCGAGGGATTCCTCGACTCGGCTACCCGTGCGCTCGGTGACCTCCGCATCCTCTCGACGGACGAAGTGAAGGATCTGGTCCCCGCGCTAGGTCCGCGGACGGACGGATTCGCGACGCTCGATTCGGTCGTCAGAGGCGGCGCATGGCAGGGGAGCGCCGTCGCGATCCGCGAGCAAGGTGTGGACGTCACTTACGACCAGCTCGGCGCTCGCGCGGATGCACTGTGCGCCTTGCTCGTGGAGAACGGCGTCGAACGAGGTGACGTCGTCGGGATCCTCACCGAGCGCTCGACCGATTCCGTAGTTGCATTTCATGCAGTAGCGCGGGCTGGTGCTGCCCTTCTTTTCGTGGATCCTCAAACACCCTCCGAGCGTGTCGCTTTCATTCTCGACGACGCCGACGTGTCCGTTGTGATCGGTGGCGAACTCGTGAACGTGCCGGCTTGGGTCTGCGTCGTCGACCCCAGGGAAGACGAGACCGTCGAAGGGCCGGTGAATCGACGTGTGGGGGCGGGTTCATCTATCGCCGACCTGTCTCTGGACGACACCGCCTACGTGGTCTACACGTCGGGGTCGACCGGACGACCGAAGGGCGTCGCGGTCACGCATCGAGGCATTGCGCCGTTGCTGCGTTCTCACGCACGGCGACTGAACATCGATAGTTCCTCCCGCGTCGCGCTCTTGGCAACTACCTCGTTCGACGTGGCGATCCTCGAGATTCTGGTTGCTCACGGCTGCGGCGCGACCGCCGTGATCGTTCCTCCCGGATTGATCGGCGGAGTGGACCTCGAAGACTATCTGCGGCTCGAGGGTGTCACGCACCTGATCTCGACACCATCGGTTCCGCTGACAATGGATCCTCGGAAACTGCCGGATCTTCGGGTGTTGAACGTCGGTGGCGAGCGACCGCCGGTGGCGCTCGTGGATGTGTGGTCGAGTCATGTCGAAATCGTGAATTCGTACGGACCCAGTGAAGCGACCGTCGCGGCATTCATGAGCGAGCCGCTGGAGCCTGGCGGTGATACTCCGATCGGGCGTCCGATCGACGGCGTTGCCGCTCTGGTGTTGGATTCGTGGTTGCGTCCGACTCCGGTCGGCGCCGTGGGTGAGCTGTACGTGATGGGAGCAGGACTGGCGCGCGGGTACCTTTCCCCGACGCTGACCTCGGAGCGTTTCGTAGCGGCACCCTTTGGTGCCACTGGTGCCGGCGAGCGCATGTACCGCACCGGCGACGTCGTGCGATGGAACGATGCCGGTCAGCTCGAGTTCTTGGGCCGCTCTGATCAACAAGTCAAGATCCGTGGAGTACGCGTCGAACTAGGCGAGATCGAGGCTGTGCTCCTGTCGACTCCCGGTGTTGCGCAAGCAGCGGTGGTCGAGCGATCCGGGTCGCTTGCGGCGTACGTGACTGCGGCCGAAGGTGGGGACGGCACTGCTCATCTATTGAGTCAGAAGGCGGTCCACGAACATCTGGCTTCACTACTTCCGCGTTCCATGCTTCCGGGTTCGGTGACGATTCTGGCAGCGTTGCCCGTCACGAGCCATGGAAAGACGGACCGTTCAGCGCTTCCTGAACCGACATGGTCCGCGGTCACCGAGCAGCACTCGACCGTGCACCGTCCGATCGAGTACGACGAGGAATTGATTGCCTCGGTGATGGCCGAGGTCCTGGGCGTCGGAGTTCTCGGACCGCACTCCGACTTGTTCGCCTGGGGCGGTAGTTCCCTCGACGCCGTGTATGTTGCCGCGCGCGTGAGTTCTGCACTCGGTAGACGAGTTGGTGTCAGGGACGTGTTCGGCGCCCCGACTCCGGCGCGCCTTGCCCAGAAGATTCGTGAGGACCGGGCGGAATGGGTGGTGGAGCCCGAGCGGATTTCGGACGAGGTCACCGTCGAAATCGCTCCGGCGCAACAACGTCTATGGCTGCTCAACCGTCGCGATCCCCAGTCGTCGGCGTACAACATTGCGTTCGAGGTCGCGTTCAGTGGTGCACTGGATACAGAGGCGATGAGGGCGGCGGTAGCCGACCTGACCGATCGCCATCTCGTCTTGCGTACGGTGTTCTCGTTCGAACAGAATCACGACACGTGGCCGATCCAGGTTGCGACTGCGACTCCGGTGACTCTGATCGAGGTTCCGTCCGAGGATTACGAGGCTGCGTCAGCGGATTTGGTTGCGGCAGGTTTCGACCTGGCGACCGATGCGCCGCTACGTTTGATCCTCACCTCCGGCAGCGATGCCGACCACCGCTTGACCGTAGTTGCGCATCACATAGCCTTGGACGGCCTTTCGTTCGCCACGATCGTTTCTGATCTGATCTCCGCGTACGACGCTCGCGCCGACGGACGGTCGCCGATCTGGCCTTCGCCCGCGCTCGACTACCGCGACTATTCCGCTTGGCACAGAAGCATTCTCGGTGATCCTGCGGATCCACAGAGCTTGGCAGGTCGCCAGCTGGAATTCTGGTCCGACGCACTCGCCGGCGTTGATCCGACTCTTGCGCTTCCCGTGGACAGATCCCGCCGGCCGGACCAAGCGTCGTCGGCTCGGGACGTGACTTTCGAATTGCCCTCGCCCGTCCACGCGGCGCTCAACGAGATCGCTCGAGCGCATCACTGCACAACCTTCATGGTGTTGCACGCCTGCCTTGCGATTGCGCTGAGCAAGATCACCGGTGCGTCCGATGTGGTCATCGGAACCCCGACGTCCGGCCGAACACACCCTTCGTTCGACGGCGCCGTCGGTATGTTCGTCGGGACCGTGGCGCTGCGAACGCTCCTTCGCGGCGGAGACACCTTCGGTGAGTTCTTGAGTCGGGTACGCGAGGCTGACGTGGCAGCTTTGTCCAATGCCGACGTCCCGTTCGACTGGGTGGTCGACCGCGCGGTCGGTGGGGCCGCAGGCGACAAGAATTCCTTCCTCAGAGTTGTTCTCGCTGTCGATCCGGTAACACCGGATTCCGAGATCGCGGTGGGGACTTTGACGGCCCACGGCACTCCGCTACCTCCCGCGCACCCTCGCTTCGACCTCGAAGTGACTGTGCGCGAGGATCGTACGATTAACGGCGACGCGAGCGGTATTCGCGGCACTTTCCGATATGCCGCCGATCTGTTCGATGCGGGCACCGTACAGAGCTGGGTCGAGCGACTGCGTCGAGTATGTGACTCGATTACCGAGAACTCGTCAATCATGCTGCGCGACATCGATGTTCTCAGCGTTGCGGAGCGCGAAGAACTGCTGGCTTGGGTGCCGGGGCCTTCGATTGTCGCGCAGTCGCTGCCCGACCTCTTCGGGGCCGTCGCAGCCCGGCATCCGAATGCAATCGCGGTGTCGAGTGGCGATACTCGCGTCACCTATGAAGAGATGCGAGTTCGTTCGGAGGGCCTTGCCGCCGTCTTGATCGATCGAGGAATTGGAGTCGGGGATCGCGTGGCGGTCGCCCTGCCTCGATCGGTCGACCTCGTCGTAGCCATCTTCGCCGTCGTTCGCGCGGGCGCTGCGTACGTACCGATCGACTTGCAGTATCCCGACGCTCGCATCCACTACGTACTTGCCGATGCAGGCCCGAAAGCGATTGTGTCGACGGACGAATCAGCTGGGCGGTTCGTTGGGTACGAGCAAGCTGTCATCCTCGTGAACGAGACGGCTGACGCGACGGGCGGTTGGCCTGTTCCGCAGTCGGAGGCCGCCGCCTACGTGATCTACACGTCCGGATCGACCGGAGCGCCCAAAGGTGTGGTGGTGACTCACGACAACGTGTTGGCTCTGCTGGCCTCGACTCGCGAGATCTTCGACTTCGGCGACGAAGACGTGTGGTCGATGTTTCATTCGCACGCATTCGACTTCTCGGTCTGGGAGATGTGGGGTGCGTTGACCACTGGCGGATCCCTGGTGATCGTAGACGGTGACGTCGCGCGCTCTCCCGAAAGATTCGCGGATCTGATTGTGCGGGAGAAAGTCACCGTTCTGAATCAGACCCCGGCCGCCTTCTATGCGTTGGCGGAAGTTACGCCGGAAATGCTGCTTCCGCTCCGGACGATTGTTTTCGGCGGCGATCGCCTCGACGTCGGGCGCGTGCAGGGTTGGTTCGATCGGCACCCGGACGTGCGGGGTGTCAATATGTTCGGAATCACCGAAACCACGGTCCATGTAACCAATTTCGATCTCATCTCCGGTAACGAGACTGTCTCGCCGATCGGGTCCCCACTACCAGGGTTTCGCAGCTACGTGCTCGACGCGTCGTTGAAGCCCGTCCCGCCGGGATCTGTCGGCGAACTGTACGTTGCCGGTCCGCAGGTGGCCGAAGGCTACTTGGGTCAACCAGGGATGACGTCTTCCCGATTTGTGTCTGAACCCGGATTCGAAGGATCGCGGATGTACCGCAGCGGCGATCTGGTCCGTCGGCGAGCCGGTCGACTCGAATATGTTCGCCGCGCCGACGGTCAGATGGCCCTGCGCGGTTACCGCGTCGAACCGGGCGAGGTCGAATCCGCGCTGTTGGCTCACACGTCGGTGGAGCAGGCCACGGCGGTGGTGAGAGAACTCGACAGTGGGCCGACTTTGGTCGGTTACATCACCCCTGAGAACGGACACGACCTCGACGGTGTGTTGCGGACTGCTCGTTCGTTGTTGCCCGCACATATGGTCCCGTCGGCTTTGATGCCGCTTGCGTCATTGCCGGTCACGATCAACGGCAAGATCGACCGAGCATCACTGCCGGACCCGACTTCGCAAGTGCAGCCGTCTCGGCAGTCGCGAGACTTCTTCGCTCAGACAGTTGCAGCCATTCTGAGCGATTTGATGGAAGTTCCGCATATAGATCCGGTCCGGAATCTCTTCGATCAAGGGGCCAATTCCTTGATCGCCACCCGTCTCTCGTCGCGCCTGAACTCCGCTTTGGGCTGCAACCTCGACGTCCGCGATGTGTTCGAGCACCCATTCGTCGATCAGCTCGCCGGCATCGCTGCCGCCCGAATCGGCACGGGGCAAGCGTCTCCGTTGTCTTTGGTACCTCGTCTGACTTTGGTACCTCGCCCAGGCACTGCGGAGGTGCAGCTGTCGGCTCCCCAACACCGAATGTGGATTCTGAATCAGTTGGATACAGAATCCTCCGGCTACAACATTCCGATCGTGTTACGCCTGACGGGTGAATTGGACGTAGCTGCAGCCGAACTGGCAATTCGCGACCTGATCGACCGTCATCGCACTCTGCGGACCGTATACCCGGTTGTCGGCGAGCGTCCGGTTCAGACGGTGCTCGACGCCGAGGACGCGATGCCGCTGTTTCAACTCGAGGCGCTCGCCGGCGACGACACCGAGAATCGTGTTGCAGAACTGGTGGGTTCGGGCTTCGATGTCACCGTGGATCCGCCCGTACGTGCGGCACTTCTCCAGCTTTCGCCTGACGAGTACATCCTGGCTGTTGTTGTCCATCACATTGCCGCCGATGCTCGATCGCTCGAATTGTTGGTACGTGACTTCACGGCGGCGTACATCGCTCGCTCGGCCCAGCAAGCTCCGACGTGGTCGCCGCTCGCGCTCGAATACTCCGATTACAGCGCATGGCAACGGGAATCGGGGATTCCCGAGACGGTATCCAGCTACTGGAAGCAGGCTCTCGAAGGCCTTCCCGAGCAGGTGACGCTACCCCTGGACCGTCCGCGTTCGACGTCCGCCCGCGCGTCGAGCTGCCGGGCAGAGATCTCGGGTTCGGTACGGACGGGCCTTCAAGCACTCGCACGATCGAACAACGGAACCATGTTCATGGTTGTCCACGCTGCACTCGCGGCGCTGCTGGCGAGGTACAACGGCAGCAATGACGTAGCTGTCGGCACTGTTGTGTCCGGACGCGTCACACCCGAACTCGACGAGCTGGTCGGGATGTTTGCCGGCACGATTGTTCTTCGGACCGAAGTCGATCCGTCGAAGTCGTTCGGCCGGTTGGTCGAGCAGGTTCGTCAGCGAGACGTAGCGGCGTTCGCGCACGCAGAGATGCCCTTCGAATCGCTGGTTGACCTGATCGACCCACCGCGATCGCGTTCGCGACATCCGTTGTTCCAGGTGGCGCTCTCGTTCCAGACAACTCATTCCGCCGCGTGGTCCATACCGGGGTTGTCCGTCACTCAGATCTCGCCCGATGTCAGGCAAGCAAATTTCGATCTGCAGCTCAACGTGACAGACGAGGGGATCGGGGGCGGTCTCGGTCTCGAATTCGTGTACAACGCTGATCTATTCGATGATCTGACGGTATCGAGCTTTGCGGGTCGGTTCGAGCACCTACTGAATCAAGTGTCTGTCGACCCCAACGTCGAGGTAGGGCGAATCGACCTGTTGACGAGTGCGGAGCGAGCTCTTCTCGTCCCCGCACACGGCGCGGTCGACCGGCCCGATGCACCTCGGTGTTCCGGTACGACGCTTGCCTCGACGCTGCGATACGGCGTCGAATTCGCTCCGGATGCCGTGGCGGTCGAAGCTGAGGGCAACACACTCACTTACCGAGACCTCGATGCACAGTCGGACGTCGCAGCCGACGAGTTGCGTTCCGGGGGAGTCGGAGTGGACCACGTCGTTGCCTGGACTGCCGATCGGTCCATTGCGTCGATCGTGCGATTGTGGGCGATCGCGAAGGTCGGTGCAGCTCCGGCATTGATGGACCCGGAACAGCCGCAGGCGCGAGTACGCGATGTCCTCGAAGCACTGGGCGACGGCGCGGTCTGCGGCCTCGACGCCGGTGGTGAGCAGGACGCGGACTGGGTGCGACAGCATGCCGAGAACCTCGCGGCCTACGTAGTTTTCACGTCAGGAACGACTGGAACTCCGAAGGCCGTGGTGGTGACCAACGGCGGGCTCGGTGTAATTGCCGAAGACCTGCCCCGTCGATTCTCGGCTGGTCCAGGTTCGCGCATATTCCATCGCGGAGCGCCAGGGTTCGACATGACGTTGCTCGAGGTGCTCATCGCGAGTGCGTCCGGGGCGACGCTCGTTCTGGCGAAGGACGACCAACTGTTCGGCTCGGGACTTGCATCAGCACTGAGGCGCGAGCGAATTACTCATCTGTGCGCCACACCTACTGTCGTCGCCTCGATCGGCGATCCGTCGCTGCCGGACCTTGCAACGGTGATGTTCGGGGGCGAGCGACTCGGCGGTGCGTTGGCGAAGCGCTGGCAAGCCGGACGCAGAGTGATCAACGGATACGGACCTGCCGAGTCCGCGATGTATTCGCTTGCTACCGAACCACTGTCGATCGAACAACTGTCAGCTGACACTCACGACGGATCCGTCGGGTATCCACTGGCCGGGGTCGACGCCGTCGTGCTCGATGATCGACTCGAACCGGTGCCGCCGGGAGTCGCCGGTGAACTGTATCTCTCCGGTCGAATGCTCGCGCGCGGTTACGCCGGCCAACCGGCCCGAACCGCGGAACGATTCGTGGCAACCAGTTCAGGAGCCCGGATGTACCGGACCGGCGATCTGGTGATGTGGAAGCCGGAAAGCCCCAAATCTGAAGGCAATACGTATCGCCTGCATTATCTCGGGCGAACCGACGTGCAGGTGAAGGTCAACGGTGTCCGGATCGAACCGGGTGAGATCGAGGCAGTCATTCAGTCTGTCGCGAACGTCGATTTCTGCGTCGCCGGGGTTCGGTCGGCCCAGGGGGGAAGTCCTCTGTTGGTCGCCTACGTGCGAAGCTCGGATGCCGAAAGAGTTGACACGGGTCAACTTCGCGCCGCTGTCGCAGAAGTCCTTCCGACGTACATGGTTCCGCATGTCATCGTCGAAATCGAGGACGCGCTTCCGATGCGGAACGGCAAGGTCGACTTCGCCCGTCTCCCGGCGCCGACACTGGAAGCTTCCCGTGCAGAGGGGCCGGCCACTGCCACAGAACGCCTTGTGGCCAAAGCTTTTACTTCGGTGCTCGGCGGGAATGAGGACGACCGCGACGCAGACTTCTTCTCGCTCGGCGGCAACTCGCTGTCGGCCGCGGAGGTTACCTCGCTCTTGAGTAGTTCCCTTGGGCTGGTTGTTCCGCTCCGGACCGTATTCGAGCATCCAACCGTTGCGGCGTTGGCGGCCCGGATCGATTCGCTCGAGCAGAGTGGCCCGGCGACCGATGTTGTCAGACTGGAACCGCGCCGCGACCCCACGCCCGCACCTCTGTCACGGAACCAGCGTGCGATGTGGGTACTGAACCAGCGGAACACGTCGAGCGGTGCGTACAACCTGCCGATCTGCATCGAGATCGACGGTGAACTCGACGTGCCCGCGCTGCGTCACGCAGCGACGGATCTTGTCGGCCGTCATGACGTCCTCAGAACCCGGTATCCGGGCACTCCACCGGTTCAGGTCGTGGATCCTCCGACCCCCCTGACAATGGAAACGCGACTGGTCGCCGACATCGAGGTCGAGGTGCTGCTGCGAGAGTTCGGCTCGCGCGGTTTCGATGTAGCGGCAGACCTGCCGGTGCGCTGGATGCTGCTCCAGGTGTCACCGGTCAGGCACGTTCTGGCAGTGAGCTTTCATCACATCGCAGTCGACGGGGTGTCGATGCGAACGGTGGTCGGCGACCTGCTGACCGCTTACGGCAAGCGACGAGCTGGACTGGATCCGCAATGGTCTCCGCTGCCGATCCAGTACGGGGATTTTGCCGCGTGGGAGGCAGCACGTGACGTTTCCCCTGTCGTCGAGGAGTTCTGGCGCCGAACGCTCGACGGTGTGACATCTGTGTCGCCGCTGACGGTGGATCATTCTGATGGCGGGCCGGATTCCGTAGCGCAGCGAGTGAACTTCGTGATTCCAGCCGTCATCACCTTGTCACTGCAGGCGCGAGCCGATCGATTGAAGGTCTCGCTGTTTGCGGTGGTTCATGCGGCGTTGTCCGTGGTGCTTGCCAAGCTGAGTGGAAATCCCGATGTCGTGATCGCGACAGCTGTCGACGGACGGCGTACGCCTGAGCTCGACGGCGTGGTCGGCATGTTCGTGGATACGGTGCCTCTTCGCCTTCGGATCGACGGGGACGTGCCGATCGACCTTCTGTTGGGTGCAGCTTTCCATGCTGATGTGGCAGCATTCGAAAATAGCTCTGTTCCTGCCGAATTGGTTGGTGAGCTGCTCGGCGGACGAACTCCCCAGATTGCGCTGGGTCTGCAGAACTTCGCGATCCCTGCCGTGGAGGTGGCCGGTCTCACGATTGAGGCTCGCGAAATCGAGACCGCGACAACGAAGTTCCCCATGCACGTCTCGCTCGCACCCGCTGTCGACGGATCATTGACCGGAGCGCTCATCTATGCCGCGAGCGCGTTCGAACCTTCGAGCGCCGACGCGGTTGCTCGACAACTGTCGAGAGTGCTCACCTCGATGGCCGAGGATGTGCCAGTACTCGTTTCGGATCTCGCGGTGGGTGCGGCGCCCAGTTGGACTGCTGTCGAGGTCGATTCGTCCCGGACGCTGACCCAGATTTTCGCCGCCACAGCGGCGCGATTCCCTGACAACATTGCTCTCGACGACGGGCAGCGCACGGTGACGTATGCCGAACTCGACTCTGCCTCGGATGCCCAAGCCTGGGAACTGGTGGCTCGGGGCGCAGGACCGGGTGCCGTGTACGAGATTCCGGCGGTACGGACTATCGCGTACCTGGTCCGAATGTTGGCGATCTCGAAAACGGGCGCGGCATTCGTGCCGATCGACCCCGACCTGCCGCCGGCACGGCTGAAGCAACTGCGCACAGTGCTCTCCGACCGCAGCCCCGTTCCCGGTCGGCAGTATCCGGATTCAGTCGCGTACGTCGTTCACACGTCCGGGTCGACTGGTGAACCGAAAGGCGTTGCAGTCACCCACCGAGGTCTGGGCCTTCTTACCGACGACGCAATCCGGAAGTACGGCGTGACTTCGGACTCGGTTGTGCTGCACGGTTACAAACCGACGTTCGATGCGGCGATTCTCGAGATGATGTTGGCGATCGGCGCCGGGGCTACCTTGGCGGTCGCTCCTCGGGAGGCTTTCGGCGGAAGGGCACTCGAAGAATTCGTCGCAGAACGCGGCGTCACTCACATGTTGTCCACTCCGGCCGTACTCGACACCATGTCTCCGGAGCGGTTCGACTCGTTGGAGGTGGTGGCAGTCGGTGGCGATGTGCTCTCACCTTCCACCGCGCGTGCATGGAGTCGCCGCGCGCGAATGCTCAACGCATACGGACCGACGGAATGCACGGTGGTCACGACCGTCGCCGAGGTGGATCATCGGGTCACCATCGGAGTTCCGCTCGCCGGAATCGGTGCAGAGGTACTGGATACGCGACTGCGTCCGGTGCCGTGGGCCGGGATCGGTGAGTTGTACGTCAGCGGGCCCGGGCTTGCAATGGGCTATGCCGGAGATCCCGCCGGCACCGCCAGCTCGTTCGTCGCAGCACCAGGTGGACGCCGCCGTTATCGGACCGGTGATCTGGTTCACCGCCGCACCGATGACACGCTCGGATTCGTCGGACGCTCCGACCGTCAGATGAGCGTGCGAGGAATCCGCGTCGAGCCCGCCGAAATCGAATCAGCTCTGCGGCGGTGCACGGGCGTCGAGGCTGCGGCGGTTGTCCTCGTCGACGAGATCGCCGTTGCGTGCGCGGTTGGCGATGGTGTGGAGGCGGATCAGCTGACAATCGAGTTGGCCGCGATGTTGCCTGCGTATCTGATGCCCGGCCGCGTGGTCGTGTTGGAGTCGATCCCGCTGACGACGAACGGAAAACTGGACGCAGATGCGTTGCGGCGCCATGTGTTCGAGAGCCAGGCGCCCGATGCAGCAGTGACGGTTTCGGAGGAACTCGTCACCGCTGTCATGTCGGAACACGTGTCCGGAAGTTTCGGCGCTCTGCACAACCTGTTCGAATCAGGTGGTGATTCGTTGGCCGCAGCAGCGGTGGCAGGTCGACTCGCCTCGATCTTCGCGCGGGATGTGCCTGTTCGCGCCGTCTTCGACAATCCGTCGCCGCGAGCGATGTCTCAGTGGCTGTCGGCGAGCGCGTCCGATGGCAAGCGCCGCGAACTGACTCGACGTGATTCCGGCATGCCGGCCCCACTGGCGCCCTCGCAACAACGACTTTGGCTGATCAATCAGCTTCAGCCGGAATCGACTGCGTACAACCTGACGTTTGCAGCGGTCCTGGCAGACGACATCGATCGTTCGGTTTTGAGCAGCGCCCTCGGTGACGTCGTCGATCACCATGCCGTGTTGCGAACTGTGTTTGTTCCGGGTGAACTCGGTCCACAACAGGTTGAAATAGACTCTGTTGCAGTCGATCTCACCGCTGAGTGCGTCGACGATATCCGTGCGAGCGCTTCGGCCTTCGCGACTGTGCCGTTCAACCTCGAACGAGATGTTCCGTTCCGTGTGCGTGTGTTCAGCGAAAAAGCTGGAGCCGATTCTGCAGGATTGACTGTCCTGGTACTGGTTGTTCACCACATCGCAATCGACGGTGCGTCGATGGGCCCGATCCTTGCCGATTTCGCGGCAGCCTTCGAGGCGAGGGTGCTCGGAAGGGAATGGGATCGCTCCGCTGAGGGGATCAGCTACGGCGACTACAGTCTCTGGGCGAGAGAGAGCTTGGGCGATCCGGAGGATCTTCTGAGCGTGGCGCATCGGCAACTCGACTACTGGTCGAACGCACTTGGTGGCGTCGAGGATGTGTTGGCTCTACCCGTCGACAACCCCCGGAGTCCGGTGTCTTCACGATCCGACGAGATGGTGACGGAAGTCCTCGATGGTGCCACCTATGACGCGTTGTCGGCGTTGGCTCGTTCGCATGGCGTCACGGTATTCATGGTTGTCCACAGCGTGATTGCCGTGCTGCTCGCTCGCGAGTGCGTCACGGACGACGTCGTGGTGGGAGCAGCTGTGAGTCTGCGGAACGATCCGGCGCTGCTGAGCGTGGCCGGCATGATGGTGGGTACTGTCGCATTGCGCACGAGGATCAACTCCTCCGACCGCTTCGCTGCTGTCCTGGACGAGGTTCGCCGTGTCGATCTGGAAGCAATGGCGAACGCGGACGTCTCGTTCGACGATGTAGTTGCGAAGGTCGATCCACCGCGCAGGATGAACGAGCATCCCCTGTTCACAGTCATGCTGGCATATCGGCGAGCGCTCGACGTGCCGCAGATCGACGGCATCACCGTCTTCGACATCGACAAGGCAGGGTCGTCGACCGGTTACGACTTGACGTGGGACCTGGTCGACACCGGTGACAGTCTGACGATTCGATTGCTTTATGCCACAGACAGATTCCGCGCGTCGACGGCGGAACTGTTCATGCAGCGGGTGACACGTATCGCCGAAGCAGTGACAGGTGAACCCGAGATCGTGGTCGGGGAGATCGAATTGCTGTCCGGTCTCGAACGCTCGGCGCTGACGGCTGCGAATCCTCGACACGTCGAACCGCTGACGATTGCGGACATTTTCGAACGCGCGCTGCGGCAGGCACCCGACGGCATCGCGCTGGAAGAGAACGGCAGGCGCTGGACCTATCGCGACCTGCACGAGGAGTCGTCGCACTGGACTCGCGAGTTGGTGGTCCGAGGAATCGGACCCGATGACGTGGTGGCCGTTGCGCTCGGTCGCGGGCATCTGTGGATCGTTGCGCTGTGGGCGGTAGCGCGGGCAGGCGCAGCGTGGCTGTCGCTCGATCCAGCGCTGCCGACAGCGCGCCGACAGACGATGGTCGAGGAGTGCGGTTCGGTTGTCGGTTTGACAGCGCGAGGTGCATCCGAGAGTTTGCCGGACTCCGTCGAGTGGGTGGCGATGGATGAATCCTGCACTGCTGGTGGGGCTGTCGAGGTATCGGCAACGCCGGCTCATCCCGACAACCTCGCCTACGTCATCTACACGTCGGGTTCCACGGGAAGACCAAAGGGTGTCGAGGTTTCACACCGCGGCATCATGAACGTCTACACCGCGCACGTCGAGATCGCCGAGCTCGATCGTGGCCCCCGAGTCCTGCAATTGGCGTCGTCGACCTTCGACGCGTCGGTGATCGAGATTCTTCTGGCGGCGGCAGGGTGTGGAACGTTGATTCTGGCTCCTGACTTCGTCTACGGGGGAGAGGAACTCACGAATCTGCTGGGCGCTGCCGACGTCACACATCTGATCGTGACGCCAACGGTCCTGGCCACAGTCGATCCGGATGCAGTGCAACCGTTGATCGTCGAATCGATGGGGGAGCCGCTCTCTGCCCGCCTTGCGTCGGCGTGGTCACCCCGACATCGCATCGTCAACGGATACGGACCAACCGAATCAACGATCGCGGCATCGATTTCCGCGCGGATCACTGACGGGGACGTCACTGTCGGCACCCCGGTACCTGGCACGACGGCGTTTGTTCTCGATCAGAGGCTCCGACCGGTTCCGGATGGCGTTGCGGGAGAACTATTCCTCGCCGGCGAGAATGTGGCACGGGGGTACGTCACCGCCCCGGGTCTGACTGCCGAGCGTTTTGTTGCCAATCCTTATGCGGTGGGAACTCGGATGTATCGCACGGGTGACCTCGTGCGTCGTAGGCGTCACGACCGAGCGCTCGAGTACCTGGGGCGCAACGACGCACAGGTGAAGGTGCGGGGTGTCCGCGTGGAACCGGCGGAGGTCGACGTGGCTCTGTCAAGCCATGGAGCAGTGATCTTCTCGGTTACCGTCGTCTCTGACGACGGGCACGGATCCGCTGAACTCCGGTCGTACGTAACGCTGGCGGAAAACGGTTCGGTGACGGAATCGGAGCTTCGCGGGTTTGTCTCCGGCCTGCTGCCGAAGCACCTGCTGCCTTCTTCGGTGACGGTGATGGGAGTGGTCCCGTTGCTCGCTTCGGGGAAGATAGACGTAGCGGCACTTCCTGCTCCTTCGCCGCAGGTAGGGTCGAGTGTGGATCGACCCGTCTCGGATACCGAACGTCAAGTGGCACAGGCATTCGAGGGCGTGACCGGCGCGAAATCGGTGGGCCGCTACGACGACTTCTTCGAGCTCGGCGGGACATCCATGGGTGCAGTTCGAGTGGCTTCGCGCTTGCGTGAGACCCTGAACAGGGATTTCCCGGTTCAATGGATTTTCACCGATCGAACTGTGGCGGAGCTTGCCTCTCGGATGGATCTCGTTCATACCGACGTCGTGGAGGGTGATTCGTTCCATTCGGATCCGCTGGACACGATCGTCATGTTGGGCGGCAATCCTGATGACGTAAGGCCGCCGTTGTTCTGTGTGCATCCGGTCAGCGGAATTGCCTGGTGCTACGTCGGACTCGTCGGTCAGCTCGGAGGTCGACGGGTGTACGGCATCCAGGCAACGGGTGCAGGTGAGCTACCCGGCACGGTGGCGGAGTTGGCGTCGGGGTATGTCGATGCCGTACGGAATGTGCAGCCGTCGGGTGAATACCATCTACTGGGTTGGTCTGCCGGTGGAACGATCGCGCTCGAGATGGCGAGCCAACTCGAAGAGACGGGCGATCTGGTCGGTTCGGTTGTCATGCTCGACGCGCTGTTGCCGGAGATGATGCCATCGGTACAAGCGGCTCCGAAACCTTCCGAACTGTTTGCACAGATCGGACTAGCTGAGGTTGAAACTGAAACTGCAGCATTGACTTTCGTAGACGTTGCGGCAGAGATCCGAAGGCAGACCGGTATGGATTTCCTTTCCGATACGGTTCTCGAATCCGTGGTGGGGCGGGTTGAAAAACTGTCGCGAATCGTTCGGGACCACACGCCGCGGCGCTATTTCGGTTCAGTGGAATTGTTTGTGGCGCAGCATGATCTGCCTGAACATCGTCACCTGGTCGAAAAATGGTCCCAACTGGTGGGGCCGCTGCGGCCGTACTTGGTCGACTGCTCTCACGCGGAAATGTCGAGCATGGAGGCTTTGGCGAGTGTTGCGAAAGTCCTCGTCGACAATCCTCAAGGCGTCGAATCCGAGGCGGGGGAGAGCAATCATGCTGGGGTGCAGTAGATCTGCGGTGCCGGGACTTTGGTCCGGAGTTGTCACACCCGGGGTCCCCATGCTTCCGTTCCACAAGTAGAACCCGTAGCATTTTCCTTGTGGCAGTAAGCCATTCAGAAACTATCTCCGGAGGATCGTATGTTGGGTTCCCTTTTTTCCATCAGCTCTGAAATCGGTGTCCCGTCCGTTGATGCGCTCTTCGAGGCTGCTCGGACCATCATCGGCGCGATCTTCGGCCTGAGCTGACACGTCGCAGCGACCTTCCCCCGCGGTGAAGAAAGTCCCTGTTCTCCGATAAGGAGAACAGGGACTTTCGTGCAGCGTGCCGGTGAGTGGTTGCGTGGCGGCGAGTTAGTGTCCTACCGGCCGTTCTGTAGATACGCGATGGCTATCAGCGATCCGACTTCGTCGTTCACGTCCTCGGTGCTGGTGAGCCCGATCTTGTGAGTCGACTGCCCGGGAGCTTTGGCCGGCACCAGAAGTTCGGAACCGGGGGCCTCGACAAAACGTAGTCCGAGGTCGACACGGGCTTTGGTGGCCGCTGACGCTCGCGGCTGCGGTCGTGGTGTTGTTCGGTCTGTGGGGATCGATCGACACGAGCTGTGACGGACCCGCGGAACGAGACATGGCCGGTGGCGGATGGCTGGTGATCGCGACGTTGTCCGTGTGGTCCGGGGTCTTTGTCGTGTGCGCGCTTCGCCTCCGCACCGGAACTGGGGCCGTGCTCGCGGTGCTGTCGGTGGTGTTGTCGACCGTTGTCGTGGTCAACATGCTCGCCACAGCTTCGAGCCTGTGCTGGTGAGTGTCGAATCCTGGACGCAGCGCCGTAGACATAAACGCCGGGTGGCGCGGGGCGGTAACGAATGGGGGGAAACCGGCGACACGGTGTGCACACGTATCAATCCCGGCGGGCTGGAGGTCTCGATGTTCACGTTCACAGGGCGCGGAGTCCTGGTGTGCGCAGCTGTTGCCCTCACCGCTCTCGTGGCGGGTTGCTCGTTGGACTCGCCCGCCGGCGCCCCCGCAACCTCGATCACCACGGTCGCCCCGTCGGATGGGACAGGCCCACCTCCCTCGGAGTCGGATGCTGCTACCGTCGATGGCGGTTCGGGCCGGCCGCCGATCGAAACCGCCCCCGAGGCCGCGTCACTGCCGCTCTCGGCATTCGTGGAGGGGTCGGGATACTCGTTCGGCACCCCGAGTGGCCAAATTCAGTGTCGGGTGTCCAGTTCGACGTTGGCGTGCCAGACACGAGGTCGGCCGCACACGGTGATGACCGACAGTTTGTGCAAGATCCGTCTTGGTGACGAACAGGGCAGAGCGGATCTGTTCGGGTATCTGGAGGGCGGGACGCTTCCGTGTGCGACCGTCACGCAGGGCGAGGTCTACGTATCGCCGCACACTCTGGGATACGGGCAGCGGGTGACTTTCGAACTCACCCAGGGCATCGCCGTCACCTGCGGATCGGCGACTGACGGACTCACCTGTACCGACACCGACCCTTCCAACGGAGCCGGGTTCTTCCTGTCGGTCGATTCGTTCACGCAACTCTGAGGGTCGGCATGCGGTCGAGGGAATCAGGAGTTCGAGTGCTGAAAATGCCCAACCCGCACACCGCGGTCGGACCGCAGAACCGACAGGGGTTACCGACATCTGCGTGTGAGCGTGCACGGCGAACGATGGACGAGCCCACTTGGCGGCTAGTGACCGGGCTCGTTGTGTTGGCTCGGAGGTATTCTTAACTGGTGTTCTGCCAGTTTAGGCGTCGCGGAAGTTCCCGCTCGGATCCGTTGGCACCGGAAGCGAACGTACTGTTTTTTCAGTCGCAACAGTGGCGCTGCCCCGATCGGTGCGCCAACGCCGCCGATCAAGGAATTGAGGCAAGGACCCTGATCGTCATGATGGATGTCACGGATTCTCAGAACGCGCTTCTGGTACAACATGGTCTTCGGCGTCGTGAGACCACAGAATTCTTCATGGACTCAGGAAGAACTAGCTCAGATCGAACCGTTGCCACAGCATGGCTGTGAAACTGAAATGACTGCACTCGACTCCGTCCATCGCAATAATCGGCACCGCGATACCTGGTCAGAGGCACTCTCTTTCGTTCGGAAATCGACGGCATGAATCCTCTGCCCTGGGTCGTCCAGGCGGAACATCTCAATTCTTTCCCGGCTCGTAGTGTGCGGAGTCATGTTCGCTTCATCGCAACAGGCGGCGTCGGCATGTGTAAATTTCAACTCGGTGCATTGCGAGATTTCTACGACATACTGCGCGAATTCGATTCGGTGCTGGAATACAACCCACAGGTGCGCCCGCTCCCCGGTTTTTGCTTCGATGGAGGCTTCAGGTTGGTAACCCGAGCGTCTGCCGATCGCAACCTCGTCATTCGGATGAACGAATTCACAATCCCGCAGGAATTGGGCGCAGAGCTGTGGGCGATACCTGGGCGCATGCCTGCGTTCATGCGGTAGGGGCGGCACATCCGCTGTAAACGCCCGGGTCAAGCATTCCACAAGCGTTGTCTCCGGGCTGTTCTCAACCGTGCGGTGGTTCGCGGGTTGGCAATTCGAATAATTTAGCGGCGCTTCATATCCAGGCGATACCATACAAGGTCGGATTGCCCACTGGAAGGGCTATCAGCGCGATTTTGTGCCCCTAACAAGAGGGCATTGGCGGCGCGTGCGTTTGTGTGGGCTGTTTGGTTCATGTTAGATGCAGGGGACGTGGACTGTCAGGTCCCCCGGAGGAGAGGA
>NZ_JBFUJB010000037.1:0-28514 GCF_056401575.1 Rhodococcus sp. P4_E4 | reverse complement strand
CTCCTCGCCAGGGAGCCGCTGCGCAGCTCGCAGTGGGTCGAGTACCGTTGCCGCCGATCGAGTCGCTTCGCTCCTCTGAATTCCGAATCTTGGTTCTCAGCAATCGAATTCAACGCAGCGCCTGAACCGGTACCCGACACCCGAACGAGGCCGGGGAGGAGGGGAAGGGTCACGAAAAGCGCCCCGTCTCGCGTCCACTGCCTCGTCATCATCATGCTCCCAATCATACACCCCCACCCACCAAACCGCAAAACAACCCGAAAACACGAAACACCGAAATCCTCACCACTGCACCAACATTCGACGTTGACGAGAACACCACCGTGCACAACCCACGAAAACAACTCAACACCAAAACAATACCGAAAAGTACTGACACACAACAACATTCAAAACCGCCCAAAACGGGCCCTCACAACACCCCTCACGACCGGCACCACTCCCCCACACCACCGAACCCGAACACCCCGCCGCCGGCACCCAAACCGCGCGCCGGGTTCACCTCCGACCAATCCTTCACGTTTTCGAGAGCGCACGTACCCGGCCCCATTCGGTATTCAGTGCTTGGGTCAACCGGACCAGTGAGACGGAATCCATCGACGAAAGCTACCACCCCCTGACCTGCTCGTCCTTGGGCATTCTTCGCGAATGTCGTCCCTTTACGCGAGGGCCTTGACGGCCTCCAGATAGTCGTCAATCGCGTCACGGTTGCGGGTCAGAAACTCGATACGATCGCTCATTCGGTCGCGCTCCTGTTCCAGAGTGCTCAGCATCTCGGGGGTTGCATCGACGAAGTGGATGGTACGGGGCTTGTCCAGACACGGCATGATCTGCTTGATGATTCGAGTCGGCAAGCCGGAGTCGAGCAGACCCCGGATCTGAACGACTCGGTCGACCAGATAGTCGTCGTACTCCCGGTACCCATTCGCCATACGGCGCGGCACGATCAAACCTTCGTCTTCGTAGTAACGCAACGCTCGCGCAGACGTGTCCGTCAGCTTCGCGAGTTCTCCGATCCTCATGCGACGCACCTCACTTGCCGTTCCGCGGCCTTGAGCTTGACCTTGACACTAACGTCAACCATGGACGATAAGGTTATGACTCAAGTACAGCACATCTCGCAGCGTGCATCCCGACCCGAGCGTCTACCGCTAGCCGGCCTGATGGCACTGGGCGCAGCCGGGTTCATCACGATCATGACGGAGGCACTGCCTGCCGGAATCCTGCCCGCGATGAGCGGCGACCTCGGCGTCACCGAATCCGCAGCCGGGCAGACGGTGACCGTCTACGCAATCGGCTCCGCCCTCGCGGCAGTACCACTCACCGCGGCAACCATCGGCTGGGCCCGCCGCCGTCTGCTCCTGCTCGCGATCGCGGGGTTCGCCGTCGCGAACACGATCACCGCCCTCTCCGACAACTACGCACTTACCCTTCTCGCACGGTTCGCCGCCGGGATCGTCGCGGGACTTCTCTGGGCACTGATGGCCGGATACGCCCGCCGCATGGTCGCGCCGCACCAGCGAGGAAAGGCGATGGCGATCGCGATGGCCGGCACCCCAATCGCGCTGTCGATCGGCGTGCCCGCAGGCACGTTCCTCGCCAACCTGGTGGGCTGGCGCTACACGTTCGGGATCATGACACTGCTCACCCTGATTCTGATCGGCTGGGTACTCGCGACAGTGCCGGAATTCCCCGGCCAAGCCAAAGACGCGCGCCTGCCCCTGCGCCGCACCCTCGCGATCCCCGGCGTCGGCGCAGTGCTGTTCGTGACACTCGCCTTCGTCCTCGCCCACAACATTCTCTACACCTACATCGCCCCCTACCTAGCGCCACTCGGTCTCGCCGATCGCGTCGACGCGGTGCTGCTCACCTTCGGCGTCGTTTCCCTGTTGAGCATCTGGTTCACCGGTGTCCTTGTAGACCGCCACCTGCGTCCGCTGATGGTCGCGAGCTGCGCCCTGTTCGCCGTCGCTGCAACCGCACTGGGACTCTTCGCCGCCGTACCGTCCCTGGTGTTCGCCGCCGCCGCGGTGTGGGGGCTCGCGTTCGGCGGCGCGGCGACCCTGCTCCAGACCGCTTCCGCCGAGGCCGCCGGGGAGGCGGGTGATGTCGCGCAGTCGCTGGTGGTCACCTGCTGGAACATCGGCATCGCCGGAGGCGGAATCGCAGGTGGTCTCCTCCTGAGCGGCGTCGGCCCGGCCTCGCTGCCCTGGGCTGCTCTTATCCTCCTGATCCCCTCCCTCATCGTCACCGTCGCCGCGCACCGACACGGATTCCCCGGACACCAACACCGCCGCGACAGCGCCACCGCCGTATGAAACAAGGATGCGACACCCGACGACAGCGAACACCGAAGCCAAGCGGTCGAACACCACCATCACCACACGCTGGTCGTAGGACGGTGCATAAGTACACGAAGAGACGACAACCGGCAGCCACACCCTCGACGCACTCGCCAAATCGCAAAATATCAAGAAGACTAGGAAATCCGAAAGTCTCATCGCTACAACAACATCCAACATTGGAGAACAAAGTGTCGCGCACAACACGCGAAGCCAAATCCACGCAACCGAATAACGAAATATACTGATAGACAACATGATTCAAAACAACCTGAAAACGGTCCTCACAACACCCCGCCCGATGCGCCACCACTCCCCCACACCACCGAACCCGAACACCCTGCCGGCTTCCGCCGGAACCTAAACCCGCCGGCGCCCCAACAACCACCCCGGGGACGTGTCATCACCGCAGGTCAACGCCACAGAATTTCGCTCGCACCACCCGGCACCATTGCCCGCTCAACGTGAACGTGAAACCCGCCGCTCCCCACACGCCAACACCGCCACCAACCCCACAATCACAACGGTCTCCACCCACACAAGCCACGACGGCACAAACCGATCAGAGAACACCACCAAGGCGCAGGTAACCAGCGCGTGAAAACACACCACCAAAACAACACGAAGCACCCCGCAGCCACACGCGAGCAGAACACTCCATTACCCCGAGCAACCCCATTGAAGGACCACCACCGACGCAAGGCCGATCACCTCCATAGGATCTGGCTCATGCCCCCATCGCCCGCACCAGTATCTGACGTACCAACTCTTCGCAGTCTCGGACCGACATATGAAGAGGACCTGCACGGGCGCCACGCGGCGGTACTTCTCACGGTTCTGACCGACAAGACCGCGAATCCTGCTAAGAACATCGCTCTGGCAGGGCATTACGGCAGCGGAAAGAGCAGCGTCATCCTCGGTGTCCAAGCAGCTATGGATAAGCAGAAGATCAACTGGGTGAATCTGTCATTGTCGAGCCTTGGCATCGACGACGCGACCAATGTGCGAATTCAACACGATGGGGCGCCCGCACCTCTGACAAATCTCATCCAAAAGGAAATTGTCAAGCAACTCCTGTACCGCAAAGCTCCGGCAGACATGCCGGGATCAAGATACTCACGTATCGATGCCTTTAAACCCTGGCCCGCTGCCGGCTGGGGCGTTATCACCGCTGTGGGGGTCTTCATAATCGCCGTCCTACTCGGACTGGTCAATCGCGTCGTGGACATGGGCCCTCAAGGCATCGTCACGAGCCGCGGATGGGTGCCCTGGGCAATCGTTGCCACGTTAAGCGCGTTCGTAGGCTCCGTGTGGTTCTTCGGCCTAAGAGCGATGCAAAGCAGGACAGGAGTGGAGAGCGTTTCCGCGGGTGGCGCCGCTGTGACACTAAAAGCAAAAGAGAACTCCTACTTCGACGAGTACCTCGACGAGATCGTGTATTTCTTCCAGAAGACCAAAACTAGGGTCGCGGTCTTTGAGGATTTGGACCGTTTCAAGGATCCGCACATCTTCGAAACTCTTCGCGAGTTGAACACTGTCTTAAACAACTCCGAGCAGATCGAGTCACGCCCAATCCGGTTTGTCTACGCCGTACGTGACAGCATCTTCGACCAACTGGAATCCAGCGAGAGCAACACGGACACCCCGGACGCGCCTCGTCGAGCGTCAGCACTCGAGTCCGTCCCATCTGCGAACAGAACCAAATTCTTCGATCTGGTCGTCCCGATGGTCCCGTTCATCACCCACCGCTCAGCACGAGATCTGCTCGAGGCCGAGTTCGCCGAGGCTCCCCGCAAGCCCTCGGCCGAACTGATGAACCTGGTCGGTGCGCATCTGACCGACATGCGCCTAATTCGGAACATTCGGAACGAGTTCGAAATGTACCGAACCACAGTCCTGGGAGAGAAGGGACTCGAGGGACTTACCGTAGACCGACTTTTCGCCATGATGGTCTACAAAAACTTGAACTTGAATGACTTCGAAGCCATCCGGCTCGGAACCAGCAACATTGACGGCGCCCATGCAGCCTTCCGCGACATGGTCAAATATCAATCCGAATACCAGGCAGCGCGCAGCAAACAAGCACTAGACCAGATCGCTTCGAACGCGCCGCTGGCCGAGCGCGCGAGAGTCGCCGGCGAACGACTCCAAACGGTGATTTCACTCATGTTTCAGGCAATGTGGGGCAGAGGTGTACCGGTCATTCACCTCCAGACACAAGCCTTCGCACTCGCGGATCTGACTTCCGTCGACTTCTGGAAATCTCTGTACGAGGTCCGCTTAGAGGTGCAGGTCACGCGGCCGGGGTACAGCAACAGAATCGACTTGTCATTCGAGAACCTGACCACACTGGTCGGTGAGCCTGCTACCGGATTGAAAGATGCTATCGATGCCGATGTGACACAACTTCGACGCAAATCCCGAAACGCGCTGGCGATCAAGGAATACGTTGCAAAGGCCACCATGTCCGAAGTCATGGCCCGAACAGACCTCGTGATGCCCACGGGCAGCGGGTACTCCAATCTCGGCGACATCGTCAGCGAGCTAGTGTCACCGCTAGCCCACGAATTGCTCGGTAAGGGTTATATCGACGAAAATTTCACTCTGTACTGCTCGGATTATCACGGTATCGCGATCAGCGTCAGCGCCATGAACTTCGTCCTGCATTGTGTCCAGGCAGATCGCGCAGATCACCGCTTTCGATTCGACGGACCAGACTCCATCGATGCGGTCGAAAAGGAGATGGGCACGCGCTTCCTCGATGGCGAGAGCGTATTCAATCTGCAGGTCTTCGATCACTACCTACCCGAGCGCCCCCAACTCCTCGACAAGGCACTCGACAAGCTCATCGTGCGAGCCGAATCTGACTCCTCGTTCATCGACGCCTATCTGATGGACGGCGCAGCTAAAGAACAATTGGTTGGCATCCTCGCCTCCCGGTGGGCCAACATGTTCGTCCACCTGATCGAGACGGCTCCGGGCGCCCCCGAATCAGTTGTTGCTCTCGTCGATGCTTCGGTTCGAAACGCTTCGAAGGAGATCGACTACGAATCGTCTGATCGCGTGGCCGCATTTGTCTCGGAGCACTACGCCCAGATGCAGACGTTTGTCGGAATCGCCGAAAGCTCCGTGGCCGCAGATACAGCACTCCTGGTCAGGCGACTCGGCGCACAGATCAGCGATCTGCGTCCGCTGGGAGATTCGCAGCGCGCAGCTGTGGTCGCCGCCAGCTTGTACCCGGTAACGCACACAAACCTGTTCGCAGCACTCGGTGAAGCGTCGGGGCTGGCACTCGACGTAATAAAGGCAGCCAACGACAACGTCTACGAGCATGTCCTGGCGAACCTGGACGACTACCTTGACGCCCTCAGCGCCGACGAGGACACCATCGACTCCTCCGACAAATTTGTAGAGGTACTCGATGACGTGGTCAATGCCGGTCAAGCGACCACCCTTCGCTCAGTCGTAGAGCGTGCGTCGGAATCGTGCGTGGTAACCAACCTGGAAACGCTCAACGAAACAGCCTGGCCCCCAGTGGTATCCGCGGGCCGATTCGCGCCGACCGTCTCGAACGTAAATCAGTACGTCGAAAACTTGGGCTTCAGCAGTGATTTAGCCGAGAAATTGAACATTCGCGACCTCACCGCCGCCGAAGAGGTAGACGACGAACCCCGGTTCGATCTAGCGTATGTCCTAGCCAATTCCGACAAACTGAATCAGGGCTCGGCCATCCGATTGATTGGGCAGCTCGAACTCCCCGGCAAGCTCGATCCCGAACGTCTGACAGATGCAGGGCTGAAGGCCATTCCGGCGCTACTGGCCACCGACTTGATACCTGACACAGCGCAAACGTACGCATGTGTCAGTGAGAGCCCTTTCCCGCTCAAAGAGGACTACTTCGCGGCGTCGAAAGTCCTTGCGTCCTACATATGCGAACTACCACTGTCGAGCTCCGACTTGCCTCAGGTGATGCGCAGTCGACGCGTCCCCGCGGCGGTCAAACGCGTGATCGTCGACGACGTGGACTTCGTCCGCGGCAGGCTGACCAAACAAGGCGCGATCGAAATCTGCAAATGGGCTGACAAGGGCAACACTATTTCCTCCCGAATGCTGGTTGAAATCAGTCGATCTGGTGCTCCAGCTGAGCATATTCTGCCTCTGTTGGAACCCCACCTGCCCGACATCGAGCTTGAGATCCTCGACCAGATCCTTTCGGCCCTCGGCGACGAGTACGAACCCCTCACACGGACGGGGCATCACCGGCCAAAGTTGAAAGACTATGACGGAACCAGGGCACTACTCACAGAACTGACTCGACGCGAGCGAGTCAGTTCGTTCAACCCAGTTCCTCTATTTGGTGGCCTCCGAGTGAACATGCGCCATTGAAACCAACAAAGCATGCCTCAAACTAAAAGATAATTCATGACTTTCAGCAATCCGGCATCGGTCGAGGCCGCGCACGAGAGAACCCCGCCTTTCCCCACCTGACCGGTTCCAGGCTAACCATCCCGAAAAGCACCACGATCGTTGACTTCTCGGATACAAAGTAGTCATTCCTTAACGCGCCCCATCGCGGGCGCAAAGGACGAGAGGGCCTGGACATGACGAACGGCCGAATGAAACGAGCATCGGAATCAGGTGCCCCACACCGAGTCGGAGGATTCCGGTACTCACGCACCGAAGACGAATGGGAATGGTCCGACAACGTCGCCACAATGCACGGCTACCGCCCCGTGGAGGTCATCCCCACCACCGAACTACTGCTCTCACACAAACACCCAGACGACCGCCACTACGTCTCGCAGACATTAGACGCGATCCACACCTCAGGCGGGCCGTTCAGTAGTAGGCACCGCATCATCGACACCCGCGGTGTCACCAGGTCGGTGATCGTCGTCGGCGACAGCATCGAGGGCGAGCACGGCGAAGTGACCGGCAGTGCCGGCTTCTACATCGACGTCACCGAGACCCTCGATCGCACCGTGAAGGAATCGGTCGACGACTGCTGCGGCACCGAGGCTGCGCGGTGCCGGGATGGCCAGTTGCCCTATCCCTCTCAGCGGACGTGGTAACGCCGGGTATGGTGCGGCGCCAGTCCGCACTGCCGGGCAGTTAGTCACGCCAAACCGCCGTGAACTCGTACCACGGCCCGCCGAGATGCGTGGCAGAGAAATCGCTGAACCCCGAAGGCGTCCCGGTGGGCGAATACACCCACCCCCTCGTCGTGGTGAACATGCTGCCGTTGTCGATGAAATAGACCTCATCAGGAGGTACGACACGGGTGCGACGGACCTCGAACGGGCCGATCTCCAACTCTTCGGCAACAGTGCCCGGCTTCGCGAGAAGATCGAGAGCGACGGCCTCACGCTCGTCATGAGAAGTCACATAGGTACACGAGAGGAACCTCGGCGGCACCTGACAAAGACACTCACCATCGCGGCCAGCATGAGCGTGTACGGCACTACAACGAGCAGTTGCTCCCTGCTGCTCAACACCGGACTCCAACTGTTCGGATCACGTCGAGCAAGCGGTGCCAGGTACTCCTGAATCGAAACACTGATAGCCAACAGACAAAAGGACATCACGAGCGCCAGGCCCACAGCGGCGAGGGCCCGCCCCCGCCGGAATGTGCTGGAAGATTTCAGTTTTCCGCTGCCGATGAGAGTGATGATCCCGCCGGGGATAACGAGTATCAATCCGACGGCACCCAACAGGTTCCACGTCACGATGACATCGCCAGCGACTTCGTACCCAACGCCAAGTGCACCGGCCAACAAAGTCAGACTCCACCACAGAAGAGGAAGCAACCCAACGACGGCAACTCGACAAGAATCTTTGACCGACCAAGAAGACACGATGGGCATACCCCCATATTGCCCGACACGAAAGACCGCAGCCTCCTGACGCACACTCAACAACTACCTGCTGTTCATTGCGGCGAATGAGCCTCTAGCCCCTTCCCTATCTCATTCACCACCAATAGCCCAGCCAACCCGCCACAGAACCCGAAAAGGCCCCCCCACCGGACCTTGGGTTCTAAGGATCGTCGCAACACCTGACTTCATTGCGATACAGGGGTTTACATGCCGTTAGGATCGGCAAATGACTGCAACGTGGGTGAGTTTGGATCTCATTTATCCGATGATCAGGCTGCACAAGGATCCTGATGCTGGCCAAGTCACCTCCTTGGGAAAGGTGATGCACCTCGGGGATGGGCTGGCGATTATTTCGACGGGACGGACTTATGGCCCTACCGAAATCAGTGTAGAGGTTCTGAATGCGATCCCCCCCTGTCGAACTGTCTCAATGGGAAGCGGTAGAGGAAGCGTCGATCGTTCTGTCTCACACTTCCGAATTTGCGACGGTTTCGATGTCGGATAATTCGCAAATCGAACTCACGCCAGTAGCGTTCGACTCCGTAGCATCTTTCGCAGCAGGCTTGTATGGAATCCGTGTGAGTGTTCGCGGCCGTAGCGAGTTCTCACGCGATGTGGCGTGCTTGATTCAACTATGGCCAACTACGGAAGAGATTCCGCTACAAAATTTGAAGGATGAAGACGGCGTAGATGTTAACGATCTATACCGAATGAGTACCGATCCGCACCCTGAAGGGTAGCGGTGGCCCTAAAGAACAACATCGGTTCTGGACTCAGCTTGGGTCAAGCCGAACCATCGTCCGCAATTCTCGACACCTCTCCGAATCAACGGGGCCGAGTGGGCTACCGCAAGGCTCTGACTTCACGGACCTTCAGTAGGGCAGCCACCGCGAGGATGAAAAGTCCGCCGAGCCAAGTCATCTGCAGTAGAAGGTTTTTCCATTCGCCTCGGTCCGTGATCTCGTTGAAGGACGTGACCACACCGATGAGGAACACCACCACGGAAGGGACCGCCCAGACGAGCATGAATCGGGTCGGGGCGTAGTCGACCTGGTCTCTGAGGTGGTCGACACGTCTGGATGCGAAGACGAAGAGGGCGATGATCAGGACCGGCGCGACAAAAGTGAACCATGCAGCGAAGATTCGACTCGGGCTGTGACGAGCAAGGTCTCCGATGGTGTTGATCAGCAGCCAGGTCGACAACAACCACATGGTGATCGCTCCAGCGAACCACGGTCGCGGGGCGGCCTCTACGTCGCTCCGCTCCCACAGCATGAGGCGAAACGCGAAGATCGCGACAGCTCCGACGACCCCTCCGACGGCGAGGACGGCGATTTCGCCGATCCAGTCCGATGCGGTCCATTCCGACAGATGCTTGTTTACCGCGGTGCTCGTGTCATTGGCCAGAGTGCTGAAGCCGTCGTTCATTGGCTGGTACCCCTAGGTTTTGGTGCCGTTGACTTCTCGGCTCGGTAGTTCTGTGCTCGCGCGGTGCCGATGTCGTAGCCGTCGACGTGTTCGCCAGCTCCGCGCTCGTATGTCCCGCCCACGTGATCGGGGTCGTATGTCATGAAAACGACGTCGGGTCGGCCACCGTCTCATAGAAAGATGTCGCTCACGCCCTCTCCGCAATCAAAAAACTGACCGAAACCGCGAACATACGTGAGATCGTCGAGTACGAAGAAGCACACGAGAATCGCCACTCAGTCGTCTCCGCCGCACAAACACCACTTGCAGTGAGCCCCGGAGAAGTCATCGGCATCGACTGTACAGCCGACGCACGGCCATCGCCCTACTCTCTCGGATCAGCGGTCAGCCGTCTCCGAAAGCGCTGTCGTGCAACGCTGTCGCGCGGAGAGGACCGTAACCCATACGCGTGGGTGACCGGTCAGCGCGCGAGCGATGTCGATCACTCTCACATTGGTCGATATTTGCTTCTTCGACAACGACATGTTCATGCGCAATGACCTGTTCGAGGTGGACCGTGCAGTGGGGGTCGTCGTCGATCTCGATCTCGACGACGTACCACTCATACCGGCCCGCCCCTCGATCGTCCCGGTGACGTGTCGGGGTCGGGCCAGACGTTGTGGGTCGCGGACCAGCAATTGCCGATCGTGGTGAGCATCGACCCCGAACATGTTGCCTGCGAACACGTTCTGCCCGGACCCATCGGACACTCGAGGCACGTGTGGGCCACCTCCACAGGATGTTGGGTGGGCGGCCACGACGGGCTGTACCGGTGCGTGATCGGCGAAGAACCTCGCAAAATCATGGACTGGCCGGTACCTCACGGTGCCGTGATCGGCGAGCACTTCCTGGCATGCCCATCCGGCACGAGGTGGTCCCTGCACACCCAGGACCACGAACCCGTCGCGGTGGACGTGCCGGACGGCTACGTCAGATCGATTGCCGTGCAGCCGGGCATCCCCGACGATCCCGTTGCTGTTGCTCAACCACGTTGACACACCAAACCTGAAGTGCACGAAAACCCACCCCCATCGACGTAGCCGAAGAAGAAGAGTCGAGCGCTAACTCACGAAATCGATGACAGGTGGTGCGGCTTCGTTGTCGCCGCCCTGCCATCTGGCCTTACCCCTCCTGCGCGAGGTTCCACACAAGAGTCTTCCGGGTCAGCGGAACCAAGAGCTCAGCGAGGCGGCGTGAGTCGTTGAGATAGCGTTCGTAAGGGAAGTCGTTTTGGGTCAACCAGTCCCGCAATTCGGTTGCCATCGCCGCACCCGTCGCGTGGAAAAGCTTCAGACCAGCCGGGGTTGCGGACACCAGTCGGCGCCGACCGTGCGATGGATCAGTGATGATGTCGACGAATCCGGCGTTCTGCAAGATTTGCAAGGCGCGGGAGGTCGCCGCCTCCGATAGCCCGAGGGTGTCAGCGAGCTGGTGTTGCGTAGCCGCGGGCCCTTCTTCCAATGCCCCAATGATTCGCATTTGCGTGTACGTCAGCTCGGCCGCGTCAGCCGCGAGTCGGCCGCGCGCGAGCTCTCCGAAGATCGCAACGACTCGGTGGAGCAAGTCAGTGAGCCCGTCATCCATGACAAAACTGTAGCTTAATCTTGCATACGCAATCTTGCGTCCGCAATATTGCGTATGCAAGACTCTTCTTTATGTCTCATTTGATGTTCACTGTTCAGACTTCGGTGCCACTCCTCTGGTTGGTGATTGCGGTGGTCGGTGCAAGTATTCACTCCGCGAGAACAGCCCACCTGTCACGACTCGAGGTCTGGCAAAGATGGTGGGCGGCTGCCGCTCTGGGATGTGGCAGCGCTTGGATGACGATTTCATTCCTTCTGATCCCGGACGTGATGACGACCGCGATCGGATTTCCGCAAACACCGTTCGTCACCGAAATTGCATTCGCGAATCTTGGCCTTGCCGTCGGCGGCTTCCGAGCCGTGCACGCAGGCACCCGAGAACGTCTCACCATCGGTTTGATGGCCGGCATGTTCCTCTGGGGAGCCACAATCGGTCATCTGTATCAGTCGTTCGCCCACGGGAACTGGGCTCCTGGCAATACCGGTGGTGTGCTCGTCTACGACGCCCTCATCCCCGCAGTCATGATCTTGCTCGCACTCCGGGGCAGGTCGGACGCCGAAGCATGTACAGGCGCGAAGACCACGGTTCAGCTGAGTCACTGGCGCGCGAGGAGAAAAGGCATGTCAGCGTGACACGTGTGATTCGAACGGAGCACCGGCTCGACCGGCTCGTGAACTTCTCGCACGCGACCGCCGCTTTTGGATCTAGTTGCTGCAACTCCGCCTCGTTGACCTCACGGCGGGCGTGCAGCATAAACACGAGTGGGAGTTTCTCAGTGAAGGTGAATTTTGCCTAGATCGACAGCATCGCCTCCCCTTCTCGTCGCATCTAATCACGGCTGCTGGGCAAACCTCGACCCCAAGTGACATCTGCACCGGCATGCTCGCGGCCGCGAGCCTGGCGTCCGCAGTCATGGAAATGCTCGTCATGTGAAATGCGGCTCCCTGCAACATTGTCCCGAACTGATCGAGACGGCGGCCAGGCAATCGCGGGAGATCACCAAGCTCACCGGCCCGTCGTATGGGTCGGCATTTCGATGGGTACGTGATATTTGACATCTACTCCCGATACATGGTCGGAGCCCGCGTTCATACGCACGAATCCGGTTTTCTGGCAGTAGAATTGGTGGAAAAGATCTTCGCGGTGCGTGGCATTCCGAATCTTGCCGACGCTGACCACGAAACATGGATGACCAGCAACACCCGTCGCGGCGATCGTCGTGGATCTTGAGGTGACCCGCTCGCACTCACGTCGCGGATCTCAAACGACAAGGTCTTCCCTGGCAGTACAACCACCAGATTGTCCATCACGAACCTTCCTCGGACGCGTTGTTACTCCTGATCGGTGACAGCAGCAATCCAAGCACGACGAATTCGCCGGCTCCGAGAGGTTTCAGCGGATTGCAGGGTCGGTGCCCGCCAATGTCGGTAGCTGCCGATGTCGGGAACTACTGCGAGGACATTCGTCAGCGTGATCATCTGCGCCACCTGAGCTACAGCGATATGCGTCAGCAGACTGACGAACGCGTCCCCGAGCGATTTGAGCGCAGTGCCGGTCGTCGGCTGATTCCGTCAGCCACTTCTCGGTCACGTCGAGCGGCTAACACAGGTTTTTGTCGCGAAGCCACGCACGAATGACGTCGACGTGTTCGGCTTTTCTTTCTACGGGCAGCCAGTGCCCCGCGAGAAGATTCGTCACGGTGAGGTCTTTGCAGGCAACCCGCATGGGATCTCCTAGCCGGTTGCCGGTGATGCTGCAGATGACGTCCCAGTCGCCGTTGACGAACAAGACCGGCAGAGACAGACACCCAGCATCGGGGGCCGTGCGCGCGTAGGCGATGTTGGCATCGTCATTGACGTACCAGGCGGAGGGCCCCCGGAAACCGTGTGCCGTGAAGGCCTCCACCAGGGTGTCGAAGTCCGCCGGCGGCCACAGATTCGGATCGGCGGGTTCCACCGGGGCACGATGAGTGGAGCCGAATCGTCCTCCGTTGCGGGTGACGAGCGCTGTCGAAGACACCTTCCCCACAGCGTCGGGGTCACCCTGCTTATAGACCGAAGCCAGAGTCGCTGCCAGGTCCGCGTCAAGGTCGGCGACGGCGGCCTCGAAGTGGGTTTCGTAGTAGCGGTAGTAGTCCCATTGCCCGTCCGGATATTCGTCGACCGGGTAGATTTCTCGATCCACCAGCGGGACCAGGGTCGGCAACGCGTTCATGTCCGGGAAGTACGCCAACGACGTCAGCACCAGGCCGCGGCTGCGTTCCGGGTGATGGGCGGCCAGGGAGCTGGCGATGACGCTGCCCCAGTCGTGGCCGATCCAGATCGCTGGTCCACCACCGAGATGGTCGTGGAACTCAGTCATGTCCTGAACGACTTTTCGGGTGGTGTATTCGCTCGTCTCGTCGGGAACGGATGAGCCTCCGAAACCGCGCAGATCGGGAGCGACGCAATGCCATCCGTCGGCGGCGAATGCGTCGATCTGCGCGCGCCACATGAGGCCGATGCTTGGCCAGCCGTGGAGGAAAATCATCAGCGGCCCGTTGCCTGGCCCGCTCTCGAGGTAATGCGTCGTGTGGCACGGCGTGTTGAATGTCTTGGACGTCAGGGTGGAGGCGGTCATAGCTCAGGCCACCTCCGTTCCGGGAGTCCCACAGACCCAGAAGCCAAAGCAACAACGACTGGGCGCGAGTCCCGTCGCAGGGCCCAGTTGGTGACGTGATGCTCTCATGGTGATACTCCAATACAGATGTAGGACGGGTGGGTGAGAAAAGGGGCAGAGGGGTACGGCGAGCTGTGATTCAGTTCGTTGCGGCGCGCAGCCGGGGTGTGCGTTCGGCGTTCTGCCGGCGAGCCCGGGTGACCCCGGTGACAGTCGCGGTCAGGATCAGCAGGATTTCCAGGACACCGTAGGCGACGGCGGTCGGTTGGAGGCCGATCCACTCGACGGCGAGGCCCGCGAACAGGGCGGGGATGCTGAAGGCGATGTAGCTGACGATGTACATCGTCGCGAACACTTGCCCCCGCTGATTCGCAGGGGCCGCGTCGCCCAGCGCGTTGACGACGTACCGGAACACAGCACCGAAGCCAAAGCCGGCGATGACCGATCCGACAACGTAGGGGGGCAATGACCCGAGCAGTGTCGCCCCGATCGTGACCAAGACGCCCAGGCCGAGGGTCCGGTATCCGGCCCACTCCCGCAGTTGGGGCGCCAGTTCGGCCGAGACGACGGTGCCGATGATGCCTGCGGTGAAGAAAAGGCCGAGGACGATCCCGACGATGAAGTGATTGTGGACGTCGAGGACGGTGCCTATCACGGACGATCCGAGCGACAAGTACAGCCCGGCGAGTGCCCAGGTTGCGCCGATAGCCGGGACAAGTGCGAAGAAAATTGGCCGCGTGGCCCGGGGTAGCCCGGCGCTTGGCAGGAGCGACCTCCACACCGATTCCCGCGGAGATGCCTCGGTGTGGGAGCGCTCAGGGATAAACCATACGAGCACGGCGAGGGCGAGGTAGGCGGCGGCGAGGATCCAGAAGACCAACTGACGAGGAAAGGGCGCGAACTCCACGAGCGCGCCGGCGAGGACCGCGCCGATCGCGATGCCAAGCGGTGGGACGGCGCTACTGATGATTGACCCGCAGTTCGGGTTCGGCGCTGCATCCATGATCATGGCTGTGATGGTGCCCGTAGCAGCGCCGACGGCGAACCCTTGCACGATGCGTGCCGTCATGAGGCCACTAATGCCCCCGGCGATCGCGAACAGCAACATCCCTATCGCCAAGAGCACGAGGGCCCCGAGAGCGACAGGCCGACGCCCTACCCGGTCAGAAAGCGAGCCCACGGTCAGCAGCGCGACGAGCATCGAGATGACATAGACGGCGAAGATGACCGTCAGCGCGAACGAGGAAAACCCCCACACCCCTTGGTAGACGGGATACAGCGGAGAGGGCGCCGACGCGGCTGACAGGTTCGCGGCGCCGGCCGTGCCGGCGACGGCGAATGACACTGAACGGTTGAACACTAAACCTCCCCTAAAGCCATTATCTTGGCTTTAATCACTGTAGCGCGTCTCTTTCTAAAAGCAAAGAGCTTTGCGACAATGCCGATATGAGTAATCCAGATATCGCCCGTCGCCCAGGCGGACGCAGCAGCCGAGTGCAGAACGCCATCTACACAGCCGTCGGACAACTCATGGGGGAAGGCGCCGATAGGATCACCTTTCCCGTCATCGCAGAGCGGGCCGGGGTCAACCCGACAACGCTGTATCGACGGTGGGACGACGTCAACGCACTCCTCGAGGAAGTCGCCGTCGCCGCGCTGACACGGGAAGGCGACTTGGTACCTGATACCGGATCGCTCGAGGCAGATCTGACGGAGTGGGCGTCCGTCATCGCACGGGACATCATTCGCCCCGAGAGGTCCCGATATCTACGGGCGGTGGTCGCGGCACGGTTGGAGACCGTCTCGCATTGTGACATCACGGACACGCGTCGCGATCAGGCAGCGGTGATGGTGCGTCGCGCCACCGAGCGGGGCGAAACCACGCCTACGGTCCAGCAGATTCTCGATCACGTCGTCGCTCCGCTGTACTACCGCGTCGTCTTCGCGCTCGCAGTTGAGCAAGAAGACACACAACGGCTGGTCCAAGACGTGATGGCGATGGTCCGCTAGGGGCCAGGACGGCCATGATCACTGCATCATAGAAACGGGAGGCCGATCCTGCGCAGTCCTTCGAAGACTGCATTCACGCCTGCGAGGCGGGCGATGATGGAGCCGAATCCCGAGATCAAGAGTGCTGCTATCGCAATGATCGCGGCGAGAGCCGTGCCGATGTCCTCTCTCGTGGGTGATTCGTGAGTGATGTTGGTCGCCGAGTGCGCCGTGCAGGCCCGCTCGCAAAACCCGAACCACACCAGGAAAACACATCTAGACGAGGAGACCGCACCCTCGGCGGCCCTCTCCCGCAGGCAATTTCACCGCGCTCAAGAAACGGCTGATAAAGAGCTCGGTAGTGCATACCACTAGTGAGCAATCCTCCGAACAGCGACAACACTTGCTGCATGAGGGCGGAGCCGCGCATCGGAGCGGCATTTCCTCATGGGTCATCCCGATCCTCAGAGACGCCGCTGCAGTCGAATGGTTGCTGACCGGTGACGCGTCCACACGTCGCGGTTGAGGAAAGGGGGTTCAGTCGCGCCGTCCATCGATGTCAGGCAGAGTCAGTTGAACGTGCATCGTATGCGAGCTGATTGCGGCGAATGGATTCGGCATTGGTGACGGTCCAGTCATAGAGACGACCGAACGGTTCCCGCAGAGATTCTCCGAGTGGAGTGACTGAATATTCTACTCCGACTGGAGAGGTGGGGAGAACCCGTCTTTCGACCATGCCGTCGCGTTCCAGCTTCCGCAGCGTCTGAGTCAGGACTCGCTGCGTTACCCCTTGGAGGCGTCGTTTGATCTCGTTGAAACGTCGTGGCTCGTCGAGCACTGCCATGCACATCATCGACCACTTGTTGGCAATCTGGTCGAGAATTGGCCGGCTCGCGCAATCCGCGCTGAAAACCTCAGTCGTGGTGTCCACGATCGTGCTGAATGGTTCCATAGCAGTATCCTCCAGCATCCCTGGGATGCCTAAAGTGCGTTATTGACGATCGTGATGAGAGATCGCAGAGTAGGTATGCATTGTAAACCGGAGTGCATATCTAATACCAGGGAGAAGTCATGTCCCCCAATACGCCTACACCCCAAGATGTCCACGCCCGCTACGAGACGCTGCGTACGCGGCGGGATGGGCACATCCTCTACGTCACTTTCGACAACCCGCCGGTGAACGCACTCAGCGCCTACGTCATGCGAGAGCTTCGACAGCTGCTGAACGCCCTGCGAGACGACGACACGATCACGGTGATTGTCTTCGACAGCGCGAATTCGGATTACTTCATCGCCCATGTCGACATGAACCTCGGCGACCAGATGAGGCTTCTCGGCGAGCTCGCCACGCAGGCACCCGAGGGCGTCAATGTCTTCCAGTCCGTCGGCGAACAGCTCCGTCGACAACCGCAGGTCACGATCGTCAAGCTCGCTGGCATCGCCCGGGGTGGCGGAGCCGAGTTCGTCGCAGCAGCCGATATGACGTTCGCTGCTAAAGGCACCGCACGATTGGGTCAGATTGAGTCACTCATGGGAATCGTCCCCAGCGGTGGCGGCACGCAATACCTTGCCGAACGAGTCGGCCGCAACCGGGCACTGGAGCTGGTTCTCGCCGGTGACGCCGTGGATGCGGACATCGCCGCATCCTACGGATGGATCAACCGAGCTGTTCCGGCCGATGAGCTTGACTCATTTGTGGACCGGTTTGCCCGCAACGTCGCCGATCTTCCGGACGGGGTCGTCGCGGCGGTAAAACGGATCTTCGCTCCCATTTCGCCTCTCGAGGGCTACCAGAGGGAAGAGGAGGAATGGGGGGCACTGATCGACCAGCGGGCGGCAAAGCAACTCATCGGCGGAAGCCTTCATCGTGGCGCCCAGACGCCTGAGGGAGAGCGCGACCTCGAAGGGCTCCTTCGTGCGATCAGCCGCGAGTCGACGATCCATCACTGACGACGAAAGGGCACAGACGTGAGAACCATGCAAGAACAGCGGAACACACTGCCGGGCAAGCAGTCCCTGCGATGCACACGCCGATAGCAACTCGTCGACAAGTGCAACAGACACCAGAGTGGTCTCACGGCGAGTCTCCATCACCACTCATCTACCGACTGGACACATCCGGGATTCACTGCGGCCGAACGATTTCTGGATAGAGTTCCGGAAGTATTCAGTTGGTGAAGAGTGTGGAATCCACGAAGCGCACGAAACCTGTTGCGAAAAAATGTGCTTCGCGGGGTGTCCAGTCTTCGAACAGGGTGTCGATCGCAGATGCGAGCCGCGTCCGTAATGTTGACACCACTTCATGACCGTGCGGTGTGAGTTCGAGTTGCACAGCGCGGCCGTCTGAGGGGTCCGGACTACGGAAGAGCAGTCCGGCAACCTCGAGTCGTGTCGCGCGGCGACTCACCCCAGACCGATCGAGTCCGATCTCGAGGCCCAATTCCGCTGCACTGCACGCTCCGACCCGCGCAAGTCCACTCAGTATCGGGTACGTCGACGCATCGACCGCGGTACCCAGGCCGCTGGTCAAGCGGGCATAGAGGTTCTCCCGATGCCCGCGGCGCAGCAGAGTGGCCAACGCCTCGGCGATCGATGCCCCCACCTGGTCGTCGACAGTCTCGGACTTCATTTCCGACACCTTACCCGTGCGGAGAGCACGCATTCCTGTTACCGTCATATGCGTGCGTCACGCACGCATATGACGGTAGCGAAGGAGAGTTGAACAATGACAGCAGATATCAAATCCGCACTCGACGATTTGATCTTTTCCACGGGGATCTCGGTCCAGGACGCAGTGAGCAAGCACTTCAGCGACGACTACCGACAGCGCACGAACGGACAGTGGGATGAACGAGATGCGTTCATTGAACACATCATTCACCTGCGGACCGTCGTCAGAGGCGGATCGATCACCGTGCACGAAGAACTTGTCTCGGGCGATACTTACGCCGATCGACACACCGTGACCATCGAGAAGACCGACGGCGCACGCGTCGTGACCGAGGTGTACCTCTTCGGCGAACATGCACCCGATGGCCGATTCCAACGGGTAGAGGAAGTCACCCTCCTGATCAGCGGCAGCAAGGAAGACGCCAGCCTCGGCAACGCACGCTGAACGTGCATCCACTTATCAATGGAGCCATTGAATATGTTGCCCCAGAATATTTTTACCGTCTCGATCGCGGTGTCCGCAACCTAAACGCGGGTGCCAGGCCCCACTCCATTGGTTTCGACAACGACGCCTATCCCTGTGGCGTCTGCAGGGAACCCTGACTGCACGTTGAGGGCACCCCGACAATCACTGGAGTGCGGCTCTCGATCCGTCCACCCTTCGCGTGCTCGGCGCGGTCCGGTGGATCAAACATTCAAGTTAGTCGTCACGACCCAGTGGAGAACGCCGGTCTCGCCGCATAACGACACACCAAGTCACCTCTATTTTTCAGGCCCTCAGAACCATAGACGCGCTCAAATCGTTCCTCCGGTTTCGGTGTGCGTTTTGACCATCGCCATCTCGGACGACTTTCGAAAAATCTGATCTCGGCCACGAGTTGGGTGTCGGGCAGAAAATGCGTGCGAATGTGTTCTCGTCCCGGCTCGCCCAGAAGTCGACGTTTTGTCACGGTCTTCGAGCAACATTCGTACGGCCGCGCCGAACTGATCACCCTCAGGGGCGACAGGCGCAGTGACACCGTGCGCCGGGGAAGGAATCTGGAGTTGAATTCCGCCGACAGCGGTTGCCACCACCGGCGTTCTATTCCACATGGCCTCGGCCACGGTCAAACCGAAACCTTCGGACCTGCTCTTCTGCGTCACGACCGTTGCGTGCCGCTGTAATGCGTTGACGGTCAGAGCATTTTCTGCCATGTCCGTCATCGGAAGACATACCAGGTGCACACGCTGTCGCGTGTCGTGAGGCAACTACCGCCACCTGCGAACGCACTGTGCCAGATAGTCAGCTGCCTCGGGGTCGTCGGCGACACCTGTCATCTCCGGACCTGCCAACGTCAGGTGCGCTTGTGTGTACGGAGCGATACTCGATGCGAAGGAATCGATGACTCCGGCCATGTCTTTGGCACGGTCCCACCGGCTGACCTGCACGACCATCGGAACCTCCGCGGTCGGTGCCGCGCCCTCACGGAACAACTCGTACCCCCGGGGGTTGGCCACAGGGGCGGCGCGGCGGCTACGATTCCCCAACGCTGCAGTCACGATCGAATGTCCGGTGCCGCGAGGGCGATGCTCTTGTTCGCGGTGGGGTCGATGAACGGAGCGATACTCGTATACGGAGTCCCCTCAGGGGCGGGCGGGCGGAACGTGTCCATCGTCGCAACGAGACCATCCGCAGCGCGCAGATGCGGAGTAAGGAATCCCCACGCACGCTCGGTGTATGCGTTGCGTTCGTCGGATCCGTTGTGCGCGCGCCACACCACGGTCGCCCCAACTCGCGCAGCCCTTCACACAACCCGGCAGTCTGCGGATCGTGAAGCATCACGCAGTCACCGGGGAAAATAACGCGCCAGCTCTGGGCTGAGCGCACGGGATACGTCCGTGTACACCCTCTCTTCTTCTGCTCCGAGTTGCCCGCCGTCACCGGCTATTCCGGACACCGCGTTGTCCACACGTTTGGTGATGTCGAAGAACGACGAGGGAGCGTCGATGACCAACCACCGAGCCGAAAGCCCGACGCTGCGGGCGAGACCGATCATAGGATGAAGCATTTCCGCGACCCCACACCCGGCTGCTGTGGAGTTGACGTACCATAACGTCCTGTCTCCCAACGTCTCTCGGGCTCTCACCCGAAGGTGGTCCCATTTGCCGGCGGGCAGATCATCCTGAAGAGCCGCAGGGTCGTATCGTGATACGTCGACTTCGACGACATGTGCCATTGGGTCACCTTTCGACGAGCTGAGATCCGCGTGCACTATCGACGCGGCGCAGGGAAGGCGAAACAAGAAAAAGCACAGCGCAACACGCCAGCGCGATGGCGACGAATGCCGTCCGCAGACCTACGTGGTCGGCGAGGAAACCCACGATCGGCGGACCCCCCAGATAAGCGCCGTACCCGACAGCACTTACCCGGGCCGTCGCCAGAGCCACACCACCACTCGAGCGTCGACCGGCTTCGACTATCGCCAAAGGGAACAGTGGTCCTAGAGCAAGGCCCACGCATCCGATCGCAACGATCGAACCCCAAACATATTGCTGTACACCGACTCCGGCGATGACAGTGATAGTCACCGCGGCGGCGGCCGCGGTCACTGTGGTGGCCGCTCCGAGTTTGGCCACGACGAGGTCGCCGAACGTACGCGAAACGAACATCGCCGTGCTGAACACCACGACGGTCACCGCCCCCAAGGTCGCTCCTGCGCTGAAATCACGCGAGATCAGAAGAGCTGACCAATCGGTGACCATTCCTTCGACCAACAAGGCCGCGATCGCCAACGCACCGATCGTGGCTGGAATCGCGAAGATCGGGCCCGTGCGACCAACACGACGAGCTGATGATGCGGTCGACGCACCTCTGCCCCCCACCGAACCAGCAGGCAGCCATCGCGAAACAACCGAGACAAGAACCAGGAGTGAAACACTCACCGCTAGAAAGTGTTCGAGCACCGTGAACTCGAATCGCGAGGCCACCGCACCGGAACCAGCGCCAGCGAGAACACCCAAACTGTAACCCCCGTGCAAACGAGAGAGAATCGAAGTGCCGGCAACGGTTTGAAACTCTATCGCTGCCGTATTCATCGCAACATCCAAGCATCCGCTCGCCGCTCCGAGTACCGCCAACACACCGGCCAGCGCCCATCCGTTCGGAGCCCACGCCACCAGCGGCAGCGCGGCCGCGAACGCCATCGCGCTGGTCACGCAGATCGTTCGGGCCTCGACTCTGCGAAGAAGGCGCGCCGTGCCCAACAACGCGGGCACCGAACCTGCAGCCACCCCGAGAAGTGCCCACCCCATGGCACCGTCACTGAGCCCAAGCTCGGATTTCACTTGAGGGATGCGCGGTGCCCAACTGGCCAACACTGCACCGTTGACAAAGAAGACGATCCATAACGCAACCGACGAACGACGGTTGTCGAGGGAAACTGACATGACGGCCTCACGGTCGCCCTGTCGGTGACAAGTGCCTACACCCCGGACGGGCAGGAGCGCTACGGCAATGATCTTGGAACACCGAAAGCAAACCACGCCTACACGGCACCGTCAACATATCGACGCAAGGTCTTCTCAGCCAAGTCCACAAAGGAAGCACGTAGGCGATTGACACAACTTTCCGCGTTTTCGGCGTGCGAGAATCGGCATCAGATACATAAAAGATCTACGCCAGAACTCCATACTGGATCGTCAATAATTGCATCTACAGTAAAATTGTTGGTGCCCGCAAGGCGATGATCGTTTCCTGGCGCTGGCAGACCTCACCCAAGAGCAGTGCGGCAACTTCACCTCAGAGTGTGTTTGAAAACCGTCAGGTTCGAGCGAGTCGCCTGGTCATGGTCGCGATCATCGCGATGTGAAACATCGCTTCGTGGTGGTCGGGTCTGGTTTCGTAGTCGCGCACGCAGCGGCGATGCCTGTTGATCCACGCGAAACTTCGCTCGACCACCCGAACACGGGGACAGACATGGAAACCGGTGGCACCGGGGATACGTTTGATGATCTGTTAGGCAGGGCGAGAACATCTTTCGCCCAGACTGGCAACCGTCCGGGATATCCACCATCGGCCCAGACCAGCCGGATGGTGGAGAACCTGCCACGCAGTGCGGCCAGGAGTCGGTGCGCGGCGTCGCGGTCCTGGATCGAGGCAGCTGCGACGACAACGGCGAGCAACAGTCCGTTCACATCCACGGCGATGTGCCGCTGACGCCGTTCGTTCTCTTGCCGCCATCCCAGCCGCGGCTCGATCGGGGCACGGTATCGGCGGCCGGCACCGTCTGCGAGTCGATGATCGCCGCGCTCGGGCACCGGTCCCGCCCGTCACGCACCCGCAGGCGGTCGCGCAGCACGTCGACGATGCGCAGCCACGCGCCGCTGTGGGCCCAGCGGGCGAAGATCGCGTACACCGTCCCGGTTGGCGGGAACTCCACGGGCAGTTGCCGCCACGCGATACCGCCGCGCACGATGTACAAGATGGCATCCACTATTACACGGCGGCAATACTTCTCGGGTCGTCCCCCGCGGCCTGCCGTGCTGCCCGGCGCAGATAACAGCGGTTCGAGAGTCACCCATTCTGCGTCGGTGACCGACGACGAGTACACCGCGCAGCCATGTCCGCCCGCCGCGTGGGGCGGGCACGATGGGCATCGCGATGTCGGCACTGTGGGCTCCTAGTGTGGGCGAGTACTTGGTAATCACCGACCCAACCAGAAGCCCACTTCTGCGGTGCTCAGCGAGGCACCCGCGCGCAATTGCGAGTTCTCAAACACCCTCTCAATCATCAAATCTGCTTGGTACGGCCTGGCTCGCAAATGATGCCTTCCACTCGGCCTAACTTCGTCGAACAATCGGGCTACCATGAGCACGTGCAGGAAGTGAGTACGCCAACCCGAAACTACCGCGGTCGATCGCTGGCGGATCGGCGAGCAGAGCGACGGTCACAGTTCATCTGGGCTGCGCTGGAAGTGTTTTCGGCGAAGGGTTACGCATCGAGTTCGGTCGCTGATATTTGCGCGGATGCTGGCCTGGCTCGGCGGCAGTTCTACGATGAGTTCGACAGTCGTGAAGATTTGCTGATCGCACTCTACGACCAGATCCAAAACGACGCGCGGGACGCAATAACAGGTGCGATCGCCCACCGAACACCCCCCTCGCTCGGCGAACTCGCCGAGATTGCGATGCGCGCGTACGTCGAGTCGATCGGCGGCGATCCCCGGCGAGCCCAGATCTCGCATGTCGACATCATCGGGGTCAGTGCACGAGTAGAAGCGCATCGCGTGGAGCGGCGCACGGAATGGGCCGTCTTCTTCAAAGCTGCAGTCCAAGGCGCCGCGGGCGAAGACTTCGTTCCCCCGGGAGGATACGAAATGGCGGCGACGGCTTTCGTCGGCGCGCTGACCGCGCTCGTGCATCAATGGAGCACGGCGCCGACCCGCCAACCTGTCGACGGACTCATCGAGGTCATGTCAACGATTCTGAGCGGTCTTCTCGGCGCCGAAAAGACCGCCGACTGATCGCGCCCTCACCTCGCTGACCACCCCCCCAACCCACGGCTCTGCCCCGACGCGCCCACTTCATCGTGAGGGGCACTTCAACGCGCCCACGTCAGCACCGCGGTGCGGTCGAGCAGTTCGATGTGCCATCCCGCAGTGTTTCGCGGATGACAACCGAAGTCGCAGTAACGCTTGCGCGCTCGGTTACTGGTGCGCTACTTTCTTCTGAAGTTAGTCGACAGTGTCTCAGATGAACATGCGAGAAGGGTACGGACTGGCCCTGGTCGCGTGCACCGCCTGGTCGCGCCGACTGCATTCGGCTCCGTCGCAACCCGAAATCTCGGATGGACAGCGTCAAAGGGTTTTCTCGAAATACTCCGCGAGACACAACAATTGATGGCACCGCCCCTCATCAGGGCTCGCGGTACCTCTCGTCACAACGAATTGCGGCAGGGCCTGTCCGCGGGAATGGGATGTCGGTTTCGTTCGTCGCCGGGGCGAACCCAACAAGCTGGTGTTCTGGTTCGCGCTCGGCGGGCCCCTTGTTCGGCGAGCTCGCAATATCGTGCCCTTCCAAGATCGGCGAGAGGATGGATTGCGGTGGTGGGACGAGTGACAGAGGAAAGCGTTTTCCAGGTGCGACTCAACGAGTTGTTCGCCGCCACGGGGCGGCGGTTGACAAACAAGACAGTCGCGAGCGGTTTGGCAGCTTCGGGTTGCCGTATATCGGTTCCCTATCTGTCGCAGTTGAGGACCGGCGCACGGGAAGCACCCTCGAGGGAGGTGGTGACTGCGCTCGCGAGCTATTTCAGGGTCTCGAGCGGGTATTTCTTTACAGTTCCGTGGAACGGGGACCGCATGGACGCAGTCGATGCAGACACGAACATCATTGCACTGCTGTTTGATTCGCAAGTACGCGCACTGCTGCAGGCCTCGAACGGACTTTCTGCCGAGTCCTTGAACTTGCTCGTCGATCTGGCGACCAAGTTGAAGGCAGCAGATCCCGGACATCGCCGCCCGATTCCTCCACCCCACACCTCCAACCACACCCGTGGTGCACCCATCACGCGCGCGAAGGCAAGCGATCGCGACTCGGCGACGAAAGGTGATGCCGCCTCGGCGCATTCGCCGAACCGGGACTGAAAGCGACAAAAACGACACTGTTGTTATCTGGATCACAGTTGGGTATGTTGCTTCTGTTCACGTAGACGCCAGTGTCTAAATCTGCCCGTGTTCGGGCTGCCGCGTCTGCTTCCAGATGAAGAATCGGAGCACTTAGCTATGACAGCTCTTTCACGCGCAGCGGTGGCCTTCCTGGCTGCCACCGCGTTAGTAGGGGTCACCGCACCGGCAGCCGCGGCCGAACCCCGGGTGTTCGACACCTTCTACGATTACGACAGCTCCGCGCCGTTGTCCTCGTACGCCCCCGGTGCTGTCCTCAAAACTCGCACAGTGCCCTATCACCTGGTCAACGTGCCGACACCGCTGCAAGCAGTGCAAGTTCTCTACCGTTCCACCGACGCCCTCGACCGACCGATCGCGAATGTGACCTCTGTTCTGCGGCCCGCGAATGCGCAACCCGGAAAAGTTCTCTCTTACCAATCGTTCTACGACTCACTCAACCCGGACGACAGCCCCTCACGCGCCATTGCCGGTAACACCCCGATCGGGCAGTGGACCCCGAGCGGGCGCAACTTCAACCTCGGCGGCGCGTTGGCGTCCGGTGAGATTGCTATGTTCGGTCCGATGCTCGCCGCCGGGTACACCGTGGTCATCCCCGATACCGAAGGTCCGACTGCGGACTTCGCTGCCGGACCCGAGTACGGCATGCTGACCCTCGATTCCCTGCGCGCTGTGCGGGAGGTATCAGAAACAGGGGTTGATTCCGACGCGGAGATCGCTTTGATGGGGTACTCCGGCGGCGCGATCGCCACCAACTGGGCATCGATTCTCGCCCCTGACTACGCCCCCGAGGTCAACGACAACCTGGTCGGTGCCGCGCAAGGAGGAGTCCTCGTCAATCCTGCCAACAACCTTCGCTACGCAAACGGAAGCCTCGGCTGGGGCGGCGTTGTCGGCATGGCGATCGTGGGAATAGCTCGCGCCTACGATATCGACTTCGATCCCTATCTCAACGACTACGGCCGCGAGATCGTGGCGCGAATGCAGGACGCATCGATCGCCAACACCATCGCACAGTACCCGGGCCTGACCTGGCAGCAGATGGTCAAACCTGAATATGCGGATCCCAATTCGGTTCCCGAGTTCGTCGACGTTGTCAACAAGATCAACATGGGCACCGCCCCTATACCCACCATTCCGATGTTCATAGCCAATTCCGCCAACGGCATCCTCAACGGAACTCTGCCCGGCGGCCCAGGCACGGGCCCCGGGGACGGAGTCATGGTCGCCGAGGATGTCGCTGCCCTCGCCACCCGCTACTGCGCAGCCGGCCTCGCCATCCAGTACGACCAATACGAGACCATCGAACACGGAATCGGAGGCGCACTCTGGTTGCCCGGAGCCCTGCAGTGGCTCATCGATCGGTTCAACGGCACGCCAGCACCAAGTAATTGCGGAAAATTCGCGCCCGGAAATTCTCTCGCCCCGCAAACACTGGTAAGCCCTGGCAGCCCCGCGCACACGCCACCCACCGGATCGTAAACGAAGTCTGACTCGATAGGGGCCAGCAACACCGCGGTAAGGCGGTACCGAAACCCTCGGTACCGCCTTACCGCTCAGATAGTCCGATTGTCTCGCCGAAGTGCCGCCGACAGCTATAGTCGTCTCTGCCCACTGGCCTGTCATCGATTCCCACGCCGAAAGGACGCGGTCCAGTGGGAACGGTTGAAGCTCCGGAAATATCAAGGCCGAATGCCCACCGTCGGGGTTTCCGTTCTGCAAACCGAACCCACGTCCGAAGCTCAGTCGGCCAATTCCTTCCCGTCGCGGCTTCCACCGAGTCGATGGCACTGGTGTCCGTCGGCGCTTCGATCGCGGCAGCATAACTGGATCGCGGGTCGTCGAGCCGCTCGATGACTCACCCGGCCAGTGGCGCTCGTGCGTTCGTGAGCGGCGCACTGCGCTTGGACTTCGACGAAAACTGAGGAGTGCGCCCCATCACCCCGCGACCACACGTCCGAGCTATCGCTGCTCTTCTGGCCGCTTGTGCGGCTGACACCGCTGCGGTCGTTGCCTTCGCCCCGGCACCGGGTGCGTCGCCGATCATCTACCCGGCCGCGCTGACCGACAGCTTCTACGCCTTGCCCGGTGATCTGGCCGATCACCGACCCGAATCTTCCTTGGTGCCCATCGGGTCCGGCCGCACCGAGTGGTCGCGCCAGCTCCGGTACCAGGTCACCGAAACCGAACTCGGCCGCGCTGCACTTGGCTGGTCCAGAGACTTTACGGTCACGCTAAGGAGAGCGACCGTCGTCCAGCTCTCGTGAAAACATGGACTCGTGAACATTCTGCTTGTCTCGGGAAGCACCCGAGCGACCTCTACTAGCGCCGCAGCTCTCGCGTCCGTCGCCGCGTCAGCCCCACCTGTTTCGTCCACAACCACTTACGGCGGTATATCACGTCTACCTGCCTTCAACCCCGACGACGATCATGACCCACTCCCCGGCGAAGTTCGCGCTCTGCGACAGCACATTCGGGACGCCGACGTCGTCTTGTTCTGCACACCGGAGTACGCAGGGACTTTGCCAGGCGGCTTTAAGAACCTGCGCGACTGGACAGTCGGTGGAACCGAAATGAGCGACAAACCCGTGGCGTGGATCAACGTCGCCGCGCAGGGCCGCGGGCAAGGCGCCATGAACACATTGGAGACCGCATTAGGTTATGTCGGTGCACGAGTGGTCTGGGATGCTTGTTTGGAAGTACCTGTCGGACGGGCCGACGCCGATGACGACGGTGCCATGCGGAGTCAGGAAACTGTACGATCGCTGGCCCGGATCTAGCCTACTGGGATGACGTCCACCAGAGTCTCACCGCGAGATCTCCGACGCTGCAATTCAAACTGCTTGAACTGCACTTACTTTCATTCCCACCGTATCGATTGAATGTCTGGAGTCGAGCGAACCGGACCCCGATAGCCGCCGAAGACGACGGGTTGCTCGGTGTCGGGCCAGTGCGCTCGGGCGAGTTCCACCCGCAGCTTCGGATGGAATGTACGCACTCGCGACTGCATAATCCTAAGTCGATGACGTCCACCAGCATGACGCATTGTCATGGAGCAGTCGTTGCAGCGGCAGGACTCGCCTCTCGAATTCACCAGGAGCGCAGGACGATGACAACCACAGGTTTCGGAATCGACGTCGGCGGCAGCGGCGTCAAGGGCGGCACGATCGACCTGAGCACCGGGGAAATGATCGGTGACCGCATCAAGATCCTGACCCCGCAGCCTTCGACTCCCGATGCGATCGCGGGCACTGTGGCCGAGATCG
>NZ_JBFUJB010000036.1:0-28691 GCF_056401575.1 Rhodococcus sp. P4_E4 | reverse complement strand
AACGGTTCCAATCGCCCGTCATCCGAATCTAAGGGACTGTTTTAGGGTGGAGATGCCGGGTGGAACAAAGAGCCCGGCGCAATAAGTGGGTCTCCGCGATGTGTGCTCAACACGGGGACGTCTCACCTCATGGAGTCCCTGACCGGCATGTCATAGCAACAGAACTGTTCAGATCGACGGCAAACCGGTAGACGCACAGTTCGTGGCACACGAATCGGTCGGCTCTGAACCCAACCAAGGTGCAACGACGCTGACCGAAGAACTCGCTTGCCGGGGAGATGCACTGCACCCCTTCATGTTATGCGCTCGAGTGGCGGTATCTGCGACGCCCGACTGGTCGCACAAAACCTGATCCAGACCATTCTCAGCGGACCAGCCGGCGGCTTGGCGGCGATGGAGACCCTCGCACGAGACCGACTGGTGTCCGCAACGCCGGCCGGCCTGAAGTTCTTCCATATGACGGGTAGGGCGATGGCAACCGAATTGCGGGACTGGCTGACCCAAACGAGTTCCCTTACGAGCGGTATCTCAACGACTCGCGCTTCCTCGCTGAGCTCTTGGTTCCGCTGACCAGGAAGGCATCCGCGCGCAACCTTGCGCAAGAGCCGTGAAGGCCTCGTGCGTCGTGGCCTGACGATGAGATTAGAGGACGTGCCAGGCGTCCGCTCGGACGGCGGTGACGACTCTGGCTGATGTGGGACATGGGTTTTGCAGTGGCCGCGCCGCGTCGAACCATACTGGCGACAGCCACCTTGCTTAGGATCTTGTTGTACATCCCGACGATATGATTGTCGCTGGACCCAGCCTCACACCCGACGGCGAATTCACCGCTGTACACACGCGCGGACTGACTGAAAAATCCTCGACGGAACTTGGTGAACCATCCTATGTCACAAGGGTTTCACCACCAGAACGCGACGCGATTCGCCGAAGGGAAGGACATTGGTAGATGCACCATTGCGCATCTACGTCGCGCAGGCCGTTGTACTCGGCGTTCATGCCATTCGGCGCAGGAAAGCGCGATTTTACTTGCTCCGAGTTAGGGAAAACACTCCCCGCGCAGTTCAGCCAGGTTCAGGGGACTTTTGCTGCTACCCCAACAATTTAATCCGCCTCCACTGGTCGTTGCCCATCGGAATCGTTCCTTCGTCCGATAGTGGGGATCGGTGTTGCCTGACGCGCTCGTTGGTGCCGAATTCCGTTGGTTAATCACTAATCCGATAGCGTCACCTGGTGCATTCGCGGGATGCCTATGCGCGACCGCTGATGACACGGACAGGTGGTGAACCCGTCGATCAGGTGTAGGTAATTCTCTTGTCGGGGCAATTCCGTAGGTGTAACTACCGACTGATAATCACCTACCGGATCGTGCAGGGTGGGGGCTGAGTGACGCCAACGAAGGGGGACGCTAGCTCATGTCCGACACCGCCTCAGCTGACACGGATGATCATCTGACCCACCTCCCAGGGCTGCCCGCATTCGACCCGAACGACGAAGTCGAAAACGCGATCATCGGTCGGCTCGCATCGAACTGGCACCGACGTGCCGCCGTGAAACGTCACGAGCCTGATCTGGACGATCTTTTCGACCTGGCCCGCCCCGATTTCCGTAAGGACATGGTCCCGATCAGGGCGCACCCTATTTGGGACACCCTGTCAGAAGAGACCCGGTCGCGCCTGCTGAGTTGGGGGTGGGTGTCCTACAACCGAAATACCGTGCTCATTGAGCAGCGGATCGTGAACCCGGCTTTCGAGAAGGTTCTCGACGGAGCGTTTCCCGCCCTCGGAGGACCGGCGCTCGAGATTGCGATAGCCCAAGCGATGGTCGATGAGCAGTATCACTCGTTGATGCACATGAACGGGAGCGCGGTGACCCGGCGAAAGCGTCGGGACAGTTTTTCCGATCATGTGCTGCCTGAATCCCACATTACCCAGATTCATCGGCGTCACCGTGACGAGCACACCGAGGGATGGCAGAAGAATCTGACGTCGTTGGCGTTCGCCACGGTCGCGGAGATCTCGATCAACGCCTATCTGGATCTGCTTGCCAACGACCAGGAGATTCAGACGATCAACTCGACGCTCGTGAAGCTGCACAACAGGGACGAGTACTGCCACGCATCTATTGCCGACGAGATGGCCAAGCAAGTCTACGAGCGTCTTACTGCGGATCAGCAACGTTTCTTCCTGGAGAAGCTGATCGCCGGGATGGAAGCGTTCATCGCGCCGGACTTTCAGACGTGGGAAACGATCCTGGAGTTCGAAGGTGTGAAGGGGTGGGAGCGGGCGGCAGCGGACGTTCGTGCTTCTCAGTCCGGGGTGCACCTCGTGCAGGACCATTCGGGATTGCACACGTTGCTCTCGGAGATGGGGGCTCTCGACGCGGTCGAGTTCGGTTGGCATTCGGTGGGCGTGAAGTAGTTCGTCGGCGAAACGTAAGTAGGAGGGGAACTTTCGTGAACGAACCTGCATTGCGTGAGGAAACTGACGGTCTTCGTGATCTGTACAGTTTTCTGCACGACCTCGGTTTGGACGGGGACGTGAATCCGTGCTCCGGAGCGATCGGCGTCGTCGACGAGACGCGGTTGTCGGACACGCGACGTTTCCGTGTGTTGGTCGAGCGGTTGGGGTTGTGTGACGCCCTTGCGAACGTCCTCGATGTTGAACCACCGGATGTGCGATGCAGTCTGGTGTATGTGCCGGGCACTGTGGACGGCGATATCGACGACATGACGGCGATCATGTCGAACTATCACAATGCGACACCCTTGACGCTGGACGAGGTCGTGCACGTTGCGTGCTGGCGTCACCGTTCCGGGAAGCACGCCGTATTCGTGAAGGTGAATCATCTCGTCGCGGATCTTCCCGATGTCACGTATCTGGTGGAAGTGTTCCGGGACTATCTGCAAGCGGTGTACGAACCGGAGGGCGCCGACGCCGTGTCGCTCGGTGACTACTACCGCGGGCACGGGGAAGCTGTCCGGCGGTACGCGGGCCTGCCTCGGGCAGACGTCGATGCCGTCGAAACCTCCCTCGGCGGCGTTGTGACTCCTCGGGTGAAGGGCATCCCCACGATCTCCGCCTCGACAGGGAGCTGGCTGCCTGTGCGAGAAGAGGTGCGCTTCAACGAGATTCTCAGTGTGGTGAGTGAGTTGCTCCTCGAAACGTTCGACAGCGACTTCGTATTGCAATACCCGTTTTCGCAGCGAACGATGAACGGCTCAGCCGGTTACTACGGTGAGATCCGGCCACTGGTGATACGCGCGGAACAACGGGGAACGTACGACGTCGCCCACTTCCGGCGAGCACGCGCCCTCTACGAGTCGGCGGGCCGGTTCACCATGTCGGACCTGCCCGCGTTCGCCGGAGGATTCACCCGCGGACGAGTCCCGCGAATCGTCGTCTCCGACACCACCTTCATGCGTCCGAGGCCGGATCGCTGGGATTGGGTACCGGTCCTGAGCGCGCGGACGTTCGAAGACGTCAAGTTTCTCATCGACAGGTCCTGGCCAGGTCCTCCGCTGATGCGGGTGCAGTACAAACGTAGGTTCCTGCCAGCCGACACAGCCACCACCATGCTCGGCAAGCTCAAGCAACGGATTGGAGTTCAATGCATCTCGCAGAGCTACTGACAGAGGTTTTTCGTCGCCACAGCGGCGATGCCGCACTCCGCACCGCGGACCGTGTGTGGTCGTACGCCGAGCTTGACCGGATCACCTGCGTGCTCGCCGATTTCATCGACTCGCACTGTGAACTCGACCAGCGTGTTGTTCTCGTCGGTGATCACTCGGCAGAGGGGATTGTATGGGCGTTGGCGGCGATGCGCAGCCGCGCGATCTACACGCCGATGAATCCGGAATGGCCTGCCCAGCGTGTGGATGATGCACTCGCGTTGTGTGAACCGGCGCTCGTGGTGTACTTCGACCGTGCCAGCGTCATCGCGTCTGCGTCGACGACTGCGGAACGTGTTTACGCCCCCGAGGTCGGATTGCCCGAGGCTGCGGATGTTGGTTCGGTCAGGCCCGCGCCGCGGTATGCGTACTCGATCTTCACGTCGGGATCGACCGGGGCGCCGAAGTTGGTCAACATCGGGCACGACGGCATCGAGAATCTGTGCCGAGCATTGAATCGGACTCTCGAGATCAGCGCAGGGGATTCGCTGCTTCAGTTCTCGTCGCTGTCGTTCGATGCATCGATCTCGGAGATCCTCGCCGGTCTCTACAGCGGTGCCACAGTCGTTGTGCCACAACAGTCTCAAGGTTCCTGGTTGGGGTCCGTGTCCGCGCACCTCAAGGCAGAAGGGTGCGATGTCCTGATGATCGCGCCGTCGATCTATGCGCGGCTCGACGACGCTGCGAAGCGCCGGATCGGGAAGGTTCAGTTCTCGGCGGAGGCGTTGAAGAGAGCGCAGTTCGAGGAGGCGAGGAAGTGCAGCGCAGTCTACAACGCGTATGGCCCGACCGAGGGAACGGTGTGTTTCTCCATTGCGGCTCTGGACGAGTTCGAGGACACGATCGGTTCGCCGGTCGAGGGGTTCGAGGCGTTCGTTCACGCGGAGGAATCCGGCGTACTCGACAACCTCGGGGAAGGGGAACTCGTCATTGTCGGAGCAGGGGTTGCTCTGGGGTACGAAGGTGCACGTGAGCAGGACCGCACCGTCTTCACACAGATCGACGGGTGCCGTGCGTACAAGACGGGGGATCGGGTCAGCATCACCGGCGACGGTCGTCTGAGGTACCTCGGCCGCATCGACGAGCAGATCAAGCGTTTCGGGCATCGCGTGAACATCGTGCACGTCGAGGCGGACCTCGCGACGAAACTGGACCATCCTGTGGCGATGGTGGCGTTCGAGGACGAGTTGGTTCTTGCCTCACCTCCCGGCCGTGGTGATGCGGGCGCTCTGATGAAAGAAGTCCGCGAGATGCTCCCGTTCTGGGAGGTGCCGGACCGGATCGAGATCCTTGACGAACTGCCGCTGGCAACGAGCGGAAAACTCGACAAGTCCGCGCTGCGGAAACAGCTCGAGAAGGCAGTAGTCGTCACCGCGCCGCTCGGCGACGTTGAGGCGGAGCGCGCCGCGGTCGAGGAAGTTGTCAAAGATGTACTCGGAGAAAGCATCGACCCCGACGCGTCGTTGTTCGACGCGGGCGGCAACTCGCTGGCGATGATGCGCATCCAAGTCCGGCTCGGTGATCTCTACGGCGAAGACGACGTCGAGAACGCTTTCGACGCCATGGAATACGACTTCTCCATCAACGGGTTTCTCCGCTGCATTCACGGTGGAGACGCACAGGCCCGCCCGTCGACAGTGCAGACGGTGTACGAAAAGATCGACGCGCGACTGTCCACGTTGCGGACTGAACTGGCGGACCTGAACGTCGGCAGCGGCGGAGCGGGCACTCCAATTATGCTGGTGACCGGAATATCAGGATTCGTCGGCGGTCACGTTCTCGATCACCTCCTCACGGAGAACGCCGCTGATGTGCTTGTCGTCAGTGTCAGCGATCCGGAAGAAGGGCTTCGGCGGCACCGTCAGCGGTTCGACCGTGTCGCCGGCGAATACCGCAATGTCCGCACCATGACTTACGAGGGTCTCGCAGCTGCAATCGAGAACGGCAGTGCCCCGGCGGTTTCTGCGGTCGTACATTGCGGTTACGACGTCAATCACCGGCTGCCGCTCGAACAGCATCTCGCGAGCAGTGTGGAGAACTCCGTGGTGGTGGCGAAGGCCGCAGCTGCAGGTGGCGCTGAGTCGTTCACGTTCCTGTCGGCGGCGTCGGTAGGCGAGGAGTTCGGTCCGTTCACGCGGGATAGGTTGGCGTCCATCGCAGATCCGTACTCTCAGTCGAAATTCGTTGCCGAGGCCTACCTCTGTGCTCTGCGCGAGGTGGGGTGCGAGGTGAATGTTCTCCGTATCGCCCTGATTTACGGTCACCAGGAAAGTGATCGGCGGTTCCTCGTCGACGATTGGTTCAGTGCGGTGTTGCGTTTGTCGTCGGAGTTGCAGGTTTTGCCACGCTTCGGTGGCTACATCCCGGTCTGCGATGTCCGCACGGTCGCCCGCAGTGCCGTGTCCGCGGTGCACGGGGGTAGCGCCGGGTCCGCGGTGGTCGTTCATCGCACGTACTCGCTCGACGAGGTCATGGAGCTGGTGGGGGTCGAGGAATCCGCAGTCGTGCCCGTCTCGGAGTGGCTCGACCGCGTCCGTGATTATCCCGGGACCGATCACCGGTTGGTCCCGGTGTTGCAAGCAGCTCTCGGGGGAAGTGGGTGGCAGCGTCCGGTCGCCGGTCACGATCTCGACATCTTGACCGATGTGGTTGCCCTGCTGGCCGCCCCGGCTCCCGTGTGAGCGCGAGTACCCGCTGCGCTCTGCCCTGACCCGCATCACCTGAACCGAAAGAGTTCCCTGATGAACTATTCCTTGCGCTCGAACATTGCGGTCGAGCCCGCGATCGGCGGCTGGTACGCGTGGTCGTACCTGGTTCCGCCCCATACGCTGGCACGCTTCATTCACAACCGCTTCATTCCGATCATCGAGTCGTATCTCGAGGACCCGCAGGTCCACGCCATGGCCGTCAAGCAACCGAAAATGCACGGCGGTCCGTGGATACATGCCTACGAGCACTACGACCAGATCAAGAACTGGTACGAGAGTATGCGTGGCAGTTATGACAGGCCACTCGAATTGTTCGAAGCGATCAAACAGTTGGAGGAGAAGATCCTCCCCGACTACACCGGCGAAAGCCTCGATTCTGTGTATCAACGGCTTCCGCTCGCGTTGGCGGGGCGGGTCGAGGTGTTCTACGGACGCGACAACAAGACGCCGGACTACCGGTTCATCGAACCGTTGATGTACGCATCGGACTACTACGACGAATCCCTGCAACAGGTGCGATTCCGTGAGATCACCGCCGACGCACGCGAATTCGCCCTCACCACACCAGTTCTCGAGTACACCGACCAAGAGCTCGTCGTAGACGTCCCCTTCAAGTCGCCGTTGCTCGACAGGTTGTTTCGCGGCGATCTCTCGGAGAGCGGCCTGACCCAGCTCGAACACGAACTCGCGATACCGGCCGAGCGTTCGGCATTGTTTCGCAGTTACTTCGAAGCCGTGCCGACAGTGAACAACGAAACCGGAAGTGACCGAATGGAATACGTCGGACACGCATCGGTGTACGCCCAGTACGAAGGGACGACATTCCTGGTCGACCCCGTATTGAGCTACGGCGGATACGAAGGCGCGGCAGAGGGGAAGTTCTCCTACGACGACCTACCCGCCGCGCTCGACTATCTCCTGATCACTCACAATCACACCGACCACATGCTGTTCGAAACGCTGCTTCGTATCCGGCACAAGGTAGGAACCATCCTCGTGCCCAAGTCGTCGACGTCGAGCATGGTCGACCCCGGCCTGGCCAGGATCTTGCGGCACCTCGGGTTCACCGATGTCGTCGAATTCGACGACCTGGACACCCACACGTGCGGATCCGTTCAGGTGACCGCTCTGCCATTCCTCGGCGAGCACGGCGACCTGCAGATCAGGACGAAGGCGGGTTGGCATCTTCGATTCGGTGAGAAGACGGCACTCTTCGCTGCGGATTCGACCAACATCTCGCCGACGATGTACGCGAAGGTCGCTGAATTGATCGGCCGCGTGAACACGGTCTTCATCGGAATGGAAAGCATCGGCGCCGCGGCGAGCTGGATCTACGGTCCGCTGTTCAGTGCGCCGTTGGCGCGGCGGTCGGACCAAAGCCGTCGCCTGAACGGTTCGAACTTCGAACAAGGCCGAGACATCGTCGACGCACTCGACCCGGACGAGGTCTACACCTACGCGATGGGGTTGGAATCGTGGATGGGGAATCTGATGGCCATCGACTACGACGAAAACCACCCCGCGATCATCGACAGCAACGCACTGACCGACTACGCCGTCAGCAAGGGCCGTACCTCGAAGCGGCTCTTCATCCGAGAAACACTCCCACTATGACGGCCACCGCCTTCCCCACCGCCGGACCCCACAACCCGACCGATCCGACGACGAGGTGCACGCCGACCATGCGCATACTTCTGATCGACAACTACGACTCGTTCACCTACAACCTCTATCAGTACATCGGTGAGGTCAACGGCGCACCACCGACCGTGGTCCCCAACGATGCAGACTGGACCGAAATCGGCGTCGACCAATTCGATGCGATTATCATCTCGCCCGGGCCCGGACGACCGGATCGACTACGCGACTTCGGAATCAGCCGAGACGCCATCGTCGACAGTGGCCTCCCGGTCCTGGGTGTGTGCCTCGGGCATCAGGGAATCGCGCATCTGTTCGGAGGCCGGGTCGAGCTCGCCCCCGAACCGGTACACGGCCGCGTCTCACAGATCGAGCACCACGCGATCGAACTGTTCGAAGGGATGCCCTCACCGCTCGCCGTTGTCCGCTACCACTCGTTGGCTGTGACCGAACTGCCGCCGGAGTTGGAAGCGACGGCCTGGACTGCAGACGGCGTCCTGATGGGTTTGCGGCACCGCACTCAACCGATCTGGGGTGTTCAGTTTCATCCCGAATCGATCGAAAGCGACCTTGGCCGTGAGTTACTCACCAACTTTCTCGCCCTCGCCAGAGGCGTGCGGGAAGATCAGCAACCTGCACCGGCGGACTACGAGATCCACCATCGCCGCCTCGACGGGTTGGCCGACGGTGAACTGATTTACCAGGAACTCAGTCGAGGACAGAGAACCGCGTTCTGGCTCGACAGCAGCGCTGTCATCGACGGGACATCAAGGTTCTCCTTCCTCGGCAACGCCGACGGCCCCCTCGCCGAATATCTCACCCACGACGTCAGCACCACCACCGTCTCCATCCGCACCGCTGACGGTCAGACCAGAGGGGTGCGGTCCACGTTCTTCGACTACCTGGAAACCCAACTGGAGCAACGTCGAATCCCGGTCCCTGAAGGGTTGCCCTTCGAATTCAACCTCGGATACGTCGGATATCTGGGGTACGAACTGAAATCGGAAACGATCGGCGAGGACGCACACACAGCTGAAACCCCCGACGCGGCAATGATATTCGCGGACCGCATGATCGTGCTCGATCACCTCGACCGCTGCACCTATCTCCTCGCATTGAGCCGCGACGGCTACACCTTTCCTGCGAACGAGTGGCTCGACGAGACAACAGCGCAGTTGGCGACCTTCGCCACGATCTACAGCGACCGCACCCCCATACCGCTCTCGGCAGGTGACCCCGACGTTCACAGCTTCGGGCTCGAAGTGGAACTGCGGCACCAGAAACAGGTCTACCTCGACCGCATCGACGAATGCCTCACCGAAATCTCGCAGGGCGAGTCGTACGAAATCTGCATGACCAACATGCTCAGCGCACCCTCGGACGCAGATCCGTTTGCCGTCTACCGAGCCCTCCGCAGCATCAGCCCCGTCCCCTACGGGGCACTCCTCGAGCTGCCGGAATTGTCGGTCCTGAGCGCCTCACCTGAGCGCTTCCTGAGCATCACCGCCGGTGGATCCGTGGAATCGAAACCCATTAAAGGGACCAGACCGCGGGGGAGGACCGCCGCCGAAGACCGTGTGTTGCGCGAGGATCTCCTCGCCCACGAGAAGGATCGCGCCGAAAATCTGATGATCGTGGACCTGCTCCGCAACGACCTCAACCAGGTATGCGACATCGGATCCGTGCACGTGCCCCTGCTGTTCGACGTGGAAACGTACGCACCAGTCCATCAGCTCGTCTCTACCGTGCGCGGCACCTTGCGCCGTGAACTGTCCGCAGTCGACTGTCTCCGAGCGGCCTTTCCCGGCGGCTCGATGACCGGCGCTCCCAAACAACGGACGATGGAAATCATCGACAGACTCGAAGATGGCCCACGCGGGGTGTACGCGGGTGCACTCGGATGGTTTTCCCTCGCCGGAGCGGTCGATCTGAACATCGTCATCCGCACCCTGGTCATGGCAGACGGGCGGGCGAGCTTCGGTGTCGGCGGCGCGATCGTGTCGATGTCGGACCCGCAGGAGGAGTTCACCGAAACGCAGGTCAAGGCGAGGGCCTTGCTCACGGCACTGAGCAGCGCCGCCGTATCCGACTACGTCGCCGACGCTGTATGAACGCGCCCGAACGGTACGTAGTCGTCGGCGGCGCGGGAGCGGTCGGGGCGATGATCGCCGGCCTGGCGCGCAGCCGCGGGATGGACACACTGGTCGTCGACTCCACCAGTGCCGTCGACGGACTGCACGCCGACATCACCGCACCCACGGAAGAATTGAGGAAGATCCTCGAATCCGCCGACGTCGTCGTTCTCGCGGTCCCGGAGGACGTCGCCGTCGCGGCGCTGCCGGTGATCACCTCCGCGATTCGGCCGGGAACACTACTGGTCGAGACGCTGTCGGTGAAAACCGTTCTCACCCCGCACCTGTGCGGGCATCAGAACATCGAAATCGTCGGCATCAACCCACTGTTCGCGCCGTCCCTCGACCTCCACGGCCGCTCGATCGCAGTCGTCGAAACAGGGGCCGGTCCACGGTCCGAGCGATTCCTGCGTCTCCTCACCGACCGCGGCGCGAGATTGCTGTTCACCACCGCCGACGAGCACGATCACGCTGCTGCGACCACACAAGCGCTGACACATGCGGCGGTATTGAGCTACGGACTCGCCCTCGCCCACAGTGGGTGTGAGATGGCCACCCTCCGCGACTTCGCCACCCCACCGTCGACGATGCTCACTGCGCTCCTGGCGCGCATGACGGTGAACCGGCCAGAAGTCTACTGGGACATCCAATCCCGCAATCCCCGTGCCCGCCGCGCACGGGCCGAACTGGCAGAGAGCCTGCGAAGCATTGCCAACGCCGTCGAATCCGATGATCCCGCCCAATTCGCGGCGCATCTCGCCACCGTCGAAACCGCGTTCGGCGAGCACCTGGAGTGGTACCAGCGGATCTGCGCCGACACCTTCACCCATCTGTCCGATACCCCCGAATCCGACTTGATCACAACGGAAGTGACTGCCGATGACTGACCACACCACCGCTGTCGACGGACTCGAACTGCTGCGCAGCGAACTGGACGACATCGATGCAACCTTGCTCGACACCCTGCGCCGCCGTCTCGAATGCTGCATCCGGATCGCACGATACAAAGCCGAACACGACATCGCAATGATGCAACCCGCCCGTGTAGGCCTCGTGAAGGACCGCGCCGCACATTTCGGCCGGGAACACGGCATCGACCCCGCTTTCCTCGTCACCCTCTACGGCGTCATTATCGACGAAACGTGCAGAGTCGAAGATCTGGAGATCGCCGATGCGACCGCACACTGACGGCCTCGACAGACTCGCACCTGTCGACGGCACCGACTCCACAGGTGCGCTGCCGGTCGCCGGGTTCCTCACCGAACGGCGGGGCGTCGTCGCGCAGCAGCCGGTCTGGCCCGACGTTCACGCGGTGGCACTCGTCGAGGACCAACTCACCAGCATGGCTCCCTTGACCGTCGACCATGAAATCGAGGCGCTCGCCGGTGGTCTCGCCATGGCGGCGCAGGGCCGAGCGCTGGTCTTCCAGGGCGGAGATTGCGCGGAGCAATTCGTCGACGCGCGCAGAGATCTCGTCCGCCGCAAAATCGATCACCTGCAGGGGCTCAGCGCCGTGATGCGCGCGAGTGCGCAAATACCCGTGGTGACGATCGGACGCATGGCAGGTCAGTACGGCAAGCCGCGTTCATCCCCGACCGAAATGAGTCGGTCCGGAGAGCTGATCGCCTCGTACCGCGGGGACGCGGTCAACTCCTCCGAACAAGATGCCGCTGCCCGCGTCCCGGACCCGACACGGCTGGTGACCGCCTACCGGTGCGCGGCGACGATCCTGGACGAGCTCAGGCAGTCCTGGTCGGGTCGCGATGCACTCGAGCGTGTGTATGCCTCACACGAGTTGCTGCTGATGCCGTACGAATGCCCGCTCGTGCGGGAAGGTGCCAGCGGCACGTACGCGGGGTCGACACATTTCGGGTGGATCGGTGAGCGCACCCGCGGACTCGACGGCGCCCACCTCGAATTCGCTCGGTCCGTGACCAACCCCGTCGGAATCAAACTCGGACCCAGCGCCACTCCGGAGGAAACCGTGGCGATCAGTCGGCGACTCAACCCTGACGGCGTTGCCGGTCGACTGACGTTCATCGTGCGCGCCGGGGTGGGCCGCGTCGGCGACATGCTGAGCCCTATCGTCGATGCCGTCGCGGCGGACGGACGTCCCGTCGTGTGGATCTGCGATCCGATGCACGGCAACGGCTACGTCCACGACGGGGTCAAGACCCGCGCGTTGACGTCGATCGTCGACGAAATCACTGCCTTCCTGCGGGTCATGCAAGCAGCGAGGCAGTGGCCTGCGGGTCTGCATCTGGAAGTGACCCCCGACCCCGTCACCGAATGTGTGGCCAGGGTCGAGGGTGAACACTCCTTTACCGACTACCGTTCGACCTGCGATCCACGGCTGAACGCAGAACAGTCCGCCGAAGTCGTCTCCCGCTTTCTTTCGCTGCTGTAGCCGCCGTAACTCAGGAGAAGGCGTCGACGCCGACCGCGTCAACGGAGTAAAGCCACAGGCGAGCGGCCTCGTCTGTGTCGGAGGCGTAGTCGCGGACACCAACGAACGGGCGGTCCTCGGTGGCGGGAGCGGCGATGTCGCAGTCCTCGAGGTACAGGCCACCGAGGCCGTTCAGGTCGGGTGCGGTCGACGCCCACACCGCGGTCGCCGCCCCTTGCTCGGCGGTCTTGAAGGAGCTGTTAACTGGACTCCCGTCGTCGTCGATCCAGCCGAAATCGACCATTTCCTCGTGCGGGAGATGCCGTAGCAGCGGTGTCATGATCGACCCCGGATGTAGCGAGAACGAGCGGACTCCATGCGCACGACCCAGAGCGTCGAGGTGGACGGCGAACAGGGCGTTGGCGGTCTTCGACTGCCCGTACGCGAGCCACTTGTCGTATCCGCTCTCGAACGGCACATCCTCCCACCGCATCGGCGAGAAGTGGTGGCCCGAGGACGAGACGGAGACGACACGTGAAGCGCCCGCCGACACCAAGGCGGGGAACAAGTAGTTCGTAAGCGCGAAGTGACCGAGATGGTTGATCGCGAACTGAGCATCCCAGCGCCCGATTCGGCTCAACGGGCAGGCCATCGTGGCAGCGTTGTTGATCAACATCTCCAGCGGCCGACCAGAGGCCAAGAACTGCTCGGCGAACTGCCGAAGAGAGTCGATATCAGCCAGATCCGCGTAGCTCACGCTCACTGCGTCACCGAACTCGGCGAGAGCTGTCCGCGCGATATCAGGTCGACGAGCAGGGACGACGACGTATGCCCCTCCATTGACGAGAGCACGAGTGATCTCGATACCCAAGCCGGAGTAACCGCCGGTGAGAACCGCCGTCTTCCCACTCAGGGCTGTGTTCTCGATGATGTCCGCGGCACGGGTGTAGCGCCCGAAGCGGGTGCCCAACGAACTTTGTCGTTTCAGTGTCACTGGGGTGAAGCCTCTCGTCGGTTGAAATTTCAGGTAAAGGCGGTGAGGGGAGTGGGTCAGCTGGCGGCGAGGTGCTTGCTCTGCATCCACCGCGCGACGACACCGGCGCGGCTCCGGACGCCGCAACGATCGAACACCCGTTGTAGGTGGGACTCAACGGTTTTCGGTGACATGCCGAGTAGGCGTGCAACTTCTTTTCCGGAATAGCCCTCGGCGACCAGTTCGATGATCTGTTCTTGGCGCTTACTTAATCGCATCACGGTCGCCTCGTGCGAGGGTGTGGTCGGACGCTGCGGGAACGACGCACGTCTTGCATCCATTGATGAGGCGGGGGTCAGTGCGGTGTTGGTCGTGTTGTTGTCAACAGACATTTTCCGAGTTCTCCATGGTCGCTGTAGTGGAACTCACTGAGGACGTATCGCCGCACTGAACAGTGAGTTCGCGTGAAAGAGGCAGGGGCAGAGCTCCACACACCTGTTGGCGCTGGCCCTCGGTACGACGTGAGCGCGCGGTGACTGCTGAGCGTGCACAGATCAGTCACCGCACTCACAGATCCTGGTTTCTGGTCAGGCGGGGACAGATTCGTGGACAGACGCTGGTCGCCGCCACAGAGACAAGGTGGCTGCGCCGATGACGATCGCGAGTGTCACCAGCGCGGCGCTCGTCCAGAGCGGGGCGCGGTAGCTCAGACCCATGCCGATCGCCAACCCGCCGAGCGCCGGTCCCAGTGCAGCACCGACGTTGAACGCGGCCGTCGCGAACGATCCACCCAAGGTCGGTGCCGCGTCGGCGGCGTAGAGCACCTGGGAGATCAAAGTCGAGCCGACCGCGAAGGACAAAGCGCCCTGCACGAACAGCATCACCAATGTCACCGCGGGGTGGGATGCCGTGAGAGCGAAGACGATCCATCCCGTCAACAGTGCTGCGGACCCGACAGCGAGCAGTTGGAACGGCCGGGTGTCGGCGAGCCTGCCTCCGACGCTGACACCGATGAACGATCCGAGCCCGAACAGCCCCAGCAGCAACGGAATCCAACGGGAGTCGAAACCGGAGATGTCGGTGAGCGTGGGCGCCATGTACGTGAACGAACAGAACGTTGCGCCGTTGATCAGCGCCCCGAGGACAAGAATGAGCTGGAGCTTGCGTGAGCGCAGTGAGGACAGTTCACGCTTGGCATTCGGTGTGGACTCTGCAAGCGGCTCGGCCGGGGTGGCGAACATAATCGCCACCACTGCAGGGGCGGAGATGACGACGACAGCCCAGAACGCTGCACGCCAGCCCCACATTTCACCCAGGAAGGCGCCCCCGGGAACACCGGCTACACATGCGATCGTGACACCGCCGAGGAGGACGGACGTGGCGCGCCCTTTCATGTCGGCGGGCACCATCGCCATCGCCGCCCCCAGGGCCACTGCCAAGAATCCGGCATTGGCGAGGGCTCCCACGATGCGTGTGACCAGCAAGACCTCGAAGCTGCTGGTGAGCGCGCCGATGACGTGGACCAGCATGAACGTGATGAGGAATGTCAGAAGGGCGCGTCGCCGGGGCCACCGCATGCTGGCGATAGCCATCAACGGAGCGCCGATGATCATCCCGACCGCGAAGGCGGAGGTGAGGAGTCCGGCGGCGGGGACCGAAACCCCGAGGTCACGGGCCATGTCCGGTATGAGTCCGGACAACATGAATTCGGATGTGCCCTGGGCGAAGACAGCAAGCCCGAGGACGTAGATAGCGAAAGGCACTGCGAGACTCCATAAAATCTGAGGATGGTCAGGGAGGCTGCGCGGCGGCACCGGAAGCTCGATTCGATGAAAGGAACTGGTAGCCGCGAAGCGGGTGACCTGACAGCGTCACAGTGCGAGATGTGCGCAGCCGAGGCCAGACTCGAAATTCAGACGGTAGAGGTGTGCCACTGATCGCAAACAACAAGGGAAGGCCACACGAGAGCGTGACGTTCGGGCGCGACGGGATGTGGCCACCGGACTACCTCCGGTGGCTAGAGTCTGGACGCCTTCGGGCTGGACATGGTCTTGAACCTAGCAACGCCACTGGTCGATGTCCAACTGAAATGCCAATACAGGTCGGTTTCCAAGGTACGGATGTCGGACTAGGTGAGTGAGGTGGAGGTTTCGGATGCGTCGACGATTCAGACCCGGCAATACGTTCGTTCTACTCGATACAAATAACGGCACGCTGCTAATGATCAGCAATCTGCAGGGCGCCGTGGACAGGAGGTGACGACATCTGACGTGTCGAATACTGGAGGGCGCCATCGAGTCTTCGAGCCTGCGATCGGAAAGAGTCCGGCAGTGGTGAATCCGTGGGTAGCAACGACAAGCAAAAATGCTCCCAGCGCACGCGATCCGGCCATCTGGAGGTGCTCGCGAGCATGATGGAGAATGTCAACCCTCAACCAGTTGTCCAACTCACAGGACCGTCTCCGAGGTTCGATAGCGCCGAGTACGGACTAAAGGTCGCGGTCCGGGTAAGTCGATAGCACACGGCTCCGAGGGTGCAATGCCGGAATTTTTTGACCGTGCAGGTCGTATGCGACCAGACCGGCCGAATCACTTCAGCGTTGACATTCACCCTCGAATTACTTTTCGCACAAATGATTTGCAGATAAGGAACTTTATACGAAGAAAGTGGTCAACAGTGCGTTGCCCGTAGCCGCTCGCCGATACGGGCGCCATAGCAGTGGTAACCGTTGAGGCCCTCACAGGCATCGAGCAGGTAGGCGTCGCAGAGTGATCGGTGATCGAGACGCGATTCGTCTGACCTGTGGGAGCCGTCAAACTCATGACCTCACTGTGAATAAGTGGACTCGAAAACTCGCAGCCGGTCGAAACGACTCTTACCGAACTTTTCCGTCCAATGAAACACTCAGATCGCACGAACCATGGAGCGTACAGCGGCCCTACGCCATAACAGGTTCGCGCCACACTACGGGACCCCAACGGTCGGGCAATCGGTTCTTTTCCGGTCAATCCGTGGCTCGCCGTACCTGCCCCCGATTAGCGACACGCACAGTGGCGGGTTCGGATGGATAACATCCGAGGGCTTCCCAGCGCAAAGGTCATGTGGCGATACCTGTGGTGGGAGAGAAGTAGAAGTGCTGCCACACGTAGGACGAGTGCTGCAATGACTGCGGCAGATTCCCACGAAATGTGAGGTGTGACCGTACGTGAAACGGTAAGTGTGCAAACCGGAATCGCGGCGACGGTGCGTTGCCATGACAAGGCGGTCCGTTCGATTTGCGCGCCATGGTCTTGGGCGAGATGCAATAGAGCTTTCCTGCGACGGTCAGGGTCAGCAGTAGTACCGCGGTCCCCTCAGGCTTCCCGGTATGACGGTCACAGCCACGGCCGTAAGGGCGCGGGTAGGGGCCTGTGTTCGTCTGAGTGCTCGCTCATTCCTCCACCACCGGCGCAAGCCGCCAATTTCGCAAATCAGTCCAAAGGTCACGGAACAGAACGCGGACGATGAACTGTGTCCGACGACGGCGATGTCGTCGAGTGCGTCGAGCGCCACGCCTAGTGCCAGGAAGGCCAATGGGATGCGAATCCACGCCAGCAGGGTCCGCCTATTCGCGAGGCTAAAGCGCGGATCAGGCTCACTACCAACGGATTAGAGAATTACTGGCCAGCTGCGGTCGGAATTTTCTGCTTATGGGGTGATGATCAGTTCCATGTCTAACTTCAAGTCTATGTGGAGTTGGTCCAGCACCTAAGCGATCTCAGTCGGTGAGAGTTCGGCTGGAAGGGGCCAGATGAAACTACGAGTCGTGAGTTGGACTCCGAAGTCTGAACACTTTACGGGGAGCCTGGCGGCTATTGCCTCGACATCGGTAGTCAAGTACGTCCATTCGAGGTTGGCGAGTTTCTAGAACCGTCATGCCCGCTACGGATCAAACTGACCGTGTCGGCACAATGCATCTCGACCGTCGTGAGCGCATGACTCGGCGAACAACATAACCGGCGGTCGCCGCGTACCCATTCTCGTGAGCACGCTTGTGAAATCGATGTAGAGCCGATATACCGTCAGATCCGGATTTGTTCCGCGGATCGATGTGGATGACGAATTCGAGGCGAATGCAGAAACTCCCCGCCAGCGTTTGGTTCCTGGTCTATGGTCTAATTGCGTCATTGGCGCACCATCCGGAAACCGCAATTGCCCGTGGATGATTCAGGTGTATTCGCTGAGCGAGCGGCGAGCCTGTATCGGTTGCAGTAGCTGTGGTGGCACAGGTACGAACCGCCTCTGGTGACACGCGAGGCACCGTCTCGTGGGCCAAGGGGGTTCTGTCGGGGCGAACGGCGGTAGTACGAAGGTGAGAACCAGTCGGCGCACCATTCCCACACGTTGCCGCAGACTTCGAAAAGACCGAAATCATTCGCAGGGAACGAGCATACCGGTGCGGTTGTCAGGAACCCGTCGGAAAGGGTGTTGGATTCAGGGAAGCGACCATGCCAGATATTGCATCGATCCTCACCATCTGGAGTGAGCTCGTCACCCCAGGGATACCTCCTGCCCTTGTGCCCGCCGCGTGCGGAGAATTCCCATTCGGCTTCGGTCGGAAGCCTTCCACCTGCCCAGGAGCAGTAGGCAGCGGCATCCTGCCACGAGATGTGCACGACAGGGTGGTCTCCGAGGCCGGCCTCCGCCCAGTGGGATCGGCCGTTTCTTTACGTTTCCGCCGGGTGGCGAAATTCCCTCAGGCGCTCGGCACGAATCCGCACGACGGTGAGTAGCTGTATAATTGCTTCACTTGACGCGAAGGTGACGAAATTTCATGTCGCACCGCCGGGTTGGAAGTTTCGGGTGATTTGTGCCACTCCCTTCGATTTTTTGTTGCGGATCTAATTACTTCCCAGCTACTTTTATGAGGTCTCCAAGCTTTCGGACGCCAAACTCGGCCACCGAAGAGCTTCCAATCAAGATCTACCGCAGAATCGTGCGCCTGCTAGTCGCAAGTGCGGCGTTGTTGGCGCAGTCGGTTCCCGTCCATGCAGTGAGGATGCCCGATGAACGCGGATGCAGATTGTTCCAGTTGGGTCGGTATAGACCCGCTTCCTGGCCGCACAGCGGATGCGGGGTTCTTCGCCGCAGGGTATCGAGTTCGAGCGGGAGATGTCGATCCGTCGATGCGGCTTCGGCTCGACGGTGTCGCTCGGTATCTTCAGGACGTCGCTAACGACAACCTTGCCGCGACGTCGTTCGGATCCACCGACCCTTTCTGGGTGGTTCGACGAACGGTTATCGATGTGTTGCAACCGATTTCGTGGCCGGCGTCAGTTCGTCTGGAACGGTGGTGTTCCGCACTGTCCACCCGGTGGGCGAATATGCGTGTCCGGCTCACCGCCGAGCACGAGACCGACCGACTCAATCCTGCTCCTCGACCGAGCGGGCTGATCGAGACAGAAGCGTTCTGGATCAACGTCAACGAGAACGGGGTGCCGTCGCGGATCAGCGACGAAGGATTCGACAGTTTGGCCTCGATGAATAATCAGCACCGGTTGCGTTGGCGCTCGATGCATCACGCCGATCCAGAGGCGTTCGGAGACGAATCTTCGATGCCGGACCGCATGCATGTGCTGCGGTCCACCGATTTCGATCCTTTCAAGCACGTGAACAACAGTGCCTATTGGGCGGTCGTCGAGGACGAGTTGGTCGATCACCCCGATCTAGGCGGTCGCCCTCACCGCGCTGTCATCGAATATCTACGTCCGATAGCTCCCGCGTCCCAGGTCATTGTCCGGCGCCAACGCGTGGATGCGGAACTACGAATCTGGCTGATCGTCGAAGGGCAGATCGCTACTACGGCAACAGTTACCGCGCTCTGACTTTTCTTTGATCACAGTCCATTTCGGTCACCCGCTAGCCTTGCTTGCCCGGTTCGGCCCCCCTTCCGAGGCGGTCCTTCCCGAGGCAGCGGCCCGACCGAATACTTCTACGCCCTGGAGCCTTTTTCATGCAAGGAAATCTGAATCGCCGACGGCTGCTAAGTCTTTCGGCATTGATCCCGATTGCGTCTGTGGGAATGGCCGGTACGACCGGTTTCGGCACCGCGGTGGCGGCACCCGTGATCGCAGACCTCCCTGTGCCACTGCTGCCTCAATTCGATCAGGCGCCGTGGGGCCGGCAGGCGGCGCTCGTACAGGCGAAATCGGCGTATACGTGGACCGAAGACCTACCGTTCGTTCCCGGGATTCCGGCGGCGTATTTCGTTCCGCTCGACTCTTTTCCGACGATCGAGTGGCTTCTCACCGGCGTTGACACCGTCGTGACGATGGCCCTCAACCTCATCGGATCCATCATCCCCCAATTCAATGCAGCGGCAACAGGAACGCTCGCCGATCCCGAGCAGCAACTGCTCGCGATACGGCAGAAGTCGGCGGATGCAAACATGCGCTTCACCGCGCTGGGAAATGGCAAGTACAACGAACTCGGCGATCGCCCCTCAGACGCGTACGTCACAGCCACCCCGGAGGAATCGGCTCAGGCGACCGTTCTGCAGGCCGAGGCGATGGACTTGTTCCAGCAAGTACAGCTCGTGCTGAGCAATCTCCGAACCAATGTCCAAGCACTGCTGGAATCGAACCAGAGCATCGGTAGTTTCGGAACGAAAGACGGTCTCGCGCAATACAACGCGATGTGGCAAGGGATGCCCATCCCCGACGTCGCTGAAAATCTCCACGACGACGAACTCTTCGCGTTCCTTCGCATCGGCGGGTTCAACACCAACGTCATCGAACGGGTCGACAGGGCACTTCCCGACAATTTCCCCTTGACACACCAGCAGTACCGCGACGGTCTCGGAGTCGACGACGATCTCGATACCGCGATCGCTGAAGGGCGTTTGTTCATCGTCGATTACGTCGAGCTGGGCAAGATGGCTCCCGAGCACGCCACGTACAAAATACTCACCGGCGATGGTTACAACTCGGCCCCGATCGCGGTCTTCGCTATTGCGCCGGGAGGCGGAAAACTGCAATCGGTAGCGATTCAATGCGGCCAGAATCCTGCGACAGCCCCAATCTTCGTCCGGCCCAAACCCGATGATCAGCAGAAATATTGGGGATGGCAGATGGCGAAAACGGTGGTCCAAACCGCCGATTTCAATCACCATGAAATGCTGGCACACCTCTCACGTGCCCATTTCGTCTCGGAAGTCTTCGCGTTGTCTACCCACCGCGCGTTCGCCCCGAACCATCCCCTCTCTGTGCTGCTGACCCCCCACTTCGAGGGCGACATCTTCGTCAACTTCCTCGCCGCGACGATCATCATGCCCCCGAATCTGTTCGCCGACATCATCCTCGCCGCCCCTTTACCCGACATTGTCGAAACAGTCGGCAAGGACCGGTTGAACTGGGATTTCTACGAACGGATGCCGCACCGGGATTTCGCACGCAGAGGCCTCGACGATGCCGGCACCTTGCGCGAGTTCCCCTACCGTGACGACGCATTGTTGATCTGGGAGGCCATCGAGAACTGGATGGACGACTACGTCCGCGTGTACTACACCAGTGACGCCGATGTGATCGCAGACACCGAGTTGGCCGCGTGGGTCGTAGAGGCCGCATCGATGGGGAAGATGAAGGGTTTCCGTGAGATCACATCGGTGGACCAGTTGATCGAAGTTCTCACCATGGTCATCTACACCGCCAGCGCCTATCACGCGTCCGTGAACTATCCGCAGTCCCACCTTATGACGTACGCGCCCTACACCGCGGGGATCGCCGCAACCCCGCCGCCGACGAGCACTGACGGGCTCACGGAAGCGGATTGGATCAAGTCGCTGCCGAATCTCCTGACTTCACTGGCACAGTTCTACTTTCTCAATGTTCTCGGCACGATCTACTACCGGCCCCTCGGGGACTACCGCACCAACATCTTCCCATTTCCCCCGTCGTTCGGTGATCCTCGGATTGCCGAGACCGGCGGCCCGTTGCACCGCTTCCGCAAGGATCTCGCTGCCATCGAAGCCGAGATCAATCGGCGCAATCAGTCGAGGTCACAGCCTTACGAATACCTGCTGCCGAGCAACATTCCGACCAGCACCAACATTTGAGGACACGACATGTCTGCTTCATCCCGCCGCCGCACGACCGCTGCTGCGCTCGCACTGGCAACAACGTTTGCCATATCAGCCCCCATGACTGCTGGTGCGGAAGAGGTGGCTGCAACACCGCCGACTCCTTCCTATAGCGGTCCCGCCGGGCAGTTGTTCATTCCCGAGGTCGACAACGACACGGTCGCCGTGATGGACACGACCACGAACACGATCACCGAGCGGATCGACATCGATGCACCCCTCGGCCCTTCGCGTCCTGCCGTTCTCGCCAAGACTCCCGACGGCAGCAAGGTCTACACAGACAATTTCAGCTTGCTCGCGCCCTCGATTTCGATCATCGACAGGAAGACCGGTACGACACGGACACTGCCCGTCGAATCTGTTCCATTGGGAATCTTCACTTCCGCTGACGGCAAAGAAATCTACATCCCGGAAGTAGGCTTTGTGGTCGAGGTCCTCGACGTTGCCACCGACACCATCGTGCGCCGCCTCCGCTTCAACGACATTCCGGCCGGGGCGATGGCAGGTCCGGACGGGTTGATGTACGTCGGCTTCGGCAGCGGGTTGATCGGCGCCTATGACCCTATTACGGGCGCGACCGTCAAACCACCGATCTGGAGCGGTGGCCTCGCCACCTTCTGGTACTCCTTCACCCACGACGGAAAAAAGCTATACACCGATACGATCAACTCGATCGGGGTCATCGACGTCGAGAAGTGGGAACTGACGAAAACCGTTGCTACCGAAGAAAATGGTGTTGGCGGGCTGATGAACCCCGGCGCGTTCACCTCCGAGATCTCACCGGACGGTAAAAAACTCTATGTCACCCGGTTCGGGAAGAACGGTGTCATGGTCTTCGACACCGCCGACGAGCGACTCCTCGGCGTCATCCCGACAGAAGGAGACGTCATCGGTATGACCTTCAGCGGCGACGGCACCCGCGGATACATCTCCGACGCGGGTCACACTTCACGCAACATCCCCGGCCCCATCGGCGAGGGCATCACCTTCATGAACTTGATCACCGTTGGATTCCTCGGACCGGGCCGGCTCATCACGTTCGACCCCACCGATGATCACATCCTCGACACCACCCCCACCGCCGCGGGTCCCGGAATCCCTGCCTGGCTACCCGATCTCCCCTGACTGCAACGGACGCTGTTCTGACCGACGCTGTCACCCTCGACGCAGCGCAGCCTGCTACGCGCTACCTACGGAAATGATTCGATGTCCAACCGAAACACGCTCAGTTCGACAGCCACACGACTAACGGCAGCACTCCTGACCGCTGGCGCGGTGCTTGCAGCTCCGTCCCTCGCGCAAGCGAATCCGTCCATTCCAGGCAGTACCACCGGAGCAGACGGAGCGATCTGGATGCCGAACTACGGAAACGGATCTGTCGTCGTTTTCGATCCTGAAACCCTCGACGTGGCGGCCACCATCCCCAACGTGGGTGACCACCCCCTGGTGATCAAGGCACTGCCCGACCATTCGAAGATGTTCGTCGGAAATTTCGGTCCGGCAAACTGGAACGTCTCGGTCATCGACATCGAATCCCAGACGGTCATCAAACAAATCCCTACCTTCGGCGCCGCGTACGCAGTCTCGCAGCTCTCCCACGACGGTCGGTTCCTTTTCGTCCCCACTTCACTGTCGGTGATGCAGGTCATCGACACCCAATCCCTCGAAGTGATCCGCACGCTTCCCATCGCGCTGCCGCCCGGGCCCGCCCACCTCGAAATCTCCCCGGACGGCACCGCGGTGTACGTATTCTCCGCGGTCGGGACAGCAACCAAATACGATGCCGTCAGCGGCGTCATGCTTGCACCACCGATCTTCCTCGACGGCTTCTTTCCAGGCTGGGGCGCATTGAGCGTGGACGGAAACACGATGTACGCCGTAAACTACATTTCCGGCTTGACCACCATCGACACCCGCACCTGGCAAGTGACGAAAGTGCAGCAGATGCCGATCGCGGCCGGACCACTCTCGGCCACACTCACACCCGACGGCACCCGCCTGTGGATGTGCAACTACATGAACAACGAGATCTTGGTCTTCGACACCGCCACCGGTGACATCGTCCAAACCATCACCACCGACCAGGCACCGGTATACGTCGGCTTCTCCTCCGACGGCGCCAAAGCCTATGTGAGCCTGGTGGACGGATCCTCCGGCCTGCCCGCGCAACTGTACTTGGGATTCGTCCCCGGGGGTGGCCAGGCGGCTCTGGCAAACGCATACGCCGCCAACCTCATCGGTCTGGAAACATCGCTGGCGTCCTACGACACCGCAAGTGGAACAGTCATCGACTCGACCACCATCAAGGGTGCACTCGTTGCAGGCGTCTACCCCGGATGATCAATCTGACATACCTACACTCGACAACCACACGGGACTCCGATCAATTCGTCATGTCGGGTCTATCTCGCCAAGGTGTTTCGGCCCAATGCCATTAGTAAGCTGCCGACAACGGCCAACGATCGGCGAACGTGATCGTAAATGCCTTCCGAGCGGACTTGCGCCTCATAATCCATGAGGTCTGAGCCTTGCCCGTCGGGTCTAGAGAACGCGTCACCGAATAGAGGCATTTGAGTGCGGCGGGCTCGTTAGGAAATGGCCGCGTGCCCTCACGGCCCGACAGTATCGGGCGTTGTGGGACAAGAACGCGTTGGTGGAACACAGGACTCGACGTATGTCGATGTCGTAGTCGAGGAACGTGTGAATTCCTGCCGGGCAATAGTTCACAGCTAGATGGTCTCCGGATATCTCCCACCCCACCATTCGGTGGAGTCGTCGAACGCAGCCCGAGCGGCGCCCTCGGTCGGTGCCGCGAAGGATCGTTTTGAGATCGTGTTTGATGCAAAAACGGTTCTGCCGAAACGCATTTCGGATAAAATGGATCCAACACCTCTGGACTACGGCAGCCGGCCACGCGCGCTCGACGACGTCCGAGAACCCTTTCGATGCGTCGTAGACCAGGAGAACACGCCCCGAGTGCCCCGATTCCGAAATCTACCAGGGCGGACATCCAAAATTGGGTGCCCTCGCCGCCTGTTGATGGCCAAGTCGGAGCACGTCAAGCTGGCTGTCGAGGCTTACGCCGATCGCGGCGTAGATCGGCCGGCTCGCGACCTGCCAGTCCAAACGGCTTCCAGGACGGTTTTGGTGAACTGTTTAAGCAAGCCGTCCGGCCTGGTCAACGACAGGACCTATTTCCTTCGCCAACCTGATCAACTCGGCGGCCGCCGCAGCTTCCGTGGGGATGCTCGCCCTATTTCTTCGTCACATCTTCCCGTGTCGTCATCACGGCACCTCCCTCACTGAGCATGCACTCAGCGTGTAGCGCCGAAACGCCGAATAATAAACAGTCCCTTTATATCTGGCTGGTCGGGCCATATCGGGATACCCCGATATGCCGTTGCTCCTCGCGGTAGTAGAGCAGGTCTTCAGCGAGAGTACGGCTGCGGCGTTTGTCTTTCCCGTCGTGTTTCGAGGCGTACGACTTGTGATGCGGTAGTGCTGCGATTCGCGGAGTGAGAACGTGAAATCTGCAGACCGGTAGGATGATCCGTAGTCAGTGATTACCTGTGCGATGTGGGTGATTCCCTGTGCGGCGAAGAACAATCGTGCGTTTTCATGAAGTCGATGGCTGCTGCAGCGGTTTCGTTGCCGCTGGACACAGCGCACGCCAGGTGGCTGCTTCCCGTGCATCGCGAGTGGCAGATAGGTGGAGCCGATTCGGGCTTGCTTCGCCCGGATCTTGCGCCGTTGTGATCGTTTGATCTGTGCGGAGTCCGCGGCTGTGGGCACGCCAATCCGCCGCCGTCCGGGATCTTTCCGACTTTCCTCACATCATTGTGGACCATCTGGCCTGGTTGTTTGGCGATAATGACCTGGGTTGCGACTGTTCTCGCCGTTCGGGTCGATGAAAGGCAGCGGTGCGATCCAAAATTCCGCAGGATTTCACCGGAATCCGCGCGACGTGTATGGCGGCGTCGGCTGCCCGGAGGGCAATAACGATCGCATCGGTGAGCAGTTCGAACGTGATCCGTGAGGGTGACTATGTCCGGGTCCGTCGCCATGGAATCGATCTCGGCCACGATCCCCGCCGCTGTGGCGGTCGCTGGTGCGCCGGAATCGGTCCTGTGGTCCCAGGTCACCGTACTTGCGGTGACGGGTGACTTACTTCGAGGCGCATTGCCGAGATCTCAGCAGAGACATGCGCTACCGGGCGAGTTCGGCAGCGTGCGTGCGCGATGCTCGCGGGCGTGACGTGTGCGGCGAAACGGTAGACGGCGACGGCTTTCGACGAGTCGCCGCCGTCCCTCGACAGTCAGTGGAGCATTATGATGTGTCACAGGGCTGGTCCTACTTGGTTGAGAACGGTGGTGTCGCAACTCGCTTTCTCGCGCTGAGGACCGGCCCTCTACCACAGTCCCGCATCAGCCAGCGATCTTTTTCTGCTATTTCGCTAACGCGGAATGGGAGTGGACCAATCAGGGGAAAATTCCCGCACCTGGACCAATGCGATCGATGTATATTCGCTTGATCTGCTCGAAGGTAGATTTGTCGTAAATCTCCAAGTAGCCTTTCGCGGGGATGTTCGGCGCCGCACCAGGGTCGCCAAGTCCATAGTCTGCGATAGTTGCATAGAAGATGTCGTCATTCGATTTTGAGAATGATACATAGGACGGAGATCCTTTTGTTTTGATGGTTTGCAAAATCAAACCGGTCTTCGTGTCGAACACCTCAATATTTTGCGCAGCATAGTTTGCCAGCCACAGCTGTGTGCCATCTGGCGTTAGGGTTCCGGATACAGGGACTTCAAACGTCGAAAGCTTGAAGGTTTTGCTGATCGTGAATGAGGTGGTATCTATTTCTGCAACTGAACCAAGAAGATTGACTGCGTAGATATAGCGCCCGTCGCGACTTTGCGTACCCCACCCGCCAGGCCCCAGGGTGAGCTGCGCCCCCACGGGTTGGCCAGACTGCATATCATACTTGGTGATAATTCCGGTACCGGTATATGTATAGAGGAATTTCTCGTCCGGCGAAACTTCTATATGTACGACTGTTGGAGGTAGAAGAGTGGGAATAGTGCGAACAACCGTATCGGTTGTTGTGTCAAGAACTTGGACGACCGACGCCGCAGTAGGAATGTAAAGATTTCTGCCGTCGGCCGATAGCTGAATGACTGCGAACGGTGGCCCCAGAGTTTGCACTTTCCTGACGTTGCCGGTCTCCTTGTCGATAATCGACAACGCGGATTCAGCCTGCAAACCGCGGCCGTCATTACGCAACCCGACGCCCAGACTCGAAACGTAGAGCTTGCTGTGATCGAACGACTCCTTGACGACGAGCGGTCCGGGACCAACCGGGAACTTCTGCTCAACTTCTCCGGTTTCGATATTGAGTGCCCGCACCGAACTGTCCGCACCGAACGGATAATCGGAAGGTATATAGGCAATTGCCGGATCGCTGCTGCTTTCGCCAGGGCCTAGCGGTTCGGCACTAGCAGGTAGCGCAATCGCCCCAATGGCAACGAGAGAGGCAAGCACGGCAGCATTCCACCGTATGCCACGAAAAATCCCCAACGCTTTTACACGCGGGTGGTGCGTGTTACGGGCAGTTGCGCGTTTCATTTGTCTCCATTTTCGATGTGTCATCGATCAAGGTGAAATCTATTTGTCTGCTGGCTAGCGCCGATAGGTTAGAGCCGAGTTGTTGTGCGCCCGGACGGGAAAGTGTGATGGTTGGTGTGGCCAAGGAATTGCTGTCGCTAGTGCTCCGGTTCGGATGCGTGGTCGTGTGGATGCCAGCGAGACGATGCGGGCTGCAGTCGAGGCGTAAACTGGTTCGAATGAACACAATAGGTGGGGGATTGCCGTCCGCCGCTTGGCGCAGGAATCGCGTCACCAGCGCCCGTACTTCCTGCATTGAATCTCGAACCGTTCCGCGTTAGAGTCTTTTCGTGAGGTGTTTTCTCATTTGATTCGACGTGTGACAGGGTTTCGGACAGCTTAGAGAATTTTACCTAGTTTTCCCAAGAATTATAGTCTGGAGAAAATCTTCAAACTGGTTTTCAACCGATAAATCATTCGTGTGACGCGTGTGCGGAGAATGAAAAAGCCCGATAAGCATTGCGCAATAATTAGACGCGAGGAGTCTCGCGGATGTGGATTTGCGAATTTGCCCGGCTGTTATCGCGTCATCGAAGATATTTTCGATGCGTTTCTCCCACTCATAATAGAGCCTCGGAGTTGTATCGAGTTCCACTTCGGTGCTGAGTTTAAGCCCAGCTCGGTACAGTGGGCTGTGTGTGCCGAGATGCGTGAGCGAACGGCTGAGGATATATAATTGATCAAGTGGCGAATTTGCGGTACTCCAAATCTGCTGTTCAAGTTCATATGTGGCTTCTGCCCAGCGCTCAGCAATCTCGCAAGCGACGCTCGATTTTGTCGGAAAGTGATAATAGAGAGCGCCTTTGGTGCTTGTTCCAGCATCGATGATTTCGTTGATACTGGTCGCTGCATATCCGGAGGTTTCGAAAACGGTTGCTGCGCCGATGATGATTCGCTCACGAGTTTCCTTCGCGCGCTTCTGGCTAAATATTTTATCGCTTCTTTCCTCGGGGCTCGATGCGTCACTCATGTAGAGGGCCTCCTCTTTTATGTGGCGTGCAGATCGTGTCCGATTGCGAATTCGCTATTCTGGCCTTGGCACGATAGAAGATTTGGTGCCATTTCGCGTGATGCGAGAAATTGTTCAACTCGCCGCGTGTTCTTCCGGCGCCAGTGAATTGCCCGGTGCGATGTTCGAGCAGTTGTTCGGCGCCGGATTCCCGTTGAAACGGTCGTTGAGCCAGGTGATGGCGCCGGGGAGCCAAAGCGCGCCACCGGGAACGTGACTGATGGTGTCGTACTGGTCGTACTGGATCGACAAACCTGCGTCGCAATAACGAGTGGCGAGTGTGCGGACGTCCCCGGCAACCATGACTCCGTCGCCAGGGCCGACGCCGGGTCCACCTGGCTGGGTGCCCTCGAGGGCTCCGTTTGCGGCTTGAGCGATGAACATAGGGATGGTGGG
>NZ_JBFUJB010000035.1:0-30512 GCF_056401575.1 Rhodococcus sp. P4_E4 | reverse complement strand
ATCACGAGCAGTGGCCCAGGTGACCTGTTCACTGTGCGCAACGTCGGAAACTTGGTTCCTGCCGGCGGCCGCGATACGTCGGTGGAAGCGGCACTGGCCTTCGGGATCGACGAGTTGGGTGTCAGTTCGGTGATCGTGTGCGGACATTCGGGCTGCGGCGGAATGCAAGCACTCCTGACGAACAGTTCGTCGGAAGCGGGAGTTGTCGGGGAATGGCTGCGGCATGCGGAGACGAGTCTGCAGGCATATACGAGTGGCCATCCGGTCGCGCGTGCTGCGGCCGAGGCAGGTTTCTCGGAGGTCGATCAGCTCGGAATGGTCAACGTTGCAGTCCAATTGCAGACTCTCGAACGCCATCCTCTGGTCGGTCAGGCCCGCGTGGACGGTCGCCTCCATATCGCCGGACTGTTCTTCGACATCGGCTCGGCTCGGGTCATCGAAGTGACAGCGTCAGGGATCGGCGAGTTGATCGAGACCTGAAGGCGCTATTCGGGTCCGGGCTGATCCCTGAGTTCGACCAGGCACGGAAAAACTGAAGGCACTGAAATCATGAATTAGATATTCCCAACACATGCCAAATCGGTTTGACAATCTGCCATCAAAGCTCTTTCCCGACAACCGCAACGCTAGCTCGCCCGACTCGGAGCGAAGGTAATCGTTCAGCACCCCTGCCACTACTCGCCGACCGCGAAGGGGAACGCGTCTGTCCCGAGCGAACGCGTGGACTGATCAAGTCTTCGACTTCAACGTCAACAGAGCAGGTCGGCCGCGGCCGCCTCGTCGCCAATCCGGAAGGGAGCAGTCCAACAAAGGACAAAGACAGGGTACGCGCGGCACGCTCGACCCCATGTTTGCGATGTAGATACGCGTATTCTGTACGTTCGGCCACAACTGACGTTGGACCAAATCGATTGTGATGCAACGAATTCAACTGACGATTTACGCCACGGGGATCCGAACACCGCCTTGGCGCACCACCGCCCTGACGACATCCGACTTCTCATCGATATCGACGAGATTAACTATTTCAGCGCAGAGGACTTCGCCCACGACCCCTGAAAGTGGATGAGCCGAACTACTTCGTGATGAGCTCGACCTTCGATCATGAAGATGCCTACTTCACTACATCGGCGATGTGTCTTCGAGGCAGTCCGTAGTTGTGCCTGGACGCAAGGTTATGCAATGCCCAGTGTGAGCGCTCGGTTATCTCAAAGACGAGCGCGAGAACTCTATTCTGTGACGGTTCCCGCAGCATCTGAATACGCGGGCGCGAAAAAGTCGAGACCCGAGCCACCACCCCATAGTATCCACCGGCGGCGTCGGGCTGACTCCACTCGCCTGATACATAGGCGTCGACAACCATCGGCAGAAGCATGCTGCGCAACCAACCTCCAGGCCCAAGACTCGATACATATTCGAGCCTTTCTTGCCACGGCAAGTTTAGGTCAACTCGTCGACCACTGATCCGAGACCACCTCGAGCAGAATCTCTCTCGTCCGGGGCCAGTCGACGACTTTGCGCGGCCCAAAATCCAGCGAAGCCAAAACGGCCAATCCACGCATAGTTGCCACGCACGCGAGAATCCAATCGGCAAAGTCGGATCTATCAGAAAGCTCCGGCAGGATCCGCGCAGTCATGGCGATCGTCAGCTCGTGCGCATTCTTGACACCGCCAGCCACGCTCCGATTCAACTCGGTGTCAGTTCGCGCAGCAACGATTAACTCGGTGATCACATGAGCGATGGGGAGATTATGCATCTGCCACAGAGCGTCGAGAACCGCCGAGCAACGCTCCGGCCCCCCCACGGGAAGAGCTATAGACTGTTGTACCGCTTTCTCATATAGCTGAGCTGTCAGTGTCAGCAACGCACTCTCCACCAGTGCGGTCTTGGTTGGAAAATGATGCTGCAGGGCGCCTTGGCTGACCCCCGCGCGCCTCGCAACCTCCCGCACCGAAGTGCCCGCGTACCCGTGTTTTTCCATCGCCGAGACCGCCGCATTCAGAATCGCCTCCCGCACCTCAAAGACACTTCCGCCAGTCCTTGCGCCTGCCGTCGTCGTTTCTGCTCTATGCGCCTTCACCATCACTCCATCATGTCAGCACACCCACACTGACAAGTCACTGACTTGACAGTCGTCATGTGGTCGACTTGACTCCAAGTCACCGACTTGCCGCTCAGGCACAGTCCAGGCCGGCACAAGGAGTCGTGGTGGTTGATCAGATGACAGGCAAAGTTGTCCTCATTACAGGTGCAGGCCAAGGCATCGGCGCCGATGCAGCATGCAGACTGATCGCTCGCGGGGCCCAGGTGGCGCTCGTCGACCAGGTCGCCGACACGGTGAACCAACTCGCCCTTAAACTGGGCCCCGACGCGAGAGCGTTCGTGGCGGATGTGACCGATGAGATTCAAATCAATTGCGCCGTCGAGGCGGCTCGACGGCACTTTGGTCGATTGGATGCCGTCGTCGCTAACGCCGGAGTTATGGATCCCTCAGCCACAGTGGCCGAGTCAAACTCGGCGCAGTTCAAGCGAATACTCGATGTGAACGTTCTCGGCGTCTTCCACACCGTGCACGCGGCACTTCCGCATCTAACCGAGTCCAACGGCTACATTCTTTGTGTTTCCTCGATTGCGGGGCTCGTTCCAGTGCCAACCATCGCCTCGTATGCAGCGAGCAAGCACGCGGTCGACGGATTCGCCCGCAGCCTGCGCCTCGAAATGGCCACGTCGGGTATCGATGTCGGCGTCGCATACTTCGGCGTTATCGACACGCCCATGGCAAGTGACGCCATCGCACACGTATCCGACGTCTGGGCAGCAATGCCCAGCTTCATCGGGCGACCTACCTCCGTAGGAAAGGCGGGTCAGGCAATCGTCGACGGGATCAACCGCCGCTCATTGTCGGTAAGCGCGCCGAATTGGCTTGCCGGTGCCCTTTTCAGCACTCGCGCATCCGTCGGAATATACGAAAAGATCGTACGTCGGCACCCGGCAGTGAGAGCGTTGGTATCGAGACCGACCGAACCGTAGACGCGACGAGCGACGTCATGCCCGTTATCAGTGAAAACTCGATACATCCCAGCGTCAGGCAGTGGCGGACCCTCACTCGCCAATGTTGCTCACCGAGCACCGGGCCCGCTACCGTCCTCGAATTTCGAATTTGGCTCAGTCCCCGAAGTCGCGAGTCTGCCCGGAGGGAAGTCGCAATAACGCACGCCACTCCTGGCGTCAACCGACTGGCGATTGGCGACACCAACACCTCAACGCGGGAGTTGACAACGGATTTGCCTTCGAGTCCACTGCTGGGATCAGCAATCAGACCTATCGTGATTCCTCGTTCTGATCGTTATCGTCGACGATTGACGACGGATGTGGAGCATTCTGACGCATACGCATCGTGGAAGAACCCGGACGGGATTGTTTCGTCGTTGCAGTGCTTGCGACTCACCGAGCTCGCCACTCTATCGTTCTTCCTATTCGAATGCCATTGCTGCGCAGCCGATATGGAACATATTGACTCTTTCGGTTAGTTCGAACCGAGCCCAGAGAAGTCTCGACCGTCGAGAGCATCCAGACACGAGTAGCGCACCCTGAAGTCGATTAACTTGCGCGGACAATGCGGAACGAACGGCCAGCATCGAGAACTCCGTCCCGCAGGTTCCGAGAGCTAGAAGTCGAGTAGATTGAATCGCCTGGCTCGCAGAGGGTGCGCACAGAAGCTGTAAGTGCCCGGGTTTCACTGCCGTGCGGTAGCCATGACATGAGCGCTATTGCACAACCGCTTGATTCGGATGCCCAATATCGTTGGCGGTCGTGTAGGACTGTGCGGCGGCACCCCGTACGCCCTCCGCCGGGCAGACAGACTCATCCTCTGGCGATCGCGGGACCGGCACCGGCACCGGAGCGTGTTGATAGCCCATCAAGCCACGTTTCTTGGAATAGCCTTTCGGTCCCCCGCTCCACAACTGTCGTGCGCCTGGTTGATTGCCTTCGACGGACCGACACTCCCACGCCGGCGAAACAATCGAATGCCCTCAGCAATAGCCAGAGTCGGTCGGCGATCACCCGCGTTGTGCAATCCAGCCGCTAGTATATTAGTGGCACACGTCAGCCATCCTGGAAGCCAACGTGTTTCAAAGAATCGGATGCATGCCCAAGAAACTCCGATGGCTCCGAATCGCTCGCGATTTGCGTCAGCAATCAGCGTCCCACAGCCTGGAGCACCACGACCCGACTCTAACAATGAGCGGAGCATGGCGGCCCAGCGAACAGTCGTATGCACCGAAGCGCGCCAGCAATCCATGACTGAAAATAATCACGGGGATCGAACGTCGAATCGGCGCCCCCCTGTGCCCAGGCGCTCGCAACCTCGACCCGCTCCAACAGTCCCATTGTCATCGAGCCTCTATTCCCCTGACGCGGAAAGTTCCCGACACGGCAGCTCGCCATTAACGCGCCGTCGATCAGCTAGCGAATCCTGAGCGCCCTTGACGCAGAGAAGACCAGCTAGTAGAAATAGTGAAATCACATTTACTTGTGATGTTCGCCACGCTTCAATCGAAGGGTCGGGACTTCACTACCAGCGCGCCAGATATGAATATCCGCGCCCGGCCACAACACCGAGAACGAAGCATGCAGTGCGCCATACATCGCATCGTCAGATCACGAATCAGACGCAGTCCCTTGGGAACCCGCGCAGAATGGAACACTCACATGACGATATTCAAAGAACCCGTGGGGACAGAAGTTGGACTCGCGGAGCGCTACCAGCCGCTGATTGGTGGTCGTTTCGCTTCAGCAACCACCGCGACCTTCGCTGCAACCAATCCTGCAACCGGCGAGCATCTCGCCGACGTCACGCGCGGGTCGAAAGAAGATATCGCCGAGGCCGTTGCCGCCGCCCGAGCAGCCTTCCCTGCCTGGTCTGTGACCCCGGTCGAGGAACGGTCGGCGATGTTGGTGCAACTCGCCGCCGCGATCGATGCCAACATTGACCGACTGGCCCTCATCGACTCCCTCGATATCGGCCGCCATCTCGGGGAAACAGTGATCGACCACGCTAGGGCCGCAGATCAGTACCGATTTTTCGCGGCCGCGGCGCTGACCCACACTGGCTGGAATCGCTCCGTTCCGAATGGCGTAGCAATCACTAAACGCGAGCCGATCGGCGTAGTCGGCCAGATCATCCCGTGGAACGCACCTGCGATTATGGCAGCCTTTAAGATGGCTCCCGCGCTCGCCGCCGGCAATACCGTCGTACTCAAACCCGACGAGAACGCCACACTGTCAACCCTCGAACTCGGCGCGATCATCAGTGACATCTTCCCTCCGGGCGTTGTCAACATCGTCCCAGGTCTGGGAGAGGAAGCCGGTGTGGCGCTCACGGCGCACCCAGACGTGAAAAAGCTCGCTTTCACCGGAAGTACCGAAGTCGGGCGCGTGGTGGCTCGAGCCGGTGCGGACCGATTGGTCCCAGTTTCACTCGAACTGGGGGGGAAGAGCCCCAACATCGTTTTCCCCGACGTCACCGACTTCGACGCAATCGTCGACAATGTGGCGTTCGCGGTTGCGCACAACAACGGCCAATCGTGTCTCGCCGGTACCCGATTATTCGTGCATGACGACATTTTCGACACCTTCGTGCCGAAGCTTGTCGCCGGATTCGAGCGCATTGTTGTCGGCGCGCCGCTCGACCCAGCCACGGTGGTGAGCTGCTTGGTGTCCTCCGAACAAGGCGAACGGGTACTGAGATACGTCGAAATCGGCAAGGGCGAAAGTGCGGAACTCTTGATCGGCGGCGAACGGGCGGTCGTGCCTGGCAACGAGTTCGGCTACTTCGTCAAGCCTACAATCTTCGTCACCGACAATTCCTCGAGGATCGCCCAGGAGGAGATCTTCGGCCCGGTGTTGTCGGTGATCCGGTGGAACGACCACGACACCATGGTGCGGGAAGCCAACGGGGTGCGCTATGGGCTCGCGGCGGGTCTTTACACCAGCAACATCGGGAACGCGATGAAAACCGCCGATGCTCTCGAAGCTGGCTCAGTATGGATTAACAAGTACTTCAACATGATCGATGGATCCCCATTCGGGGGACACAAGGAAAGCGGCATCGGCAGCGAATACTGTGCCGAAACGCTCAACATGTATACCCATCTCAAGTCGATCACGTTGGTCAACGACCCCTCCCCCGCCTTCTTCATCCGAACTGACTGACGGCGGATAGACGAAGTTCGGCAGTAATCACGTGTTACCGGTCGAGCAACGAATGGCCGTTTGCTCCGCCATACATAAGAACCCAACTCGACCATCAGAGCTCAAGGAGAGAAACATGAAAACCACAGCCGCGGTCCTGCTCGAGGCCGGCAAACCGTTCGAAATCATGGAGCTGGACCTCGACGGACCCGGTCCCGGTGAGGTACTCATCAAATACGTCGCCGCCGGGTTGTGCCACTCCGACCTGCATCTCAGTGACGGCGGTCTAAAACCGCGCTTTCCTATCGTCGCCGGGCATGAAGGGTCGGGAATCATCGAAGAGGTCGGACCCGGAGTCACAAGGGTCAAACCCGGCGATCACGTGGTGTGCAGCTTCATTCCGAACTGCGGCACGTGTCGGTACTGCGCCACCGGCCGTCAGAGCCTCTGCGACATGGGTGCCACGATCATGGAGGGCTGCATGCCCGACGGGTCATTCAAGTTTCATTCCGGCGGAATAGATTTCGGCGCATCATGCATGCTAGGCACTTTCGCGGAACGGGCAACTATCTCCCAGTACTCGGTGGTCAAAGTGGACGACTGGATACCGCTGGAAACGGCAGCGCTTGTCGGTTGCGGAGTTCCCACGGGGTGGGGAACAGCGGTATATACGGGCGGAGTCCGCACCGGCGACACCGTCGTTATCTACGGCATCGGCGGACTTGGTATCAATGCTGTCCAGGGCGCCGTCAGCGCTGGAGCGAAGCATGTCGTTGTAGTGGATCCGGTCGCATTCAAGCGTGAGACCGCCCTGAAATTCGGCGCCACCCACGCCTTCGCCGACGCTGTCAGCGCCTCCGAGAAGGTCAATGAGCTGACCTGGGGCCAGGGCGCAGACCAGGCTCTTATCCTCGTCGGTACGGTCGACGAGGATGTCGTCAGCGCGGCAACCGCCGTGATCGGCAAAGGTGGCACCGTGGTCATTACCGGGTTGGCCAATCCGGACAAGATGACCGTGCACCTGTCGGGTTGGGATCTGACGTTGCACGAGAAAACCATCAAGGGTTCGCTCTTCGGGTCGGCAAATCCGCAGTACGACATTGTCAAGTTGCTGCGCCTCTACGACACCGGCAATCTCAAACTCGACGAACTGGTTACTACGAGGTATCGCCTCGAAGACGTAAATCAGGGATACCAGGACATGCTGGACGGCAAGAACATTCGGGGACTGATCGTGCACGAACAAGCTCCACAAGCTGATCAAATCTCGACATAACGGCGACGGAGAACAACCCATAGGCGCCGTCTCCACAACCCTATGAGCACGCGACGGGCTGCTGCGTTCTCATCCCCGAGAGAAAAGGCAAACGTACATGACGATGGAATCCACATCCGCGTTAGCTCGCAGCAGCCGAGTCCGCCGGGGAATGACGATTTCGGCATTCTCCCTGATATTTCTGTGGTTGGTCTACGGCCTCGACTCGATCTCCCGCCAAATGATCTACATGGTGCTTCCGTCAATCACCGAGGAGTTCGACCTCAGTCCCAGCTCGGCGGGATTGGTCACCACGCTGATCATGATGTCGACCACCCTGATCTGCGTCCCGGCGATGGTTTGGGCAGACAAGGGCGGGCACGGTTGGCGACGCAAATACCGTCATCTCCCCATCCTGATCGGTTACACCATATTCACCTTCCTCACTGGCTTCGATATTCTGACTGCGTCACTTGGCGGTCTTATCGTTCTGCAGGTCCTCTCGCACGCGATCGGCGGGGCGGGTGAGGCGATCGAGGTCGCCTCCGCTGGCGAGTGGTGGTCCAAAGAACGTCGGGGCATGGCACTGGGAATTCATCACACCGGCTACCCATGGGGAACACTGATTGGCGGGTTTGCTGTCAGCGCGATTCTGGCCCACTACGGATCCGACAATTGGCGCGTCGTGTTCCTCTACTTCCCCATCCCCGTGGCGATCGCCTTCACCATCTATTGGTGGTTCGCCACCAAACGGCGTTACGAAGCGGTCATCGACGGTATCGCCGCTGCCGACCAAACCCCTCCCTTTGTCACCGAAAGCGAAGCTGCGCAGGCGATCACGCCTCGAGAGGCGTTGCGCAACCCGAATATCGGAGTCATCGCTGCAGTCTCGATGTTGGCGATCGTTGGATATCTCGGCCTCAGCTTTTGGCTGCCACAGTACTTAGCCTTTGTTGCAAACTTCAGTTTCGCGGAAGTCGCAGCCTACAGCGTATTGTTCACGATCACCGGCGGCTTGGGCCAGATCGCCTGGGGTGCGATCTCGGATCGAATCGGACGCAAACTGTCCCTGATGATCGTCCTTGGATGGATTGGAGTGGACATGTTGTTGTTCCAGTTCGTCGACCAAGGATTGGGAACGCTCATTGCTATTCAACTGTTCGCCGGATTCGCGATGAACGCTCCGTACACACTGGTGTACGCCATTGCATTCGATTCGGCAGGAAATGGCTCCACAGGTGTGGCGAGTTCAATCGTCAATATCGGAATCTACGCCGGCGGATTCAGCCCCTACGTCATCGGCTGGCTGATCGGAATGGGCGGCGGATTCGATTCGCCGGTCGGCTATAACAACGCCCTCTATTTCCTGGCAGGTCTGATGCTCATCGCTTTGATACTCACCGCACTCTTCACCCGTGAAACCGTCGGTTGGTACCTAAAACACGACAAGATGGCTTTGGTATCCCGAGCCTCCTGCGGACTCAGCGACTGACTACTCACTGCGTTGACGGTACCGCGCCCGGCAGATCCTGGTTACGATGTCCAACTAAGCGAACAAGACGGCGCCATCGCTTACTTCGGGGGCTCTCAGACTGTGGCATGACGTCGTATAGGCAAGACTGTGTGGGTCTCGCCTATACGACAGTTTTTTCGGGCCGCTTTGTGGTTCATTGTCGATCGATGAAGTGGCGGCACGTGTGCGAAGCTCTTCGGATTCGGATGCCATCTGGCGGCGCGTATTGGGCGGTGGTCGATGATGCCTACGAGGTGAAGTCGACCCGCGGACAAGAGCTATCTGCGGGAGCTGCGGTTCGGGCGCGAGCGAGCGGAGTCGACGACCAAGGCGTATGCCGAAAGCATCTCACTGTTCTTGCGCTGGGCCGATCGAGCTCGACGTCAATGACGCACGGCGGCAGGAGATATCGGCGTGTTCATCGCGGGATTGAAGTACATGCGCAGGGACGGCCTTTCGATGGTGGCGGTGCGGATGTGGAACCGGTTTGGAGAAGCGCCGGTGTTGGGCTCACCGGCGTCTCGAAGAACGCGAAAAGAGGACTCTTGCCCTCACAGCCGCAGAGCAATCGCAAGTGGCGGGGACGGTTCAAAAAAGGGGATTCGTGGGGTTGGCGGACGATCGGCCAGGCGGGTCGCTTCACTACAAATGAAGCAAACTGCACTCGGGAGGCATCTTTGCTAGCATGAAAATGAAATCATAGTAGCGTTCTGGATGGAGGGGTGGCCAATGGCCGCATTCGTGGTCGATGTCTCGAAGTCAAGACCCAGGGCCGCACCGACCAAAAAGGGGCAACTCACCAGAGCCCGCATCATGGTCGCCGCCCGGGATGTTATTGCTGAGCGCGGATACTTCGGTGCAACGGTCGCGGAGATTGCCGAGCGCAGTTCGCTCTCGCTTGGGGCAATTTACCGGTATTTCGAGAATAAGGACACACTGTTCCTTGAGATCCTTGAAGAACTTGTGGAGGATCTTTACACCGCTGTTGATGGAAGCTGGATTAAGGGAGACAGGTTGGCTTCGCTGCGAGAATCATCGCGAAGATACCTGACAACGTACTACGAGAATCGCCACCTGATCGCCGGCCTGCTTGAAATGTCGGCCGCAGTACCTGAATGTGCACAATTGTGGTGGAATCTCAGGCAGAAAACATTTCGAAGAAAAGAAAAGTATCTAAGACGACACTTACCGACAATTCCGCTAAACCCAGATTATGCAGCCGTTGCGCTAGCCACAATGGTGGAGCAGATCGCCTACCATTGGTACGTCGAAACAGAGAGGCACGGCGGAGAAGCACCCACGATAGAGGAGGCAGCAGACACGGTAGGCCTTATCTGGTATCGCAGCATCTACGCTAACAAAGTAGAATGCCCTTAGTTCGGTTTACCGTCGAGAGGAAGATTTCGATACTCACTCATAATGACAGCGTTCGTAAATTTTTCGGTCGATATTCTCAAATAACCTCGCCAGAAGTGCTTCTGACGGCAATTCTCAACCAATAGATATGAATACTAGTTCTTATATTTAGCTACCACATACATCCTTTTCTCTGATTTCGCTTTGCCTAAGCGCAGCGAGGATTCGTGGCAGCGCGGAGACCCTCTCCTCAAATTGGGAACCGTATTGAGGTCCGACTAAATCCCGGGCAACCCCGCATGCAGATGCATTAGACTGACACAGCATCCCAGCCAAAACAGAAACAGGAACGTCCATCTCAGATAGACTGGTGACCCGTTTTTGAAGTTCTACGGTAAATGTTTCGCGAGAACCTGCTCGGCAGTTTACGCCGAGACAAACGACTGCGTCCACGGAGTTCTTCTGGCGATGAACTCCGTGATCTCGTCCGGCGAGACCTGCGGTCCCAGGCGCCAAACCGCTGGGAGCTGCACCTCTCATCTTCGTATGTATTCGAGTCTGACCCGCCAGTTCCCGGACCTTGCGGATCGTTCCGATCTCCCGACGTGTATCGCTCAGCCGCGAACTCCCCTGGGTGACACCGCATTTCTTCGGAGTCGACATCCAAGATCGCGTAGACGACCTCGCGATGACCTAAGGCTACGAGAGGCCGACCGGATCGGGGATCGTCGGCCGCGTCCGCCAACCCGTCTACGTCGTAGCGAGCACACCACGATTTGTCGGTTGCCGCGATACTAGATCAGTTTCCAAGATCGACATATTCGACTCCCATTGATGGACGAGTAAGAATATTAGTGCTCGCTGCGCCGCACCCGAGGAGAGCACCGATTCACAGTCGGCTGGCGACTCTATATTCAATGCTCACACAGTCCTACAAGATCAGACGCGCAATTCGCCTGTCTGCGGTATATCAAACCGCATTTTAAAGAACTACAGACGCGACTAATTAGGATTTGCAGTTGATTTCGTTTCTGCTTCAAAAAATCGACTGCGGATCCCTTAAACGCGGCGCACATTGTTCTCCGAAACCGAGGTTTCCAGATATTAGCACCCAGTCTGGAGTTCGCGTCAATTGGTCCTTCGTCGATGACGGCGGTCCGAAAGGTCTGAATCTCAATCAACTTGGGAAATTAGATGCCCGGCGGCTATCCCCTTCAAAGCAATTTCCTCATCGTTCTCCGAGGTATCCCCTGAGACGCCAATGGCACCGACTAGCGCCCCCCTTGTATCACGAATCAGCACACCTCCGGGGACAGGGATGAGTGCACCTCCGATTGCCGCTGCGGCAGCAGATACAAAGTGAGGTTGCTGTTCCGCACGAACCATCAGCGTTCTCGATCCCACTCCGAGCGCAAGCGCGCCGTATGCTTTTCCGTGAGCAATTTCGAACCGTTTCATAGACGCGCCGTCTTCACGTTCGGCCGCGACGAGGTGTCCTCCGGCGTCAAGTACCACGATGGCCAGCGGCTTGACTTCAGAACTTGCACTCGCCAAACGTGCACCGGAAATTATTGCGCGTGCTGTCTCAAGGTCGATTCCCATATATTGTTCCTTTTTCTCCAGCTGGCTGCATCAGAAAATCTACGTGCGGCCACTGTTACCTTTAGCGTCCGATGGTGCTCTTCCGGCAAAAACGAGCGCTCCCGAATTAGATTCGATTTCGCGTTTCCGCGCCGGGGGCGACGTACTCGGCATTGCTTTCTACCGAGTGATAGAGACGGCCTGCAATAGGGTGACGCATCTCTTCAGCGATGTGCCCCAGTAGACCCGCCGAGCGCGCGACCAGCGCAACGCCCCGGACGAGTGACGGAGGAATTCCCAGATCGACAAGGATCGCACCACAAACGCCCGCACCGTTGAGCGGCAGTGTCCGACCGAGAATTTCTGGGTGTGTTCGTCCAATCGCGGTGAGCAAGCGTAGGTGCGGACCGACGAGCCCTACTTCTTCGGCGAGGCTGTAGAGAACCGGAGTGCGGGGGTCGCCGTCTTTATGCAATGGATGACCTAAGCCTGGAACTGCGCGTTTTTTGCTCACTTGAGCACGTAGCAGTTCACTAGCTATTGCGTCAAAATCGGGATCGTTGCCGGCATCTGAGACACCGTCGTCGAGGAATATCGCGGCTTCTTCAATGACGCCGAGTAGTCTCGACCCACCGCCAAGCAGCCCGGCGGCCATCGCCCCTTGCACCGACTCCGGGGCGCTGTGCAGCGTCAGGCGGGTGGCAAGTGCCAGTGGGGTGAAACCGTGATCGGCGAGTGCGACCAAAACTGCGTTGAACAAACGGCTTTGTTCCGGTGTTGGAGGGTGCAAGGTCACCAGCCAGTAGGCCAGATCGCCGAAGTTCACGGTGCCCATCAAGTCGGTGGCAAGATCCTGACCGAGTAACCGAATGGAGTCTCGGTCAGACGTGCCAAGGCTGGTGAGATAGGGGTCGGTAGTCATGCTGTTCTCCTTGGAATTGAATCCGGTGGATGTGTTCGAGCCTCACCGGACAGGAATAGAATGTCCGTTGAGATGGCTATTCAGCGTGCACGCCACTCGGGAGGCCGCTTTTCGAAGAACGCGCGTGAGCCTTCGGTGAAATCGTCGGTCTTGCGGATCCTGTCCATACTTTCTTCAGCGATGGCCATGGTGTGCTCGGCGTCGAGGCGAAGTCCGTTGATCAGCACATCGCGACTTTCTCGCACCGCAAGTGGCGCATTCGCACAGATACGCTCAGCCAGCGAGAGCGCCGCATTCATAAGATCTGCTGGTTCGACCACTTCGTTGGCTAGACCCGCTTGGTGGGCTCTTGCAGCGTCGATCGGATCACCCGTCAATGCCATTTCCATTGCAATGTTTTTGGCCACTGCGCGCGGAAGCAGGTGGAGTCCGCCTCCCGCTGCCACGAGGGATCGCTTGACCTCGGTGAGACCGAAGGACGCAGTCGTGGATGCAACCACCAGATCGCAAGCGAGCGCTATCTCGCAGCCGCCCGCGAGCGCAGGACCATTGACTGCCGCGATGAGAGGTTTGTGGCGATACCGGGTAACAATTCCAGCAAAACCTCCGCGATCTGTCCTCGGCGGTCCCCCTCCGTTGGCGAAAGCTTTGATATTCGCTCCCGAGCAGAAAACTGAGCCTGTGCCTGTGATGATGGAGACCCAAATTGAGTCGTCGTTCTCGACGTCGTCGATAAATGCTTCGATCAATTCAGCGTCTGCGCGTTCGATCGCGTTCCGCACTTCAGGACGATCGAGGGTCAGGATTGCAACTTTGTCTCGCTTTTCGAGATGAACCATTGTGTTCCTCGCTTCTGGGAAGTTGATTCAGGGACGCTCGGTGGTTGCGAAGCGCGCCCTGAGTGCTTTTTTGTCGATTTTTCCGACGGAAGTGACAGGAAGTTCTGGTAGAACGAGAATCTCGTCGGGTAACCACAGTTTTGCCACCTGCGGACGAAGCCAGTCCAGGAGCACGCTCTGATCGACCGCTCCCTCATCATCTGCAATTGTGATGCAGGCTACTGGCCGCTCGTCCCAGCGAAGGGACGGGACACCGATGACCGCGGCCGAAGTTACTGAGGGGTGTTTGAGCAGAACAACTTCGAGTTCAGCCGATGGTATCCACTCCCCACCCGACTTAATCAAGTCTTTCAGGCGATCTCTCAGACGCACGTAACCGTCCGGGTCGATACTCGCGGAATCTCCGGTGTGGAACCATCCGTCATCTGTCGCGGCAATCGTAGTTTCACCTTCACCGTGATATCGAGCGGTCACCCAAGGACCTCGACATTGCAATTCACCCGCTGCGACGCCGTCCCACAGCAGCTCGTCCTCAGTCCCTTCCTTCACGATACGAAACTCGACTCCAGGAACCGGGATACCCTGCGAGGACGCAATTTTGGCAGACTCGACTGCGCTACCGCTGTCGTTATGCGGGCGGGTTCTAGCCATCGAGGCGAAGGAGATCATCTCCGTCATTCCCCACACCTGCATGATCGGCTGGCCGGTGAGCGATCGGCACAGTTCTGTCAACCGCGCCGGCACAGCACTTCCTCCCGAGCACAGCATCCGGAGGGACGACACGTCCCGCCCTCGGAGTTCTGGCAAGATTCGAGACCACACAGCGGGAACTGCTGTAGAGATAGTCACCCCGCAGACTTCGATTAGCTCGGCGATCACGGGTCCTGACAGATCCCGGCCAGGCAACACAAGATCCGACCCCGCAGCCACTGCTGCGTACCCCAACCCCCACGCGTTGGCGTGGAAGAACGGCACCAACAGTAGGACCGCATCGCGTTCGTTGATTCCGGTCGTGTCGACTTGCAGGAGCGCCATCGCGTGGAGCCACATGGCTCGGTGCGAGTACACGACCCCCTTGGGATTTCCAGTGGTGCCGCTCGTATAACAGATTGCAGCCGCGGCATTTTCATCATTCACGCATGGATCTACCTCGACGGCAGTCGCGCACAGATCGGCCATCTCCGAAACAGTTATGTGTTCCGGGATCGAAGGTATGTCCAACTCAGTCGCAGGTACATCGTCGACGACGACGACGTGTCGAACGGATTTGAAGGTGGGCAACTGTGGCGCAAGTCGAGGCAATAGCGACCGATCCACGAAGATCACATCGTCTTCCGCGTCGTTGACAACGAAACTTAGCTGCTCGTCGGTCAGCCGGAAGTTCAGTGCGTGAAAAACGCGCCCCGAACCTGGAACTGCGAAGCTGAGCGCGAGGTGGTCACGGTTGTTCCAGGAGAATGTCGCGACTCTCGCACCCAGCGGCACCTGCAGTGCATCCAACACGCCGATTAGTTTGCGGGTGCCCGTTGCCCACTCGCTGTACGTGGTGGTTTCAACAGAAGTCGGCCCCGCTACCTGAATGCGTTTGTGTCCGAAAAGACGCTCCGCCCGCCGGAACAGGAGCGCCAACGTCAGTGGCGTGTCTTGCATCGTGTGTTTCATCAAGGCCCTCGTTCGACTCGGTGCTATCTCGTTCCTACCGGCAACTTCAGTTGGATGGCACAGGCGGTCCACACAGGTAAACGCCCACCATCCTGGCCGCGAACCGTCGTTCGCCCTGTTCCAAAACTGAAAGTGAGTTTACTTTAATTTAAGTACGGGCGACACGTCAAGCAGATTCCGAGCTCGCACACCTCGAAACGTGTTGCGTTCCAGACGATCAGGCTGCCGACTTTCCACAAATCGATCATCTTGAGCCCAGTATCGCCAATTCCAAGAAGCCGGCCCGCCTGCGCACGCCCAGCTTTGCGCAAGGAAGCAATTGCCCGCCGACCAACGTGGCGTCGCAACGCGCCACGGAAACCATCTGTTGACTATGGCCTGCTTCACATTTACACTAAAGTGAGTTCGCTTTCACATTAACGATCGGCGGAGCACCTACTGCGACGCCATCTGCGAGAACACATCACCACAACTAGCGCCACCGCACATTTGTTGTGGCCCAGGTGCTCACAAGCCCGACGCGACCGGCAGCCAGTCGACGGCGAAGCGTGACGGCACTTTTCCGGCTTCAGGACACGCACGTCTCAATCCCAGCCTTGAGGCGCTGCCAATGCCTGCAGAATCCGGACTTACGCCGGATCTCGGCGAGCACCGACAAGCGATCTGCTTCTCATGCCCGATCTCGCATCTGTAGCCCCGTCGAATCCTTCAGAATCGAACTGCGCACAGCTCGGCGAGTTCCTTCCTTGGAGAAAACATGACCGAAAAAAACAGTCTTGAAACCGGTGTCGAGCGGATGTCGTCGTTCCACTGGACCGCCATTGGCATCTGCGTAGTGCTCAACATGATCGACGGCTTCGACATCCTGGTGATGAGCTACACCGCGAATTCAGTGAGGGCGGAATGGAACATCACCAGCTCACAACTGGGACTGTTACTGAGTTCTGGCCTACTCGGCATGGCAATCGGCGCCTTGTTCATTGCACCATGGGGTGACCGGATCGGCCGTCGCAAATTGGTCTTGTTATGCATTTCCATTGCGACAGTGGGCATGACACTCTCAGGATTCTCGCAAAACGCTGTGGAACTCGGGGTCCTTCGACTGGTGACTGGTCTCGGTATCGGAGGACTGCTCTCCTGCACCAATGTCCTTGCCAGCGAATACTCCTCACCACGCTGGCGCGGGTTGGCTGTCAGCCTCCAAACGACCGGTTTCACCCTCGGAGCCACACTTGGCGGATTGGCCTCAGTCCTGATGATTGACCACCTCGGATGGCGATCGGTATTCTTCGTAGGCGCCGGCCTCTCTGCCAGCTGCCTGATAGTGGTCATTTGGCGACTACCCGAATCAGTAGATTTTCTTGTCACCGACGGCAGTGCGGATGCATTGCGCCGACTCAATGTACTCAACCGTCGCATGGGGCTACAGCCTCTTACCGCAATGCCTGAACGACAGTCGTCAGCGGTCGAGGGCGGCGGACGTTTTACAGCTCTGTTATCAGCTCCATACCGCCGTTCGACACTTACAGTGTGGCTGATGTTTCTGGTCATGCTGTTCGTCTACTACTTCGTCACGAGCTGGAGCCCCAGGCTACTAATTGAAGCAGGAATGTCACAGAATAGTGGGTTGACGGGTGGGCTTGTACTTAGTGCCGGTGGCGTCCTGGGTACGTTGCTGTTCGGATCTGCCTCGACCCGATTCTCGATCGAACGCGTCCTCTTCGCAGCCATCTTCTCGACCGCAGTCCTCCTTGTGCTTTTCCCTTTGACACTCTCGACCTTGTGGCTCGCCCTGGTCGGCGGCCTGTTGATGGGAATGTGTATCAGTGGCGGGATTGCTGTCCTACTCGCCGCGGCCGCATTGACGTACCCGGCATCGATTCGAGCAACCGGGGTGGGCAACGCCGTCGGAGTCGGCCGCACTGCTGCCATTGCATCGCCACTGGTGGTCGGAACTTTGATCGACGCCGGATGGACACCAACTCAGCTCTACCTGGCCGCCGGCGGCGTGGTCGTTGTCGCAGCGGTTGCCGCCCTCACCATTCACCCGGGCCGGCGAAACGAAAACGAAGCAGCCACATCGTCCACCGCACGATTGGATACGTTGGGGCCCAGCCACGCCCATTAGATCGGGTGAATCTCGCGTCACCGAACGCGGCGATGCGTTTGTCGATAGATCACCATATCTTCTGCGCCACCGACGATTTGAATGACGATAGCTCAGAAAATTCACCCAAAGATTCGCTGAACAGTAAATAGCGATTACTGCCCAGTATCAGTGAGTATCTCGAGCGTCGACCGAACCAGCAGGCACCGACCTAAGGATCATCTTGACAATGATTGTGACAGAACGACATTTGAGCGAACTGCAGGCGCAGATTCCAAATACGATAGTCCTCACTGATCCTGATGTGACGGAAAGCTACCGACGTGACTGGGCTCGCGATCCCAACGCCGGGCGACCGCTTGCCGTCGTGCGTGCGACCTCCACCGAGGATGTGCAGTCGGTAATGCGTTGGGCGACAACGCACCATATTCCCGTCGTTCCCCGGGGGGCTGGATCGGGTTTGTCCGGTGGGGCAACCGCCGTCGATGGCGGAATCGTCTTGACTACCGAAATGATGCGCGATATAGCGATCGACCCAGCGACCCGTACCGCCGTCGTACAACCTGGGCTACTCAATGTGGAAGTTAAACGCGCTGTCGCAGAGCACGGTCTGTGGTATCCGCCCGACCCGTCGTCATACGAAATGTGTTCGATCGGCGGCAACGCTGCAACCAACGCCGGCGGACTCTGCTGCGTCAAATACGGCGTCACCACTGATTACATACTCGGCCTTGAAGTCGTCCTGGCCGACGGAACTACCGTCCGACTTGGTGGTCCACGCCTGAAGGACTCCGCGGGATTGTCGCTGACGAAGTTATTCGTCGGCAGTGAGGGAATACTCGGAATCATCACAGAGGTCACCATTCGCCTTCTTCCCGCGCAGAATCCAGTCAGTACGGTGGTCGGGTCATTCGCGACAGTGCAGGATGCGACGAACACAATCTTGGACATCACTCGAACGATGAGACCCGCCATGCTGGAGTTTATGGACCGCGCCGCCATTGGCGCCGTCGAAAGCGGCCTGAAGATGGGTCTCGATCTCAACGCAAACGCCATGTTGATTGCCCAATCGGACTCCCCCGGCGAAGACCGAGCACGGGAAATCGAGTTCATGGCCAAGGTGTTCACTGACAACAATGCCTCCGACGTCTTCACTACCGATGATCACGACGAGGGCGAAGCATTCACTGCAGCAAGACGTTTCGCGATTCCTGCAGTCGAGCGACTTGGTGACCTCCTCCTCGAGGACGTCGGCGTTCCACTTCCGGCCTTGCCCGCTCTGATACAGGGCATTGAAGCCATCGCCACCCGGCGTAAACTGCTCGTCGCAGTCATCGCTCACGCCGGAGACGGCAACACCCACCCACTGATCGTGCACGATGCCGCCGACCCGGAACAGACATCGCGTGCGAACCTGGCGTTCGGTGAAATTATGGATCTCGCAATCTCCCTTGGCGGCACGATTACCGGAGAGCATGGAGTCGGCCGCTTGAAGAAGGCCTGGCTGCCAAACCAGATCGGCGGAGATGTCATGGAACTCACCCGTCGCATCAAGTCAGCACTCGACCCGAATGGAATCCTGAATCCAGGAACTGTCATTTGAGATAACTCGGCTCAGAACTGTCGACGACCCAGCAGTATCCACCGGTATCAGAGCTGAACGCGCGACAGAGCCGAGCGGGATAGCCGACGAATCGCGGCAACGTGGCATCCGTCCCCGCGAGTCGGTGCGGTCTCACACGACGTTGGATGACCAAAAACGGATTCCCCTGGACGAAATACAACGGAGAAGAATGAGGGAGATTATGGCTGATCGAGTTCAAGCCGGCGGCCTCCAAGTCGCAAGTGTCCTGTACAACTTTGTGGAGAACGAAGCTCTTCCCGGCTCCGGTGTCAGCGTCGATGCCTTCTGGGCCGGCGCAACCGAAATCGTGCACGACTTGACACCGAAGAACCGCACACTACTCGAGACACGGGTGGAACTCCAGACTCGCATTGACGACTGGCACCGCACACACGCGGGCAATCCCTTCGACCATGCCGAGTACAAGGCATTCCTCGAGCAGATCGGTTATATCGTCCCCCAACCCACTCAATGCCGGGTTATGACCAACAATGTCGATGACGAAGTCGCCGTCACCGCAGGCCCTCAACTCGTCGTCCCTATCCTCAATGCCCGCTTCGCGCTCAATGCAGCTAACGCTCGGTGGGGGTCGCTATACGACGCCCTCTACGGCACGGATGCAATCGCCGAGGGGATAGGTGTCGCTGCCAGCACCGTCTACGACAAACCGCGTGGCGACAAGGTCATCGCATGGTCGCGGAAGTTCCTCGATTCTGCGGTGCCACTGATCACTGGCTCGCACACCGACTCCACGTCCTATTGGATCGACGGCGGCGGATTAAGTGTTCGACTACGCGATGGCTCCCGCACGGCGCTCAAGCACCCGGACAAGTTCGTCGGCTACGTCGGCGGAAAGCGCCAACCAGAGAAAATCCTACTACGGAACAATGGACTACACATCGAGATCCAGTTCGATGCCGCCTCCCCAATCGGAAAGACCGACGCCGCCGACATCAAGGACGTAGTCCTCGAATCGGCGATCACCACGATCGTCGACTTCGAGGATTCCGTCGCGGCGGTCGACGCAGACGACAAGGTGAGGGGCTACCGCAACTGGTTGGGGCTGAACCGTGGCGATCTCACCCAGGAAATTTGCGGAGGTGGGAAGTCGGTTACCAGGAAACTCAACACCGACAGAACCTATACCGCACCCGACGGAAATGACGTCACCCTGCACGGTAGGTCCTTGCTGTTCGTGCGCAACGTCGGACACCTGATGACTACTCCGGCGGTGCTCGAACTCGACGGAACCGAGATCTACGAGGGCATCCTCGATGCTGTGCTGACAAGCCTGTGCGCTTTGCCCGGTCTGAGTATCAGTAAAAACGCCGGCCCGCTCGCAAATAGTAGAACCGGCGCAATCTACATCGTCAAACCTAAACAGCACGGCCCCGACGAGGTTTCGTTCACCACCGAGCTGTTCGGCCGGGTCGAGGAGCTACTCAAACTGCCTGCGAACACCTTGAAACTCGGCATTATGGACGAGGAACGCCGCACAACCGTCAATCTCCTTGCATGCATCGAGAAGGCCAGCGAACGCGTAGTTTTCATCAATACAGGATTCTTAGACCGCACCGGCGACGAAATCCACACCTCCATGGAAGCTGGCCCCATGGTCCGCAAGACGGAAATGAAGGCACAAAAGTGGATTACCGCATATGAAGACTGGAACGTAGATCGTGGGCTCGACGCCGGCCTTGCAGGCAGAGGTCAGATCGGCAAGGGAATGTGGGCTATGACCGAACAGATGGCCGAGATGCTCGAGCAGAAGATCAACCACCCCTTGGCCGGCGCCAACACCGCATGGGTGCCGTCCCCAACCGGTGCCACACTGCACGCTACGCACTACCACCAAGTCGATGTCTCTTCCATTCAAAAGAATCTGCTCGGCAATTGGCGCGCCCAGATCGACGACATCCTGATGATTCCACTTGCACCGAACACTGATTGGTCTGACGCCGATCGCAAGGAAGAAATCGACAACAATTGCCAATCCATTCTCGGTTACGTCGTGAGATGGATCAACGCAGGTATCGGCTGCTCTAAAGTTCTCGATATTCACGACGTAGCGCTCATGGAGGACCGAGCCACGCTACGCATTTCAAGCCAGCACCTCGCCAACTGGATTCGACACGACATCGTATCCACAGCCGACGTGATTGCCAGCTTGGAGCGAATGGCACCGATCGTTGATCACCAGAACGAGGCCGACCCGGATTACCTCCCGATGGCTCCAAACTTCGACGACAGCATCGCCTTTCAGGCAGCAAAAGAACTGATCCTTGAAGGCATCCGACAGCCTAACGGTTACACCGAGCCGATCCTCCACCGACGGCGGAGGGAATTTAAGGCCGCGCTAGCGAGATAACCGGATGAGTGGCACCGAGTCGGAATGAACACGCTCGCAATCTCTACAAAGCAGAAAGGCACTATCCGGGTTCGGGAAGCGCACAACCGAAACTTGTAAGTTGAGCGAACTATTAGATGGAGGGTGCGAATGGACTTGCGCGGCCACTCTCGTTATCGAGAGGACCCGTATCGATCGAGATGCGTTGAGGGTTCAGCACGCAGTTCAAAGCTGAGGTGGCGCAAATGCTTGTCGGGCCGGATTGTTGACTTACGAGGTTGCATGCGACCTAGACATCATCCCCTGAACACTGAGCAAATGGTTCCAAGTTTGGTGCCGCCCTGCCGGGAAGGGCCAGCCCGCCTACTTCAATCCCAGGTCAGGGAACCCCTCTACGTGCAGGTCTCATTGGGGGCCATCATTGCGGCGTATCATCGAGCCAACGTCGCGCCGTCGCGCTTGTCGTTCCTGTATCCGCATAGCGGCATCCGCGAACTCCGTACTACATCACTACATCGCACGCGGTCTCGAAATCCGAGAGCCCATTCGCGCCGCGGTCGGGAAGGGTCCTAAATGTACGAATTGCTCGGCGACATCAGCAGTCTCCTGGAGACCTCGCCCGTCGCGTTGGCACGTGTGATAGGAACATCCGGGGCGGGACCGCGCGCCGTCGGAGCCAGCATGGTCGTGACCGCCGACGGAGAACCGCTGGGATCGTTGTCGGCAGGCTGTGTCGAATCCGTCGTGATCGGTACTGCGCTTGAGGTCATCAGGACCGGGATATCCGCGCGGGAGTTATTCGGCTATTCCGATCCTGACGCAATCGAAATTGGACTTCCGTGCGGTGGCGAGATCGAAGTGTTCATCGAGCGAGTCGACCCTTCGCAACGACAGTTGATCGATGGATTGATCGCGGCTCGCGACCAGGACCAACAGTTCGCTCTGGTCACGGTGCTGAACGATGAGCCGCAGCATTTCGTGATCGACGACCCAGAGATGCCGGAAGAGAACGGGCGGGCGAGCGAATTCCTTTCGCGTGCCCTCGCTTTGCGCAAATCGGGATCGACCGGCATCGTCGCGGGAGCAGATGACGGCGTCCCCGCATTCGTCCACACCTATCGGCCTCCGCCGCGGATGGTCTTGGCCGGCGCGAACGATTTCGTTCGAGCGCTGGGCGCATCTGCCACACTGCTCGGGTATCGGGTGACCGTTGTAGATGCCAGACCTGTCTTCGCAACCACCGAGCGCTTCCCGGACGTGCACGAGGTAGTGGTCGACTGGCCGCACCGATATTTGAAGGCCGAACACTCCGCCGGCAGACTCGACTCTCGCACGGTTGTCTGCGTCATGACGCACGACAGTAAGTTCGACGTCCCGATGTTGGTGGCTGCTCTGGAGATGGACGATCTTGCTTTCGTGGGTGCGCTCGGTTCTCGGCGGACACACTCAGAGCGCCTCGAACGATTGCGAGCGACAGGGCTTTCCGAGCATGTCCTTGCGCGCGTGAACTCACCCCTCGGACTCGATCTGGATGCACAGTCCCCCGAGGAGACCGCCATCTCGATTCTGGCGCACCTGATAGCGGACCGAAGTAGCGCGTCAGGCAAGAGGCTGCGCCATCTGGACGGACCCATCCATCGACAGCGCGGAGGTAGCGTCGACACGCACACTACGTTGAATGCGGTTGTCTAGCCTGCGCTTTCATGCCGGAAGGTCAATACCGCGTGTCAAATTGAACGGAAGATGCCCTGATCTGGAGATATTTCGACTTGCGAACGGTAGTTGTCAACCTGCCTCAGACAGGTGGGTGTTGTTCGTAGTAGCCGTCTCGCGTGAGTTGACGCTGTCCACGAGTGTGGACAGCTGTGCGGTGTGTGCTTGCTCGGGGGTGCGTCGACCTAGCCTCGGTCTTTCGTCGTGCCGATGTAGTGTGCCAGTTGTTCCACGGCGTCCCCGGCGGGAAGCAGGATAACTGACTCGCACGCGGCAGAACTGTTGCAGCACATGCGACATGAACTCCGGTCCGCTGACCATCCGCAACACTTGAGGTGGTCGGCCACACAGCGCGAACGTATTGTCCAATTCGTCGGTCAACCGCTGCGCGGTGATCGACCGCTCGTGATGGTAAGTAGTTACTGCCGGGTGCGTTCGTCGATGATCGACGCGATCTTGATCGCTTTGCCGTCGACGGTGGAGTCGAATGGAAAGTTCATAGCTCACGCCACGATATTGCGTGAACGCCATCTCCGACCACGAACCGTCCTGAACCAGGTCTCCACCAGATCCAGGACGGTTCAGCGTACGCCGGACTCGGCGATGATCCGCTCGGCCGTAGCAGCCTCAAATTCGGCGCGATAGGCCGTTGCTCTCGCGTGACGCCGAGTTCGGCCCAAACCCGGCGTCCCGCCATTTACAGCATGCTTTCGATGGTGATGGGAAGATCGTTAACCCTGCGTCCCGTAGCGTTGTAGACAGCGTTGGCGATCGCTGCGGGAACGCCCACCATGACCACTTCGCCCAGGCCTTTGACGCCGATGGGATTGGAGATATCGTCGCGGGCGTCAAGATACGCAGCGTCCAGAACGGGCACGTCGGCGTTGACCGGTACGAGGTAGTCGGAAAGGTTCGCGTTGACCAGACGTCCGTCGCGGTAGTCGATTTCTGCGGACTCGAGCAGGGCCATTCCGATTCCTTGTACCATGCCGCCGATGGCTTGGCTGTGCGCCATCCTGGGGTTGATGATTCGGCCGGCGTCGTACACGGCGTACATTCGTCGCACCCTCACGGTTCCGAGCAGTTCGTCCACCGCCACCTCGGCGAACACTGCTCCGTATGCGTGCGTGGAGTAGCGGGCACTTACGTCTTCGGGAGTGTAGGTCTCAGACGCTTCGATGCTCGGTTCGCCGCGGCGGCGCAACAAGTCTCGGTAGGTTTCTCCGCGAGCGGGGTCGCCGCGAAGTTCCATCCGCCCGTCGACGATGTCGATGTCCTCTGGGCGAACGCCATTGAGGGGAGATGAGGGATCGAGAACTGCAGTTCTAATGATGCGGTCACGCAGCATGCTCGCGGTGATCTCGATGCTGGAGCCAATGCTTGCCATAACTTGCGACCCGTATTGGGCTGCGGCCTCCGGGTAGTTACTGTCGCCGAGGGAGAAGGTGACCCGGTCGAGAGGCAAGCCGAGCGCGTCTGCGGCCAACTGAGTCATCGCTGTGTAGGTCCCAGGGCCGATATCGCTTGCAGCGGAGAAGATTTCGGCGGTTCCGTCGGCGTTCACACGCGCCGTCGCAGAGGACGCTGAGCGGAGCGTGTGATAAAGCGCGGATGCGGTACCCATGCCGATGAGCTGGTCTCCATCGCGTACGGCTCCGGGAGTTGGGCTGCGTCGAGACCACCCGAACGTATCGGCACCTCGGCGGAAACACTCGGTAAGTCTGCGCGTGGAGAACGGGGTTCCATTGGTCTGGTCGACGGCAGGCTCATTTCTGAACCGAACCTCCATAGGATCGAGCCGAAGCTGCTCTGCGACTTCATCGATTGCGCACTCGAGCGCGAACGCGCCGGTGACGGCTCCAGGTCCCCGCATCCACGTCGGTTCGCTGGTATCGAGAGGTACTACGCTGGCCGCAGACTTGTACGCTGGCGACGCGTACATCAGTCTTGTCCCTTCCGTGGGAAGGTCTTCGTAGCCCCCGTAGCGCGATACCTCAATTTCGCTCTCGTGCACGGTGGCAAGAAATCTTCCGTCACGATCGGTGCCCAGAGCCAGGCGTTGACGGCTAGTGGGGCGGTAGCCGATCGCGGCGTACATCTGGGGTCGCGTCAGTGACAGCTTCACCGGGCGACGCAGCTGACGCGCGACCTCCGCCGCGAGCAGCTGATGCGGCCAGGTTGCGCAAGCGTTACCGAATGCGCCACCCACGAAAGGGGAAATGACGTGGATATTCTCGGCAGGAAGTCCGAATGCGCGACCGTAAGCGGCTCTGCAGTCGTGTACTCCTTGCACCTTGTCCCACACCGTCAAACGATCGCCGTCCCACGACGCGATAGTCGCGGAGATCTCTATCGGGTTGTGATAGTGACGCGCGATAGAGTATTGGCGGTCAACGACGACAGGTGCGTTTCGGAGCGCGGTGTCCGCGTCGCCGCGGAAGTACGAGGGGCCCATTCTACTGGGTTCGCGGCCCGCTTCTGCCGCATCGTCGAGATTGGTGCTCTGGGCTTCTTTGGTGTACTGAACGGACACCAGCGTCGCACCGTGGGTCGCGGCCTCGAAGGTGTTCGCGACGACCACCGCCAACGGTTGGCCGAAGAAGTTGACTTGAGAGATGTCGTAGGGCAGATCGATACCAGGGAAGTCGGTGATCACACTGACCACGTCGGGATGACTACTGGCGATTCCCGTGTCCATCGATGCGACGATCGCTCGAGAAACCGTGCTGCACACCAGGACTGCGTGCAGATGGTCCGGCACCGGGTTGTCGGCAGCGTAGAGCGCGGCTCCGGTGACCTTGAGACGGCCGTCGACGCGGGTGAGGGGTTGACCGGACAGTCTCGCACTCAGTGGGGTGGTCACGACAGGGCCGCCACTCTGGAGAGCTGACGTCGGACGGTGCGTTGGAGCAGTATCACCTTGAATCCGTTCTCGGAGAGGGGTTGCGCGCCTTCCGCCGCAGCGTCTGCCGCGGTAGTCCACAACTCGGGGCTCGGCCTCTGACCGACGAGTCGTTCCTCGACGCCGGTCAGGCGCCACGGTACCGTGCCGACTCCGCCGGCAGCGACCCTCGCCGAACGGACGGTACCGCCGCTGATGTCGAGCGCGACCGCAGCCGAACACAGCGCGAATTCGTAGGACGAGCGGTCACGCACCTTCAGGTACCCGGATCGTCTGGTGTCAGGGCGGACCGGGATCTCGACGGCGGTGATGAGTGCTCCAGGTGCGAGGTTGTTCTCGCGGTCGGGTGTGTCTGCGGGCAACCTGAAGAAGTCTGCGATCGGGATCGTCCGCTCTCCGTCTCGATCTCGGGTGACGATCGTGGCGTCGAGCGCGGTCAGCGCGACGGCAAGATCGGACGGGTGGGTTGCCACGCATTCCGTGCTGGTACCTAAGATCGCCAATGTGCGGTTGCGGCCATCGATTGCAGCGCAACCGGATCCGGGTACACGACGGTTGCAATTGGCGTTGACGTCGCGGAAGTACAGGCAACGTGGCCGCTGCAGCAGATTACCGCCGATGGAAGCCATGTTGCGCAGCTGCGCCGAGGCACTGAGATCCAGCGCCTGGGCGAGCATCGGAAACTGTTCCTGCACTTGCATATTGGCCGAAACCTGGGACATACGAGCGAGGGCACCGATGTACAGGCGATTCGAGTCGAGTTCGATGTCGCGGTAGGGCAGCGCGTTGATATCGACCACTCGGGAGGGCCGTTCGACGGTCTGACGCATCAGGTCGACGAGGGTGGTCCCTCCGGCCAGATAACGAGCTCCGCCGCCGGCTGCGTCCAGTGCTGCTGCTTCATCGGCAGCCGTGTCGTACTGGAAAGGAAACATGGTTCACACACCTCCCTCTGCAGCCACGCGGGAGATGGCGGTGACGATGTTGGTGTATGCGCCGCATCGACAGATGTTGCCGCTCATGGATTCTCGAATCTCTTCGGGCGAGCCGGCGTGACCTTCACGGATACAGCCGATTCCTGAGAGAATCTGGCCGGAGGTGCAAAATCCGCACTGAAAGCCGTCCTCGTCGATGAATGCTTGCTGCAGCGGATGTAATTGGCCGTTGGTCTCGAGACCCTCGATGGTTGTGATATCGGAACCATTCGATTGAACGGCAAGCACCAGGCAGGACAACACCCTCTGCCCACCCGACAGAACAGTGCAAGCGCCGCACGCGCCCTGGTCGCAGCCCTTCTTCGTTCCTGTCAGTTCCGTGTGCTCCCGCAGCATATCGAGCAGGGAGGTGCGATTGTCTACGGCCAGTTCACGTTCCGAACCGTTCACTGTCAACCGGACTGCCGAGGTGCCCGATGCGGCTACCGGGGCTTCCGAGTCGTTCGAGCAGCTGTTTAACAAAGATACGGCCACGATCGCGCCACCTGCAGCGATCGAGGTACCCACGAATGTGCGGCGCGTCATGGAGTCTGGACCGCGAGCCTCTTCGGACGAATCGGTGTCGTGCGGTGAAGTCATTGCACTCTCCTAAGTGACTGTACGAACGTGGAGTACGCGACTGTCGTTTACGGTAAAGGGAATTCATGAACGGGGCCGCCACGTACCGGCTCAACAACGTCCATACCCGCAACATCTAGACCTGCTAACCGGTCGATTCGGGCACTCGGAAACAAGAATGAGAGCGGAGCGACAATACGCCGACGCTGAGCCAGCCTGATGTCGCCTTACAGAATTGGGTTGTCGATTCGACACGCCTCCGGGCCGAGCGTATCCGCGCGGGTGGCGCGCGTGCCATGTAGGAGATTCATGCAGTATCGCGCCAAACGTGCGACTACCACGGCGATCATCGCCCGTTGAAGATTGGGTCACGACCGTCGATCAAAGCACCGACCGCCTCGTGATGATCCTCGGTGAAATGCGCGATGGCTTGCATCGCAGCGGACAGCTCAAGCAAACTCTCCAACGACTGATGCTGCCCCTCTCGCAAGAGTTTCTTGGTCATGCGCAACACATGCGGCGGATTGGCAGAGACTCGGTCGGCGAGAGCGTGTGCCTCCCGAAGGAGCGCCTCAGGGTCGACCACTGCGGACACCATGCCCCACTCGAGTGCCGTAGCAGCATCGATTGCTTCTCCGGTGAACGCCATCTCGCTGGCTCGAGCCATGCCGATCGCACGCGGCAAAAGCCACGCACCACCGTCACCGGGAATGATTCCAACCTTTACGAAGCTCTCCGCAAATTTGGCCGATGTTGAGGCGATGCGTAGATCACACATCATCGCCAGGTCGCAACCTGCCCCGATCGCAGCGCCATTTACTGCCGCGATCGTAGGAATCTCGCAGTTGTACAACGCTTTCGGGATGCGCTGGATACCCTGTCGATAACCCTGCCGTAGTTCGGCGGGGCTGCCACGAAACATCCCGTCCTTGTCGCGCATATGTTTGATGTTCCCGCCGGACGAAAAAGCAGATCCGGCGCCGGTAAGAATTGCGACACGGAGTTCCGGATCCGCGTTGGCGGCGAAGACCGCATCCTCGAGGGCCGCGATGGTCCCGGGCTCGGAGATGGGATTACGAGCGTCAGGACTATTCAGCGTCCAGATGACAGTATTACCTACTCGGTCGATCAAGACGGGGCTGCTGTTCATCGATTGACTCCAAAATCATTGTTGTCGAACAAAATCCGAACATGTCAGAAGCACGCCAAGGGCAGACTGCGACCTAAATTCGCACTGTCGGGCCGGCCACCGCGGCACTTGATCGCTCTGGCGCACTCATGTGCTGGAGCTGAACAACCCAAGAACGTCGACGTCCCCTCAGCCTACAGTAAAACTGACATCATCTTTGTGCAAATTGGGTGATCGATAGACAAGCGACTCGTCGTAGCGCCAGGCCCCTGCCACATTCGGCAACAGTCAGGACGGAACGCCATTGACGACCACGGCAGGCAACAGCCTGCTGAGCACGTGAAAAGTCACTCGAAAGAAAAGCACTACGTCGTCGTAACCCGCCTTGTCTGTCGATGCCGCCGGGACCGGGGTCATTCGCACAGCTTGTCGTCGTGGCGGAAACCGTTGCCGCAGTTCGACCCCGGGTAGATCGTCACCGACCTCGCGTGTCGCTGGCATTGGGCGGCGACTGCCTCGCCGACATCGCCACCTGCGCGAACACCGCCGTGTTCGGAAAAGTACCCTTCGATCCCACCGTGTGCCGCCTGATCGCCGCACTGTTTGCCGATGCACCCGCAGTGCTGACCGCAATCGACATCATCGCGCAGAACCCGATCGTCATCGACCTCGACGCGACCCTCGTCACCGCCCACTCGGAGAAGCAATCTGCAGCTCCGACCTACAAGCGCGGATTCGGATTTCATCCCCGGCTGGCGTTCGCCGACCACGGTTCCGACGGGACCGGCGAACCCGTCGCGGCACTGCTTCGGCCAGGCAACGCCGGCTCGAACACGGCCGCCGATCATATCGGTGTCACACAAAAAGCATTGGCACAGTTGCCTAACTCGCACACTGCCTGGCCAGGAAAGCGGGTCCTCGTCCGCACCGACGGCGCCGTAGCCAGCCACAACTACCCGACCTGGCTGCACAAGCGAGGAGTGTCGCATTCGATCAGGTTCGGACTCTCGATCGCGGCACGCATCTCGACCCATGCGCGCCCCATCCACCTCAAGCTGCCGAAGAACGGGACATGGTCGTCGCTGATCGTCACTGCACTGAGCCGGTTGGCGGCAATGCCCACGCCCCCTGACAGAACCCGGCTACCCCTTCGACCCGAAAGATGACCCCCAGACCGTGGAAGCGAGCGCCTCGCCGATCGACATCAGTCGCCGCACAGTGCCTCGGCAGTCCTGAACACCACCGAAACCACACTCTCGAACCGATCAGGCCACCGCATCGGCACGACAAAAGATCGAGGCGACAAGTACACACCGCACAGCCGTCCACATTCGTGAACAGGGCGCGAAACCCACCAAGTGTGCCCCATTGGGTTGGCATCTTTCGCAAGGGGCGATGAGCACCAACCCGCTGAACCCAACGGGGACCGGCCGGCAAGCGACTGTGAACGCTCTCATTGCACGGTTGAATCTCGACCAGACTCGAACCGAAGTTGATTCTCAGCCAGAGTCGGTCGCGACGATACCGTGACGGCGCCAGGTTCCGTCGCAGCGAAGTGCTCAGGAGAATCGCTTCAGCGCATGCGTTGGGAGCGACACTAAACAACGCCACCGTTCACGTAGATCACCTGGCCGTTCACCCAGCGAGCCGGGCCGGCGAGGAACGCGACAGCCTCCGCGATGTCCACCGGTGTGCCGAGGCGTTCCAGGGGAGCCAGCTTGGACAGGTTCTCCACTGTAGCTTCGTCTTTCCCGTCCAGGAACAGATCGGTGGCCGTGGGGCCTGGGGCTACGGCGTTGACCGTGATATTATC